>NZ_JAPNJY010000023.1:0-247169 GCF_026626625.1 Corallococcus sp. BB11-1 | reverse complement strand
CCACCCAGAACCCCATCGAGCTGGAGGGCACCTACCCGCTGCCCGAAGCGCAGCTGGACCGCTTCCTCTTCCGCATCCTCGTGCCCCCCGTGGGCGCGAAGACGCTGCGCACGCTGCTCACCACGCGCGTGCGCGGGGCACCTCCCGCGCAGGAGCCCGTCCTGGACGCGGAGGGCCTGTCCCGCCTGTTCGCCGCCGTGGACCGCGTGCACCTGCCCGGGCCGGTGGCGGACTTCATCGGCCGGCTGGTGGAGGCCTCCGACCCGCGCCAGGCCTCCGCTCCGGACGCCGTGCGCCGCTTCGTGCGCTTCGGCGCGAGCCCCCGCGCGGCGCTGGCCCTCGCCGCCGCGGGCCGTGCGCTCGCGCTCCTCCACGGCCGGCCCAACGTGGGCTTCGACGACGTGGTGGCCGCCGCGCCCGCCGCGCTCAACCACCGGTTGGTGCTGGCCTACGAGGCCTCGCTGGAGAAGGTGACCGCGCCGGACGTGGTGCGCGAGCTGCTCAAGGCCATCCCCGAGGTGCCCCGTGGCTAGCCGCGTGCCCCGGAGCCCGGTGCTCGCCATGGCCCTGCTCTGGACGGCGCTCGCGGGCGCCGCCGAAGTGGCGGTGCCCACTCCCGTGCCCGAGGCGGCGGCCGAAGTGGCCGTGGCGGCGGAGGCCCTGACGGGCTCGGACACGGACACGGAAAAGGAGAGGGCGGGCGGCTACCGCGAGGTGGTGGAGACACCCGAGACCTTCCCCGAGAAGGGCGACCTCAAGGCGACCCTGCGCTCCGTCACGCTGGTGCCGCAGCGGGGCTACACCCCCATCCAGGTGACGGTGCACAACAGCAGCGGCCAGCCGCGCCCGGTGCGCCTGTCCATCCATGCGGAGGGACGCATCACGGAGCGCTCACTCCAACTGGGGCCGCGCGAGCGCGTCGTCACCTACCTGCTGCTGCCCGCGGACCTCCAGTCCGGACAGCTCCGCATGGACTCACCCGGGATGCCCACCGCCACGGAGGGCTTCTACCTGGACAGCTACCAGGGCGCGCGCGTGATGGTGCTGGGGGACGTGAAGTCCTTCGAGAGCGCGACCCGGTTGGGCCGGACGGGGGATGGCCAGGAGCCGCTCCTCGCCACGCGCTTCCTCGACGCCCGCGTGGCGCCGCGCGAGCTGGCCGCGTACGTGGGCTACGACGCGGTGCTGGTGACGGCGCCGCCGGAGGAGGTGCCCGACGACGTCTGGGCCGTGCTGGAATCCTTCGCGCTGTCCGGTGGCAACCTGGTGCTCGCCCATCCTCCGGCCAACCCGCGCCGGCACTTCCCGTTGATCCAGGACTTCGGGGCGGAGCGGTCGCCGTACGGCTTCGGCCAGGTGCGCCAGTTCCGTGACTGCCACAGGTTCCAGACCTGTGGGCAGAAGCTCGTGGAGGACGCGTCGACGGCGACGAGCGCGGTGGTGCCCGCGGGGCCGCCACCGCGCTGGGACCGCAGCAGCCTCCTGCGTGACGGGATGTTGCCGCTGCTGGCCAGCGCGCGCGCGCCCGTGGGCCGCTTCATGCTGCTCATCTTCCTCTTCACCCTCGCGGTGGGGCCCGGTGGGTTGATGCTCGCCCGGCGCAAGGGGCCGTTGGCGGTGCTCGTCGCCGTGCCCACGCTGGCGGCCGTCACGTGTCTGTCGCTGGTGGCCTGGTCGGTGCTGGTGGACGGCTTCCGCGTGCACTCCGCGCGCTACAGCTTCACGCTGCTGGACCGCGAGCGTTCGCGCGCGGTGACGGTGGGGCTCACCGCCTGGTACGCCAACCTCGCCGAGGAGGGGGTGACGATGCCCGCCTCCAGCGTGCTGCTGGCCACCCCGGAGCCGGAAGACCCGCCGCGCTTCCTGGACTGGACGCAGGGGATGGCGCTGCGCGACAGCTTCCTGCCCTCGCGCACCTACCGTGAGTGGGGCGAGGTGGCGGTGCTCCCGTCGCGGGCGCGGCTCACCGTGCGCAAGGCGCAGGACGGGCTCGTCGTGCAGAACGCGCTGGGGGCGGACGTGGAGGCGGGCATCGTGCGCTTCCAGGGCAGGCTCTGGACCGTGCCCGCGATGGCGGACGGCGGCGAGGCGAGCGCCGTGCCCCTCCCCGATGAGACGAAGGCCCCGGGGTTCGAACGTGAGCGGGACGACCCGTGGACCCTGGGGCACCAGCCGGAGCAGCGCTTCCCGTTGGCGAGGGGCGTGTTCGATGACTCCCTGGGCGACAACACCTTCCTGGTCCGCCTGGGCGGCCGGGGCTTCGCGCCCACCGCGGCGGTGGACGTGGACCTGGAGGCTGGAGTGCATCTGGTGCGCGGTGGGTTCGAGGAGGTGCGGCCATGAGCCTGCTGGAAGTGAAGGGCCTGCGGCGCGACTACGGGGCGCTGCGCGCGGTGGACGACGTGTCCTTCTCCCTGGAAGCCGGCGGCATCCTGGGCTTCATCGGCCCCAACGGCGCGGGCAAGAGCACCACGCTGCGCATCCTGGCCACGCTGGACGTGCCCACCGCCGGCGAGGTGCTGCTGGATGGCCGGTCGCTGGTGGACGCGCCGGACAAGGCCCGGCCCCTGCTGGGCTACATGCCGGACCGCTACGGCACCTATGACGACGTCACCGTGACGGAGTTCCTGGACTTCTTCGCCCGCGCGTACGGCCTCAAGGGCGCGCAGCGGCGGCAGCGGGTGGACTCGGTGATGGAGTTCACGGGGCTGATGCCCCTGGCGGAGAAGCTCACCACGGAGCTGTCCAAGGGCATGCGCCAGCGCGTGGCCCTGGGGCGCACGCTGCTGCACGACCCCCAGTTGCTGCTGCTGGACGAGCCCGCGGACGGCCTGGACCCCCGCGCGCGCATCGAGCTGCGGGAGCTGCTGCGCGCGCTGGCGGACCAGGGCAAGGCGGTCATCATCTCCAGCCACATCCTCACGGAGCTGGCGGAGATCTGCGACTCCTGCGTCATCATCGAACAGGGGCGCCTGCTGGCCCAGGGCCGGGTGGAGGACCTGCTGCGCACGGGCGCGGAGGCCTCGCGCGGGGTGGAGCTGGTGGTGCGGCTGGCGGCGGGGACGGAAGGGGAGGCGGTGAGCGCGCGCGCGGAGCGGCTGTTGCTGGAGCAGCCGCGCGTGCAGGAGGTGGCCCGCGAGGCCAGCGCGCTGCGCGTGCGGCTGGAGCTGGAGCCGGACGCGGGCCCGATGCAGGCGGAGGCCGCCGCGGCGGCGCTGCTCGCGGCGCTGGTGGCGCAGGGGCTGCCGGTGTGCGCCTTCAGCCCGCGCGAGCGCAACCTGGAGGATGCCTTCATGACGGTGACGAAGGGGAGGGTGGCGTGAGCACGCAAGCAAGTCCGGCGTCGGGTGCGTCCGACGCCACCGCCGCTCCAGCAGCCAGGGTGTCCGACCGCTGGGAGAGGTGGGGCGACCGGCTCAACCCGCTGGTGGTGAAGGAGGTGCGGCAGGGGCTGCGCACGCGCACCTTCTGGGTGTGCTTCGGGTTGTTGCTGCTGGCGTGCCTGACGCTGTCGCTCATCGCGTACGTGAACACGCAGGGGACGTCCTATTCGCGCGAGGGGCGCACGTACTTCTTCTCCTTCTTCGTGTGCCTGGGGCTGGTGCACTTCGGGGTCATCCCCTTCAACGCGTACCGTTCGCTGGCGCGCGAGCGCGAGGACGAGACGTGGTCGCTCCTGCTGCTCACGGGGCTGGGGCCCCGGCGCATCCTGGGCGGCAAGGTGGCGTCCTTCCTGGTGCAGGCGGCGCTGTACGCGTCGGCGGTGGGGCCGTTCCTGCTGTTCAGCTACTTCCTCAACGGCATCGACCTGCCCACCATCCTGATGGTGTTGCTGCTGGGCGGCGCGTGGCTGGTGTTCCTCACGCTCGCGTCGGTGTGCGCGGCGACGCTGGCGGACGGGCGGATGGGACGGGCCCTGGTGCGCTTCGTGCTGGTGGGCGCGCTGCTGGTGACGTTCTTCCAGGCGCTCGCCTTCATCTTCATGCTGACGGAGGGACGGGGCCGGGGGATCTCCCTGGACCGGGACTTCTTCCTGGGGGTGGGCGTGGGGCTGTGGCTGCTGCTGACGGACGGGTGGCTGCTGTTCGAGACGGCGGTGGCGCGGCTGTCGCTGGTGACGGAGGACTACACGCGCCGTCCGCGCCGGGCGTTGGTGGTGCAGACCGTGCTGACGTTCGTGGGGGTGGCGGCGGTGTGGTGGTTGCTGGGCCGGGAGGATGACATCCCGGGCATCGCGGGCGTCCTCGGCGGGCTGCACCTCATCCTCACGGGGCTGTTCACTGCGACGGACGTGGATGGGCAGTCCCGGCCGTTGCGCGCGGGCACGCGGCCCTGGTCGCTGCTGCGGACGGGCGCCCTGCGCGGCTTCCGGCTGAGCGTGCTGCTGCTGGTGGGCTGGGTGGCCGGATGCGCGGCGCTGCTGTGGGCGTCGGACCCTTCGACGAGCGTGATGCGCACGGGGATGGCGCTCGTGGCGCTGGCCCTCTACGGCGTCATCTACCTGTCGGTGGCGCTGCTGGTGGGGCGGATGCCCCGGTCGAGCCGGTTCGCGTCGCCCGCGGCGGTGCGGCTGATCTTCGTCGCGGTGGGCGCGCTGGGGGCCGGGGTGCCGCCGCTGCTGGCGGTGTTCCTGGGGCTGGACGGGGACGACCCCCTGCTCAACCTGCTCAACCCCGTGTTGGGGACGCTGAACTTCGACCGCCGTGAATGGACGGACCCGTCGGGCCTGCGGATGCCGCCGGAGCTGCTGCTGTGCGTGGCGCTGGTGGCGCTGCTGTGCGCGTTCGCGGCGGACCGGGTGCTCGCGAGGCGCGAGCGTGAGGCCCACGCGCCGTGAGCCCGCGGCTGGACGAAGCGGAGGTGGCGCGGCTGGTGCCGGGGCTGACCCTGGCGCTGCCGCGCGTGCCGCAGCGGGGACGGGTGGGCGAGGTGCGCGCCACGTCCGCGGGCAGCGCGATGGAGCTGCACGACTTCCGCATGTACCAGCCAGGGGACGACCTGCGGCAGCTGGACTGGAACGCGGTGGCGCGCACGGGGGACCTGGTGTTGCGCGTGCGCCAGGACGAGGTGTCGCCGCGCGTGGAGGTGCTGCTGGACGGCTCGAGGAGCATGGGGCTGTCACCGCGCAAGGCGGCCGGGGCGCGCGAGGTGGCGCTGCTCACGGTGGAGGTGGGCGCTCGGCAGGGGCTGTCGCCGACGCTCCTGTGGGGCGGGGCGCGGTCGGAGCGGGTGCAGGGGCCGGCGTGTCGCGCGGCGCTGCGGGGCGCGGAGTTCGAGGCGAGGGACGACCTGGCGGCGGCGCTGGGGCGGCTGCCGCCGCTGCGGCCCTGCGGCGTGCGGGTGGTGGTGAGCGACTTCCTCTTCGAGGCGGACCTGGAGGCGCTGTGCGCCCGGCTGTCGCGGGGCGCGTCGGCGCTGTTCCTGGTGCAGGTGCTGGACGTGGAGGACCTGGACCCCACGGGCGGCGAGGGGGCCCGGCTGGTGGACGCGGAGAGCGGCGCGGCGCTGGAGGAGCTGCTGACGGACGGGGTGCTGGCCGCCTACGCCCGCCGCTTCGGCGAGCACCAGCGTGCCCTGCGGAGCGCCGCGGCGCGGGCGCGGGGAGCGCTGCTCACGGTGAGCACCGCGGACGGCCTGCGGGCCCAGGTGGCGGGACCGCTGCGCGCGTTGTTCGTCGCGGGAGGCGGGGCGTGAGCTTGGGCGGGGTTCGCTCGGGAAGCGGTGCGCGGTTCGTCGCGGGAGGCGGGGCGTGAGCTTCGGGCTTCCGTGGGGCCTGCTGGCGCTGGGCGCGCTGGTGCCGCTGGTGGCGGCGTACTTCCTGCGCCGCCGGCAGAAGCCGGTGGAGGTGAGCGCGCTGTTCCTTTGGCGCACGCCGCGTCCTCGCGCGGAGGGCGGCCCCCGGTGGGAGCGCTTCACGCGCGAAGCCTCGCTGTTGCTGGAGGTCCTCGCGGTGCTGGCCGCCGCGCTGTACCTGGCGGACGTGCGCTGGGGCGAGGCGGCCCGCCGCCGTCACCTGGTGGTGGTGGTGGACGGCAGCCTGTCCATGTCCGCGCGGTCCCCGGATGGGAAGACGGTGCTGGAGCGCGTGCGCGTGGAGGCGGCGAAGCGCGTGGAGGCGGAGGGCGCCACGCACGTGACGGTGCTGGCGAGCGGTGCGTCACCGCACGTGGTGGCCGGGCCGGAGGTTGAGGCGTCGCGAGCCCTGGGCGCGCTGGAGTCCTTCGAGGCCCGCGGGCCGGACCACGACGTCGTGCCCACGCTCCTGTGGGCGCAGGAGCTGTCCGGGCCGGGCAAGCGCGTGCACTTCTTCACCGACGCGCCGCCGTCGCAGGACACGGTCGTTCCTCCCTCGGTGCGCTGGACGGCGCTGGGGCGCCCCGTGGGCAACGTGGCGCTGGTGTCCGCGCAGCGGCGCGACGAAGGGGGCCGTGCGTCGGTGACGCTGCGGGTGGTGCGCTTTGGCCCGGGGCCCTCGGATGTGGAGGCGCGGGTGCGCGCGGCGCCAGGGCCGGGCGCGCGTGAAGGCACCGAGCGCACCGAGCGCATCGCGCTGCCGGAGGAGGGCGCCGCGACGGTGCGCCTCACCTTCCGCGAGGCCGGTGACGTGGAGGTGTCCCTCCCGGACGACGCGCTGCCCGAGGACGGGCGCGTGCGCCTGTCGCCGTCGCCCGTGATGCCGGTGTCGGTGGGCCTCACCGAGGGGCTGTCGCCCGCGTCGAGGCAGGCGCTGGAGCGCTTCCTGGCGGTGTCTCCGGAGGTGGCGCATGGCACGCCGGTCCCCGGTGCCCCGGTGCTGTCGGTGGGACCTTCGCGCACGCAGGCGCGGGTGACGCTGGGCGCGGAGGGGCCGCTGCGCACGTTCGTGGGGCCGTTCTTCACGGAGAAGGGCAGCGCGTTGATGGACGACGTGCAGCTCGCCGGGGTGCGGTGGACGGCGGGCACGAACCCGCCGGGGCGACCGCTGGTGACCGCGGGCGAGGCGGTGCTGGTGTCGCAAGAGGAGGGCGGGCGGCTGCACCTCAACGTGGACCTGGCGCGCTCCAACCTCCAGCGCACCACGGCGTGGCCGGTGCTGCTGGGCAACGTGGTGCGCGAGGCGCGACGGCTGCGCGAGGGCTTTCCCCGGCACCAGCTCAACCTGGGCGAAGCGCTGCCCGTGGTGACGGAGGCCGGTGCGCGCTACGCGTTGGTGGGTCCGTCCGGGCGCAAGCCGGTGTTCGGCGCGGGAGCGCTGAGCCTGCCCGCGCCCACGCGCCCCGGCCGCCATGCGCTGGAGCGGGACGGCACCGAAGTGGACTCGCTGGAGGTGCTGTCGCTGGATGCGCGCGAGTCGGACCTGCGCGGCCGGGACAGCGCGGAGGTGCCGGCGAAGGAGGCCGGCGAGGACGCGGCGGAGGGCGGTGCGCAGGAGCGCGCCCGCTGGCCGCTGGTGGTGCTGCTGGCCGCGCTGCTGGCCGACTTCTACGTCACGAGGAAGGTATGACCGGCACGCCTCCACGCGCAGCGCCGCCGTCGCCGGAACTCCTTCCCCGGAGCCCTGGCCCGGGCGCTGGCTTCCCGTTGGCGCGGAGCGCGGCATGACGTTCACCCTCCCGCAGGCGTGGCTGCTGCTGCTGCCCCTGGGGCTGTTCCTGTGGCGCTACGGCCGGAGGCCCGGCCCGCCCATGGTGTTGCGGTGGGTGCTGCTGGTGCTCGGCGTGGGCGCGCTGGCGGGGCCTGAGCTGCGCCTCGCCAACGCGGGCAGCGACGTGGCCGTGGTGGTGGACCGCTCCCGCTCCATGCCCCTGGACGTGGACCGGGTGGCGCAGGAGCTGGTGTCCCTGGTGGAATCACAGCGCCGGCCCGGCGACCGGGTGGGCGTCGTCACCTTCGGCCGCGAAGCCCGGGTGGAGTCCCCGCTGTCGGACGTGGGCCACTTCGCCGGCTTCACGCGGCCGGTGGACGCGGAGGCGTCGGACCTCGCCTCCGCGCTGGACGCGGCGGGCGCGCTGATTCCTCCCGAGCGCACGGGCCGGGTGCTGGTCGTCTCCGACGGTCGGGCCACGGGCGCGGATGCGCGGGGCGCGACCCGGCGTCTCGCGGCGCGAGGCATCGCGGTGGACTACCGGCAGGTGGCCCGTCCGGAGCCCGCGCTGGACGTGGCCGTCGTGTCGCTGGACGTGCCCGCCACCGTCTCCGTGCGCGAGCCCTTCCAGTTCTCCGCCGTCGTGCAGGCCACCTCCGCCGTCACCGGCACCGTGCGGCTGGAGCGCGACGGGCGCGTGCTGGTGAAGGGGCCCTTCGACTTCAAGCCCGGCCCGAACCTGCTGCCCCTGCGCGACCTGCTGGAGGCGCCGGGCCTCGTGCGCTACCGGCTCACGGTGGAGGCGGCGGGCGACGGCGTCCCGGAGAACGACGTGGGCGTGGGCGTGCTGCGCGTGGAGGGCCCTCCGCGCGTGCTGCTGCTCACCCAACAGCCCTCGGGCACCCTGGCGAAGGCGCTGGGGGCGACGGGCATGCAGGTGGACGTCCGCGCCCCCTTCCACGTCTCGCTGGATGCGCTCGATGGGGTGGGCGTGGTGGTGCTGGAGAACGTGGACGCGAACTCGCTGGGCGAGACGGGCCTGAACGCGCTGGCGGACTACGTGGACCAGGCCGGAGGCGGGCTGGTGATGACGGGCGGACGCACGAGCTTCGGGGAGGGCGGCTACCGGCGCTCGCCCGTGGAGCCGCTGCTGCCCGTGTCGCTGGAGATGCGCGAGGAGCAGCGGCGCGCGTCCGTGGCGATGAGCGTGCTGATGGACTCCAGCTGCTCCATGGGCGTGCAGGTGCCGGACGGCCGCACGAAGATGGAGCTGGCCGCGGAGGGCGTCACGGCGGCGCTCACGCTCCTCAACGGGAGCGACGAAGCCTCCATCCACATGGTGGACACGGAGTCGCACGAGGTCTTCCCGCTGAGCCCGGTGAGCGACGGCCTGCCCCTGAGCAAGGTGGCGAGCGGCTTCAGCGGCGGTGGCGGCATCTACGTGGGCGTGGCGCTGCGCACGGCGCGCAAGGAGATCCTCCGCAGTGACAAGCCCACGCGGCACGTGGTGCTGTTCTCCGACGCGGCGGACTCCGAGGAGCCGGACGACTACCAGGCCACCCTGTCCGCGCTGCGCCAGGCGAACGTGACGGTGTCCGTCATCGGCCTGGGCACCCCGAAGGACTCGGACGCGGAGCTGCTGCGCGACGTGGCCCGGCGCGGCGGAGGCCGCATCTACTTCGCCGAGGACGCGATGAGCCTGCCGCGCATCTTCAGCCAGGAGACGCTCGCGGTGGCGAGGGCCACCTTCGTGGACGAGCCCGCGTCGCTGGAGGCCGCGCCGGACCTGCCCCTGCTGGGGCCGCTGCCCACGCAGGGCCTGCCGCAGGTGGGCGGCTACAACCTCACGTACCTGAAGCCCCGCGCGAACGTGGCGCTGCGCACGCTGGACACCAACGCCGCGCCGGTGCTGGCGCTGTGGCCGCATGGCGCCGGGCGCGTGGTGGCCCTCACGGCGGAGGTGGACGGCAAGTACACGGGCGAGCTGCGCGAGTGGGGCGCGCTGCGAGCGACGCTGGAGGCGGTGGTGCGCTGGTCGATGGGCAGCGCCGCGCCGAAGGAGGAGGCGGTGGTGCGCTCGGAGCGCCGGGGCAACCTCTTGCGCGTGACGCTGGACCTGCCGCCGGGAGAGCCGATGCCGGGCGCCCTGCCCACGGCGGTGCTGCTGTCGGGCGACGGGCGCCCCGGGGTGGAGAAGCCGCTGCACTGGGAGGACGAGGACCGGCTGGTGGCCGAGTACCCGCTGTCCGGCAGCGGCACCTGGCACCCGGTGGTGAAGTGGGGCGGGCGCGTGTTGAGGGCGCCACCGGTGGCGCTGCCCTACGCGCCGGAGTTCGAGCCGGGCAGCGCGAAGGAGGGACTGAAGCTCCTGCGCGCGCTGGCGGCGGTGGGCGGAGGGCAGGAGCGCCTGTCGATGACGGGCCTGTTCGCGCAGGCGCCTGAGTCCGAAGGGCGCGTGGCGCTGGCGCCATGGCTGGTGGCGTTCGCGCTGGCGGTGATGCTGTCGGAGGTGGCCGTGCGCCGCTTCCTCTCCGCGCCCCGCGTGCGAGCGGCCCGCGCCCGGCCCGTGAAGGAGTCCATCGCGCGCGGGCCCGCGGCCGCACCGCGCGCGGAGCCCTCCGCGACGGCGTCGTCAGGAAAGAAGCCCCAAGTCCCGGAGGAGTCGCCCCAGCCGCCAGCGCCCGAGCCGCCGAAGCCGCCCGCCGGCGTGGACTCCGCGCTGGAGGCCGCGCGGGCACGCGCTCGGCGTCGGACGGGGCGCTGAAGTCCAACGGACTTCGCGATATGTCGGTGCCGATGAAGGGGTCCCGGTACGTGCGGTGGGGGCTCGGCGTCCTCCTGGTCGCGCTGTTGCTCCAGGCGGCGCGCCTCGCGCTGCACAAGGCATTCAGCATCGACGAGTTCCAGTACGCCCATGCCGCGTGGCTCATGGCCCACGGTCAGGTGCCGTACCGCGACTTCTTCGAGGTGCACTTTCCCCTCGTGTACCAGCTGCTGTCGCCGCTGTTCGTGCTGCTGGGGGATGATCCGCGCAACGTGCTGGCCCTGCGCGCCGCGATGCTCGTGCCGCTCGCGGGGGCCTGCGCATCGGTGTTCCTCCTCAACCGCCGCGAGGGACGCACCGCCGCGCTCCTGGCCCCGGTGTTGCTCCTGCTGTCGCCTACCTTCCTGCACTTCGCCACGGAGGTGCGCCCGGATGCGCTCACCGCCGCGCTCTTCCTGGGTGCGCTCGCCGCGCTGGCCGCGCAGCCTGGCGCCGCCGCCACGTCCTTGCCGGGTGCGCACGTCGCACAGGCCGCGCAGTCTGGCTCCACCTCCACGTCCTTGCTGGGTGCGCACGTCGCACCGGCCGCGCAGCCCGGCTCCACCTCCACGTCCTTGCCGGGTGCGCACGTCGCTCTGGCCGCGCAGCCTGGTTCCACCTCCACGTCCACGTCCTTGTCGGGCGCGCTTGCGTCGTTGGCCATGCAGCCCGGCTCCCACTCCAGTTCCTTCCTGGCGGGCTTGCTGCTCGCCGCCTCCGGATGGGGTTCGCAAAAGGCGCTCTTCTTCGGCGGGCTGGTGGGCGCGGTCCTCCTCGTGGACCTCTTCCTTCGCCGGGGCCGCACGCCCGCGCTCATCGCCTCGCCCGGCGCCTTCTTCCTCGGGCTCGCCACCACGCTGACGGGTGTGGCCACGTACCTCACGGTGACGGGCTCCTGGCGCGCATGGTGGCAGTGGTGCTTCGTCTGGGCGTCCGAACACCAGCGTCACTACCCGGGCTTCTCCTGGCGCGAGTACCTGTTGCCCGCCCTGGGCAAAGAACCCGCGTTCTTCCTCCTCGCCATCGTCGGGGTCGGCTTCACCGTCCGGCGGATGCTCCAGCACGACCCGAACCTGCCGCTGCGTGAACGCCTGCGGACGCCCGACCTCCTGCTCATCGTGGCCGTGCCCGCGACGTTCGGTGCCTACGCGCTCCAGCGCGCCCCGTTCCCCTACAGCCTGCTGCCCTTCCTCGGCGTGCTCGCCGTCTTCGCGGCGCGCGGGGTCCTCGTGGTCCTCTCTCGGCTGCACACGCCTGTCGGGCGCACCGTGGGGTTCATCGGGCTGCTGGGACTGTTCGCCGTGCAGGCCGCGCACGTGGATGCACTGCTGAACGGCGGGGGCAACGCGCGGCAGCGCGAGGTGCTCGCGCGCATCGCCACGCTCACGGGCCCGGAGGACGTCGTCTATGACAACTCGGGCGGCTTCGTGAGCCGGCCCCACGTGCACTTCTACTTCTACACGGACGCGTATCTGCGCGGCTCGCTCGTGGATCTGCTGTCGCATGACATGCCCCGTGCGCTCGTGGACCAGGGCTGCGTGCTGCGCGTGGATGACCTGCGCACCTCCGGCCTGCCTCCCGCGCTGCGCCGCTTCCTCGACACGCACTACCAGCCGTTCGACGGCGACCTCTTCCTCTGGGGCCAGCGCTACCGGGTGTCCACGGAGACCGGGAGGCTGGAGGACGCCTTCCTCGCGGTGCGCGGTGACCGCTACTTCGTCCATCCCGCGAGCGCGCTCGACGCCGGGGCGCTGTTCATCGACGGTGTGCGCATCACCACGCCCGAGTTCGACCTGACGAGGGGACCTCACGCCGTCCGCTATGAAGGGCGCGCGGAAGGCTTCCAGCTTCTGTGGTTGCCCCGGGATGCGAAGCGGTGGACGCCGCGTCCTGGTGCACCGGCGACGTATTCGCGCCTGCTCTGAGCCGACGTCCCGTCCATGTGAGACACGCGGATCACCCGGCGGGGCTGGGTGTTCACGGCCCTCCGGGATGACGTCAGTGTCATCCCATCCCTTCGCCGCGCGCGCTCCATTCTGAAGTCAACCGAGTGGGCTGGTGCCGGCTCCCCGCTGAACTTCCTTGGGCGAGGGCGATCCCTACTGTGGCTGGGCAGGAAATCCCTGCAGTGGAGGTCGCCGTGGCTGAACATGAGTCGGGACGGAAGCGGATGCGGGCTCCCATTCCCTCGCGGGGCGTGATGACCCTGTTGGATCGCTGGGTCTCCGACCTTGAACGGGACGCGCCCTTTGCGACTCCGGATCCCACCGAGTCACGCCCGCGAAACCCGGCCTCTGCCTCTCAACCCGAAGCCGATCCCTTCTTGGAACCCATGCCCCGGGCGAAGGCCTCGCGCGCCGAATCCGATCCCATGCCGCAGGGGAGGGCCCAGCGCGCGGAGTCCGACCCCTTCGCTGAACCGAAGCCCCGAGTGAAGGCTTCGCAGGCGGAGTCCGACCCCTTCGCCGAACCCACGCCCCGAGCGAAGGCCCAGCGCGTGGAGTCCGATTCTTTCGCCGAGCCCATGCCCCGTGCGAAGGCCTCGCGCGCCGAGTCCGACCCCTTCGCCGAGCCGGCGCCCTCAGCCCCGCCGGCCCAACCCGATGCCGCGTCCGCCGCCCTCCGCGCGGCCCGGGATTCGATCCAGCTCCAGGGCATGGTGGCGACCCTGCCACCTCTGGGTGCGCGGGTCGTCATGGCTCACGAGAACGGCAGGCTCGTTCACCGGGGCACCGTCGCGGTGCGGGGCCCGTGCGCGCCTTCCCGTGAGGAGTTCGCCGGCCGTGGCCTGTCCGACGCTCACGGCCGCGCGCTGGAGTTCGTGCTCGCGTGGTTCGGCAGCCCGTTTGATTCCGTCGCCTGGGATTCCCAGTCCGGGGTCGAACTGCGCTGGGGCGCATGGCCGCTGTCGGGGCCCGCGCTCATCGCCGCGCTGGCCCACTGGAAGCAGCGCGAGCCCGAGGCGTTCGAAGCCCGGCTGGGCCAGCTGGGCGTCGACGTCATGCCCGCGCGGCCTCCCGAGCCCGCATCGCTGCGCCTCCTTGGCGCACGGGGCGCGCCCTCTTGTGAAGGACGCGAAGCGCTGACCCTGCTGGGTGAGGACCCGAAGCGGATGGCGGCGCTGGCCCAGGCTGGCCGGGAGCGGGGCGCGCAACTGGCGCAGCTCGAATCCCTCGTCGCCCAGGTGCTGCGCCCCCTGCTGGCCTCCTGTGCGCCAGGCGCGACGGACCAGGAGTCACCGGCGGGCCCCTTCTCGACGGCGCGTGCGCTGGCCCTGCTGCTCCACGCGGAGCTGCGCTTCGGCCGCCGGGGTGTCGCGAAGCTCCTGGCGCATGCGCGCGAAAAGCCTGGGCGGCCGGCGTCGGGCGAGCACGCGGGCGAGCTGCTCGCGGAGGACCTGCGAGCCGCCGGACGCGTGCGCGAGGCCGCGGAGGTCTGGCGCATCCTCTCCTCTCCCGAACTCGCGGATCCTCCGTAGCGTTTCCAGGAGGCATGCCATGGAGACGCCACTTCAACCCGGCAGCCACGTGCTGCTCGTCATCCCCGAGCCCGGCGCCGTGCCCGTCGCGGGCGCGCAGGGGCCCTCCATGGCCGGAGAGCTCATCATCGGAGGCCAGCGCTATCACCTGGTGCCAGCACCGTCCCAGGAACCAGCACCTTCATCCCCGAAGCCCACGCTCGCGCCGCCCGTCTCGCGACTGCTCACCGCGCGCGAACTCCAGGTCGTCTCGTGTGTCCGCGCGGGCTGGGGCAACAAGCAGATCGCCGTGAAGCTGGGCATCAGCACATGGACCGTGGCGGCCCACCTGCGGCGCATCTTCGCCAAGCTCGGCGTGGACACCCGGGCGGCCATGGTGTCGCGCTGTCTGGACGCGGCGTCCCTGCCGCCGACGCCCTAGAGGCGGTTCCTCCTCGCGTCACGCCGCGGCGAGGCCACGCTCCGGCGCAGGCCCAGCACGAACGCCAGGTTCGCCCGGGGCTGCCGCACGAGCCGGACACACGCGGCGGGGGCGACGAGCAGCGGCGTCATCCCCGGGCCATGGCCCGCCACCTTGCTGTCCGAATGCACCACCACGCCCACGGTGACGGTGCCCGGCCGCCGGCTGGGGCCATGGCGATAGTCCAGCGGACACACCGCCACCAGGTCCCCCAACCGCAGCGAGCCCAACCGGAAGCGCCGCACCAGCACCGGATCCGACAGCTGGATGTCCAGGTCCCCCAGCACGCCCTCGGAGCGCCCCATCCCCGAACCCATCACCTCCGCGGGCACCGTGTGCGTGACGGGGATGACCAGCCGTCCCCGCGCCGTCCGCACGCCCCAGCGCCGCAGCAGCCGGGGCGACAGGTTCTGCACGCGCACGTCCGGGAAGTCCGGCAGCTCCAGCCCCTGGCCGTACGCATCCAACTGCACCCGGTCCCCGATGAGCAGCCGCCGCTTCACGTGGGGCGGGAAGTCCACGATGACGTGGTTGATGCCCCCGTGCTTGCCCACCACCGTGCCCTCGGCGCCCTGGGCGGGGCCGGTCGTCACGCGCGCGCGGTTGCCCACGCAGGCATAGAACATGAGCGCCTGGTTGGGACCGTTGCGAGGGCCCACCACCTCGCGCCCGTTGTTGTGCAGCGACACCCCCGCCTCCATGTGGTCCGCCGCGAGCCCCACCGCGGGGTCCCCCACGCGCCGGTTGAGGACGATGCCCCCGCTGCCGGGCACCAGCCGGAGCACCCCGTCCCGCCCGATGCGGTAGGGCGAGGCGTGCACGATGGGATGGGACACCTGTCCCGCCACCGCCGCGGCCACCAGCCGCGACACGTTGGTCCGCGGCGCCGTGGCGGCCCGCGTGTCCGGCTCCATCACGAAGGGCAGGGGAACGTCCATGGCGGCCCCCGACCTTCAGCGCATCGCCATGGGCGCGGGGCTGGTGATGCCCAGCGTCGTGCGCAGGGTGGGCGTCACGCCGCGGAACGCGCGGCCCTCCGGCGTCATCCGGTACGCGGCGATCCACTCCTCGGCCACCGGGCCCAGCGGCATCACCTCCGTCTGGAAGTCCCTGAAGTCGCGCGTCTTGAACGGGTTGTCCGCCACGAAGTTGAGCAGGAGCCGCCCGGCGTCCGCCATCTTCGAGCGCTGGGAGATCTCCCCCGCGCCGCCCAGGTAGCGCTGCGACACGACCTCGATGACGTCCCACTTGGTGTTCGCGTCGAAGGCCTTCTTGATGTCGGGCGTCTCCAGAGCGTCCAGGATGGTCTTGAGGTATTCGCCCACCTCCACCGTGAGGGCCAGGATGTTGCCGTAGGTGGCGCGGTCAATCTGCCAGCGCATGTCCGTGCCCAGCCGCTGGATGGTGGCCTGGCTGGCGAAGGGCCGCTCGTTCAGGTGCTGCGAGCCGCGGATGACCTCGCCAATCAGCAGGTCGCGGAAGTACTGCGCGATGGCCGACACGAAGGCGAGGAACTCGCGGTGGAAGTTGCGGAACATCACCGCGCCCTGCGGCGGCGCCAGCGTCCCGTAGTTGAACGCGCGCCGGTAGGCCAGCTGCCGGTCGCGGGGCTTGTAGCGAAGCGGCTGGTGCTTCTCCATCAGGTACAGCGCCCGCGCGCCGGGGCCGCGCTGGATGCGCATGCGCCCGTCGTGGAAGAGCCGCAGCAGCGCGCCCGCCACCTGGAACACCTTCATCCGGTCGTGCTGGTAGATGTAATAGAGCTCCGCGGTCGCGTGGAGCTGCGTCTCGATGACCGACTCGTCGAAGTCCTGCACGAGCACGGGCCGGCTGATGGAGTCGAAGGACGACGACGCGCCGTCCTTGCCCAGGCCCATCAGGTCCGAGAAGAGGGACGCGGTCGAGCCATTGGAGGCGCTGGCGAGCAGCTCCCCCTCCCGCGCCGCGAGCTGCTTCTGCAGCTCCGCGCGCTCCACATCCGAGGAGACGTTGGCGAGGACCTCGCGCTTCCACTGCGCGAAGAGACGCTGCAGGGCTTCTGCCGTACCGATGCTCATGGCATGCCACCTGGTTCAAGCACGTTGAGAGGATGAATGTGTTCCGGCTTCGCGAGCATGTTCAGGGCGTCCCGCCCTCAGGGCTTCCGGGGGTGACGGACGTGACGGCGGGTGTGGCCCGCCTTGGGGGCGTAGCCGTTGACCGACGCGGGCTTGCCGTCCGAGCCATGCGGCTGCTTCCCGGCCAGCAGCCGCTCCACGGCCTTGAGCTGGTCGGAGAAGGCCTGCTCCAGTTGTCGCGCCAGCTCCGGCGCCTGGGCCTCCAGCCGCTTGTCCAGCTCCGTGAGGATCTGCGTCCGGTTCTCCTGGATGAGCGTGGTGACCTCCTCCAGGCTCGGTCCGCCGGAGGCCGCCACGGCCGCCTCGCCCGTCGCCTCCCGTGCCCTGGGAGGAGGCGGATTGGGATGGGGATTGGGCATCGGCTGGGGCCCGTCCACGCTGTACTGCGGGAAGTGGCGTTCAATCCGGTCCAACGAGACGCGGGCCGGCGGGGGCACCTGGTACGACTCACCCGCGTTGCAGTGCGAGCCCGTGGGGACGCTGAACTTGTGGTTCCGGTCCTCCTCGATGTCCTCCACCCGGTCCTCGGCGCCCTGGGTCAGGGTGTTCGCGAGGGCCAGCGTGTCCTCCTCCAGGCCGCACTGCTCCTTGAGGAACGCCGGATCCAGGATGAAGACGTCCACGTCGTCTTCCAGCTGCTCCAGCATCTCCGAGTGGAAGACGACGCGGTTGCCGCCGCCCGGGACGGTGGCCTCGTCGTAGTCCAGCAGGTACAGGTCGATGATCCGGTCGATGTGGTAGAGCTTGCGATCCAACCGGGCCAGCTCCTTCCAGAACTCGTCCGTGGTCGTCGGGTCCATCAGCAGCTCTTCCACCTGCTCCTGGACGGCCGCCCGTTCGCGGAACTTGTCGTGCAGCTCCTGCTCCTTGCCGGCCCGCTCCTGGAAGGCCAGGGGCGCGGGGAGGACCATGTTGAGCAGCCGCGCCCCTGCGTTGGGACGGTCGAAGGCGTTGATGAAGAGCGTGAGCGCTTCGGTGAAGGCCGCCAGCGGCGCGGAGGCGCCCTGTCCCCGGGTGGGGTCCAGGTAGCCGGATTGGGTGTAGTCCAGCGTGCTGTCCAGCAGACTGCCCGCCACGTCGCGCAGCCGCCGCAGCTGGAGCAGCTCCATGGGCACCGCCGACGCGATGCCCCGCATGTCCTCCGACTGCTGCCGGGGAGCGTGGTTCAGGAGGACGTCCAGCAGCCGCGACATCGCGTCGGGCCGGACGATGGAGCGCAGGTCGGAGTGCCCCTGCGTGCGCAGCCGCTCCAGCAGCTTGCCGTAGGAGGCCTGGCCGTCACCCCAGTCGTCGCCGCCCTCCTGGATGCTGGTGGCGGTGAGCTGCTCCAGGGCGTTGATGAGCGCTTCGCGGCGCTGGCGCAGGTCCTGGAGCGCGACCTGGAACACGCTGCCGCCCTTGTCGAAGCCCGCGCGGAAGAGGGACTCGCCCGCGATGACGCGCAGGAGCATGGAGCCCTCGTCCAGCGTGGCCGCCAGCCGGCCGAACTCCGGGCTCACCGTGGGGTTGATCATCCCCACCATGCGCGCCACGCGGGCGCAGTCGCCCAGCTTGCGCACCGTGTAGAAGGTCCGGTCGCGCGCCACCGGATCCACCGCCCGGTTCGCCGCGGCCTCGCCTTCATCCATCTCCGCGAGGATGGAGTCGCGCCACCCGTCCACCGGCGCCTTGAAGTCGCGGTTGGACGCGAGCTCCACCGCGAAGCGCAGGTCGTCCTCCAGCGCCTGGCGCTGCTGCCGGAAGCGCCGCATGCCGGGCGAGTCCCCGGCGCTCACCATCATGCCCAGGGAGGGTTCGGGCATGGCCTGGACGCGGATGGACTGGCCCCGGCTCTCGTCGTCCAGCCGCGCGGCCGTCGTCGGGTAGAGCTTGCGCAGCGCGTTCACCACCGACGTGGGGTCGCGCGCGTCCGACACGCCCAGCTGGCGGCGCAGGAACTCGTCGAACTTCGTCTTCGCGGTGGACGTCAGCTCCATGGACGCCGCGGCGCTCCGCCCCTTCATGTTCTCGTACATCGTCCCTCCCTTGAGGTCCTGTCATGCGGCCAGGGTGACGCTCACGCCTGGCATCCGCGCTTCCCGCGAGCCAAGCCTCACCAGATGATTGAGCACCGTCCGTGAGATCTGCTCGGGCGGGGCCAGCCTCCGTTCGAGCGCCTCGCGGCTGGCGCTCACGACGTAGCGGGGCGGCAGCCCCGAGGGCAGCTGTCCCCGTGCCAGGGACTCGGCGGCCCGCAGGATGCGCTCCTGATCCGACGGCCAGAAGGGCACCACGTCCACCAGCGCGCGCTGCGCCAGGCCCCGGCGCGGCTGGAACGCAATCTCATCCACCACGTGGGGGATGAGCCGGGACGCGGTGCGCAGCAGCAGCGCCGGGATGCGGGCACCGGGCAGCTGCGCGCGGTACAGCCGGTACCAGTTGTCGCGCACGTCCCGCGCCTGCGCGGGGAAGTCCATGCGCCGGAGCATCTCCGCCTGGATGAGCACCCGCAGGTACGGGGTGGGGTGGGCGCTGAGCGGGTGGAACGTCAGCACGCGCGAAGGCGGGTACGCGAGGAAGTCCTTCATGGAGTGGACCGACGCGGGCCCGCCCAGGAGGCACGCCATGAGGTCCGCGAAGATCTCCTTGTGCCAGCGGCCCCACAGGCGCGTGAGCCATGGGTTGCCCGTCACGCCCAGCACCCGGCGCTGGAGGGCCACCTGCGTCTCCTGCCAGATGCCCAGGTCCGCCTGCAGGTTGTGGCCGATTTCGTGGAGGATGACGCCCATGCCCCAGGGCGCCTCCACGCGCTCGTACGGCACGCGGATGAGCGGGAACGGGTTGCGCTCGCCCAGCAGGCGCCGCAGCAGCACGCCGCGCCGGAAGGTGGCCGGTGAGAAGCCGTGCTCCAGGTAGGTGATGGGCTTGAGCATCGGGGTGGTCAGCAGTCCGGGCGAGGCGCGCCGGACGGCCTGGAAGCAGTCCACGGCGATGACGTCGCAGGCCGCCAGCGCCGGCGCGAACCGCGTGCCCCGCTGGCTGAAGACGTCGAAGAACAGGCCATACGCGCGGCGGGCGCGGTCGATCTCCCGCTCCACCAGGGCGTTGCGCTCCAGCACCTCGTGCGGCCGGAGTCGCCGCCCGTGGAGCCGGCCGTTCAGCCGCGCGAGCGCCCGGCGCACGTCGCGGTCGATCTCCCCCAGCCGCGCGTTGGCCGCGGCGAAGTGCGCGGGGGAGGGGGCGAAGGGGACGTCCCGTGGCCTTATCCCCACGTCCTGCGGCGTGAGGCGTGAGAGCCTCCCGGCGCGGAACGTGATGCTCTGGACCTTGGCCCGCAGGAACTGCTGAAGCGCGTCCGCCATGTGCCTGCCTCCCCCGCCCTCCTTGTGTGTGGCTGCCCCTTCCGCTACCTGACGACGACGCGCACCGGCCCCCGGAGCACGACGGTCCGCAGCCGCCGCGAGCCGGGCCTGCCGGCCATCATGGTGTCCATGCGGTTGCGGTTGGCGGGGCGGCGGATCCCCGCGGTCGCCCGGAGCTGCCGCGCGGCGGGGTTGGGCCGCGAGAGCCGGCGCACCGCCTGCGGACTGGCGGCCACCCGCGTGCCGATGCGGCGGATCATCCGGGGCACCGCCTGCGGGCTCGCGCCCTGCTGGCGCACCAGGCGCGTCACCTGGCGCACGATGCGCGTCACCGCCGGCAGCGCGCGCGGGCCGTAGCGCTGGGCGATGCGCTGGGCGATGCGCGACGTCATCTGGCCCACGGCCCGGCCCAGGGCCCGCGCCTGCTGGGGCTGCTGGCGGCGGCGCGCGGGAGGAATCGTCGAGCGCACCACGTGGCGCGCCGCGAGCCCCCCGAGCACCCGCGTGAAGGCCTCCATGTCCTCTTCACCGGCGTAGTCCGCCGCGGCATCCGCGAAGGCGTCCATGGCGTCCGCGCGGAGCAGGCCCCCCACGCTGCGGCCAATCTCCTGGCCCACGATGCCGCCCACGCGCGGGGCCGCCTGGCGGATGAGCCGCATGGCGATGGGCATGGTGCGCCGCCCGATGCGCCGGACCGTCGGCCCGGCCACCTGCATCAGCCGGCGGGCGCCGGCCCTGAGGCGCCGCAGGAACTCCTCCTCGTCCTGGGCGTCCATGGCCTCGGCGAAGGCGTCATCGAGCGCGTCGGCGCCCTCCATCTCGAAGCCTTCGCCCTCGAAGCCGTCGGACTCCATGCCCTCGGCCTCGAAGCCCTCGGCCTCCATGCCCTCGGCCTCGAAGCCGTCGGACTCCATGCCCTCCATCTCGAAGCCTTCGCCCTCGAAGCCCTCGCCCTCCATGCCCTCCATCTCGAAGCCTTCGCCTTCGAAGCCTTCGCCCTCCATGCCCTCGGCTTCGAAGCCCTCGCCCTCGAAGCCCTCCTCGCCCTCGGCCATCAGGTCGGACATCTCATCGCCCTGGCCGGAAAACTCCTCCTCGAAAGGCTGCGGCTGCTGCATGGGTCCTCCTCCTTGCTTGTCCTGGCTTGTGCTGGCTGGTCCTGAAAACGTGATGAGACGGGGTGCCGTGGCGGGGCCTCAGGCGGACGGCTGACGGACGCTCGCGGCGCTGACGGCGGAGACGGGGATGCGGCGCAGCACCTGCTGCCGTGCCTGGACCCGCCGGGCCGCCACGCGCGGTGGCATGGCGCCGAGCCTGGGCATCTGGACCGCGCGGGTAACGACCCGCTGGCTCGCGCGGCGCACCACCTGGGGCATCGCCGTGATGGCCCCGCCCGGCCCCCGCTGACGCAGGTCCCTGGCGCACAGCTGGGCGATGGCGCGCATGATGCGCAGCCGCCGTCCCGGGCCGCCCGGAATCTGCCGCGCCACGCGCATCAGGTACTGCTCCAGGCCGCGCGTGCGGGAGCGCACGACGCCCTGCGCGGCGGCTCCGAGCGCGGCGACCGTGGGCACCGCCTGGCGGCTCACCACGCGCGCCGCGAGGCCCGCGCCCAGGGGCAGGGCCACGGCGGCGGGCACCTGCCGCGCGTCCGCCATGTCCGCGAGCGCGTCCAGCGAAGCGTCGTCATCCGCGCCGTCGCCGCGCAGGATGGAGGAGGCGATGCGCCCCCCCACGCCGGGGATGAGGCCGCCCACGGCCCCCGCGAGCGCCCCGCGCAGCCCCTGGCCGCGCATCAGCCCCCGGGCGGCGCCAATCCCCGCGGCGACGACGCGGCCCCACGGGCCCGCGACCCCCGCCACGCGCTGGATGATGGGCAGCGCACGGCTGAGCAGGGGCGCGGCGCGGCGCAGCGCGGCCCCACCGAGCCGGCCCACCTGCCGCACGCCGCGTGCGACGCCGCGCGCGGCGGCCCGGACGCGCCGGGTGACGCGGCGGAGGAAGGCCTCGGCGTCGTCGGCGTCCATGGACTCCAGGACGAAGGGGTTGAGGGTGCGGGCGAGCACGACGGCGGCGGGACCGGTGATGAGGCGGGGCGCGGACGGCGCGAACAGCCCGCTGGTCGGGTCCTGCTCGAAGCCTTCGAAGCCGTCGTCCTCCAGCTCCAGGAAGGCGTCCTCCTCCTCGGCGGCGGCGAACAGCTCCTCGAAGCCGTCGTCCTCGAAGCCCCCCGGCTCGAAGCCCCTCGGCTCGAAGCCGTCCGCCTCGAAGCCGTCCGCCTCGAAGCCGTCCGCCTCGAAGCCGTCGAGTTCGCCGAACGCGTCCGCGAGCTCCTCCAGCTCCTGGAGGGCATCCGCTCCCTCCCAGGGGTCCATGGCATCAAGGGACTCCTCGGACATGAAGTCGGTGCTGGTCATCGGTATCTCCCCCTCGCGTGGCGCGACCACAGCCCTTCAAGAGCGCCAAGTTAGAAAGGGGAGACTCCGCGTGGCAGTCACACGTTTGAGCTACCGCGCCTCGCTGCCCAGGCGGCGACTCCGTGCCAGACTGCGCCCGCCATGACCCTTGAAGAGACGATGCGGGAGCTGGAGCGGCTGGGTTCGCCGCAGACACGCAAGACGTACCTCCGACACGGGGCTCCCGAGCCCCTGTCCGGCGTGAACTTCGGTCCGCTGGGGGCGCTGAAGAAGCGCATCGGCACGGACCCCGCGCTCGCCCGGGCGCTGTGGTCCTCGGGGCACACCGATGCGCGGCTGCTGGCGACGATGGTCGCGGACGCTCCCGCGCTGTCCTGGGCGGAGCTGGGCGCCTGGGCGAAGGCGCTCGACTGGCACACCCTGACGGACGTCTTCGTGACGAACGTGGCGCTGCGCTCGCCGCATGCGGTGAAGGCGCTGGAGTGGACACGCTCCTCGTCGGAGTGGGTGGGGCGCGCGGGCTGGCAGCTGCTCGCCTCGCTGCTCATGAAGTCGACGGTGCTGGCGCAGGAGGATTTGTCGCCCTGGGTGAAGCGCATCGAGCAGGAGCTGCCGACCGCGAAGAACCGGGTCCGCGAAGCGATGAACAGCGCGCTCATCGCGCTGGGGGCGCAGGGCGGCGCGCTCCAGGTCGCGGCGCTCGCGACGGCGAAGCGGCTGGGCAAGGTGGAGGTGGATCACGGCGACACGGCCTGCGAGACGCCGGACGCCGCGCAGTACATCCAGAAGGTGCAGGCGCGGAAGGCTGGCACGGCCGCGAAGCCGCCACGGGCGTCGAAGCCAGTAGCCGCCGCCAAGAAGTCCGCGAAGCCGTCCGCCACGAAGCGCACGGCCACTGCGCGCACGCGGACCCGCGCGTAGTCCCGAGGGGGCGCAAGGCTGGCCCCACCGCGTGGAGCGAGCGGGGTGCATCCCCGCTCCAGCTCCAGCGTGGCGGCGCGTTCCGCCGCGCATCACGCCCCAGGTCCGGTGCCCCAGCGACGCACCGGACGAGGAAGGTGGAACCCGCTCCCGGCGCCGCCGAAGCAGCACCGGGACACGGCATCACATCACGGCATCAGGGCACGCACGCGGCCTGGCCGCCGGCTTCCTTGTAGGCCTTCACGCGCTTGACGAAGTTGCCGCCGTCCGTCTCCGGCGTGGTCTGCTCGTAGTTGCCGGCGCCGAAGAGGAAGCCCACGCCACCGGCCTTGGCCACCTCCGCGGGGCGCGTGAGGAAGTAGTCCACGCGGTTGTCGCGCCACTTCTTGTCCGTGTTGGGCAGGCTCATGTTGCCCAGCGGGAGCTGCCACCACAGGTGCGGCTTGTTCAGGCGCCTGGTGATGGCGTTCGCCCAGGTGAACGCCTGGTGGAAGTGCGGCAGCTCGCGGTTCTCCGGATCCCACCACCCGTCCTTGCCCTGCGTCTGCTGGTACCAGCCCGAGTCGCGGTCGGACGCCTCCACCGTGACGAAGTCGGTGTCCGCCGCGCCCACCTGCAACAGGAAGTCGGCGACCTTGTTCGCCTCGGACGCCACGTCGAACGACGCATCCGTGTTCCCGGACACGTCCGTCTTCGTCGCCCACGCGCTCGCGTGCAGGCCCACCTTCGCGTTGGGCGCGTACTTGCGCGCCATGGCGATCATGCACTTGCCCAGGCCCACGGCGTTGTTCTCCTGCCCGCCACAGTCCGTGGGGTTCGCGGCCTTCACCGCCACCGGCGTGGACTGCGGCTTGCCGTCCGTCGGGAAGTACTGGAGGTAGGCCCACAGGTCCGGTTCAATCTGGAGCATCACCTTCTCCTGGCCCACCTGCTTCAACAGGAAGCGCCAGTCCGCGAGGTAGCGCTCCAGGAACTTCGCGTCGTTCAGCGCCGCCAGCTGCTGCTTGCCTTCGCTGTAGCCGCTCGCCTGGAACTCCTCGTAGTAGGTGATGAACGGAATCTGTCCCTGGTCCTTGGACACCTGGATGAAGTCGCGCACGTAGGCGCCGGGCGGCTCCTGGTCGTACTGCCAGCAGCCCCACCACCCGCAGCCCTCGCCGCTGTTGGAGCACGACGCCCCGTTCGACGTGCACCCGGACGCGCACGAATTGCACGCGTCCTTGGAGTCGAACAGGCCCGCCGCGATGTACAGGTAGCGCACGTCGAAGGGCGCGCTCTTCGCCGTCGCGTCCTCCATCTGCGCGCCCACCAGCAGCTTGTCCTTGCCCAGGGAGCCCAGGAACTTCGCGCCCAGGCACTCGGAGCCGTCGCCGGGGATCACCCCGGGGCCGTCCGTGCCCGGCCCGGGTTCGTCCCCCGGCTCTGTCGAATCCGAACAGCCCGCCAGCGCGAGCAGGCCCACGGCAAGCAACGACCAACACTTCCGACGCATCAGGGGAACGGTCCGCATGTCCGAAACTTTACCCCGCCACCCCACCGCCATGCCGCCCCGCCCAGGGATGCCATTGGCACCCACATAGGGGCTTATTCTCTAAATCCAGGAATAACTTGAGTCAGCCTCACCCCACCGGCTACAGCCCGGGGCTCCCCTGGCCACGCGGAGGCGGGGCCGGCCCTGTCGGTGCCCGTCTCCCGAGGCCCACCCCGAGGTGTGAGATGAAGCTCCGAATGTGCGTGTTGTTGGTGCCTGCCCTGCTGGCGGCCGGCTGTGGCCCCCTGGAGGAGCAGGACGCGGCGGCGCCCGTGGTCGACGAGCTGACCGGGCAGGTGCTCCAGGAGGCGACGACGAAGTACGACATGCACCGGCTGCTGGAGGACTCGGACGTCACGGGCGGGCTGGCCATCACCCCGGCGCAGGTGCAGCAGTTCCTGCAGCAGCAGGGCTCGTACCTGGCGGGCTACACGGATCCGTTCTACGGCAAGACGGCGGCGACGCTCATCGTGGAGCGCTCGCGCGCGTCCAACATCAACCCGCTGTACATGCTGGCGCGCATCCAGGGCGAGTCCAGCCTCATCCAGAGCGGCACCTCCACCAACCTGAGCAAGGCGACGGGCTGTGGCTGTCCGGACTCCAGCGGCTGTGACGCGCAATACGTGGGCTTCGGCAAGCAGGTGGAGTGCGCCGCGAAGAAGATGCGCGGCTACCTCACCGACCTGGAGGCGGGCCGTCCCACCATCTCCGGCTGGAAGGTGGGGGTGACGAAGGCCACGTTGGATCCGTGCTCGGTGAAGCCCGTCAACATGGCCACCGCGGCGCTCTACACGTACACGCCCTGGGTGGGCGCGTACGCCACGCAGTGCGGCCGCACCACCGTGGGCGGCTCGTCGCTGATGGCCTCCATCTACAACCGCTACAAGACGGCCTACGCGTGGCCGTCGAGCGACGCCGGCTGCTACTCCGGCACGGTGGACGCCACGGTGCCGGAAGCGTCGTGCGTGCAGAGCTCGTCGGACGCCATCTGGCGCCAGTGCCTGTCGGGCACCTTCACGTCGGGCAGCACGGTGAAGCCCTCCAACTGCAGCGTGTCGTTCCCCTACTGCCAGTCCACGCGCCTGGGCCGGGGCGTCCCCACGCGCACCTGCGTGCAGACCTCCAGCACCGTGTGGCAGCAGTGCGGCGCCGAAGGCGTGTGGCGGAGCGCTCCCGGCGCGGGCACCACCGGCGTGGGCCCCATGGGCGCGTGCTACGCGGTGTACGCGCTGTAGCCGTCCGTGCTGACGCCGCCCGGGTGGGTGCAGGCACCCGGGCGCGCGGTCAGTACTCCTTGCTCCAGATGAGGTCCAGGCCGCCGGAGCGCGCGTCGCCGTACATGCCCTCCAGGCTCCAGCGCGGGCTGAAGAGGTACTGGAAGCGCACGGCGTTGGCGTTCTCCCCCTTCTGGAGGTTCGCGCCCACGCGGCCGGTGTAGCCCACGTAGATTTTGTCCGTCACGTAGGTGCCCACCTCCAGCTTGGTGCCGGCGATGCCGCTGTCGCCCGCTTCGATGGAGAGCACGTCCAGGGGCAGCTTCGCGGCGATGGCCTTGCGCGCCTCGTTGGCGACGAACGAGCCCACCACGGACGCCGCCTGCGCGCTCGCGTTCATGGACGCGCCCGAGCCGCGCTCCAGCGTGCGCCGGCCGGTGGCGAGCAGCGTGTAGATCTCCGACTCCGGCAGGGCCGGGTCGCTGCTCGTCTTGAGGGTGATCTCCTTGCCCTGGCCGCGCACGGTGACGAAGACGGTGACGGCCGCGTTGTCGTTGCGGTGCTCGGCGGTGACGTTGATGTACGGCGTGAGGACCGGGCCGGTGAAGCGCACCTGGCTGTCGCGCTGCACGTCGAAGCGGCGGCCCAGCACGTCCACGCGGCCCAGCAGCACCATCACCTCGCCGAACATGCGCGCCTCGTTGGCGTACTCGACGCGGAAGCCCTCCGACAGGCCCAGCTGGATGTTGAGGTCCGTGCCGCGCACCCACAGGTTGCGGGGCGCGTTGATGTTCACCCAGAACTGGCGCTGCGCGGGCTCCTCGTCGCCGCCCTCCTCGGCCAGCGCCTCCGCCTCGGCGTCGGACGTGGGGCCGCCCGCGCCGCCCACCGCGGTGCCCGGCTCCGGGGGATTGCCCTTCGTGCCAGGGGCCGCGTCCGGCGCCTTGCGCGGGTCGCCCCCGGCCGCCACCTGCGCGGGCGTGGGCTGCTTCGGCTTCCTGCGCTTGTCCACCGGTACGCCGTTGCGCACCATCACCACGTCCGCCGGGCGCTCCAGCGGCTGCAGGTCCTTGCGCTTGGCCTCCGGCAGCTCGACGTGGGCCTCCGGGATGCTCAGGTCGCTGATGTTCACGAGCCTGTCCGTGAGGCTGCCCTTCATGGACAGGTTCAGCGACAGGAGGGCCATGAGCTGGTCCTCCACCACGATGGGCAGGTTCTTGGTGCGGCCCTTGCCCTCCAGCACGAACTCGCCGCTCGCGCCCTGGCGGTTCGCGGAGGCCGTCAGCTCCAGCGACCCGCCGCCCGACTTCGCGGTGAGCTGCTTCAGGTCGATGCGCTCCTGCGACGCGTTCAGCGCGAGCTGGATGTCGTGGTACTCGCCAAAGCCCATCAGCCCCAGCTTGCCGTCCTTCCACGCCAGGTCGCCCTTGAAGGTGGGCGCGCCCACGGTGCCGCCCAGGTTCGCGTCTGCCTGCATGATGCCGCCCAGCGTGCGCACGTAGGGGGAGATGCCGGACAGGAACGATGGGTCGAAGGCGCGCGCACGCAGCGACAGCGCCACCGGCGCGCGGTCCACCTTCTTCGCCGGGCCCTGCGCGGACTGGAACGCGGGCAGGGACAGGTCCAGCCCCAGGGTGCCGCCGAGCACCAGCGAGCCGCCCCCCGGCGCGGTGAGCATCGCGTCGAAGAGGGACTTCGCCCCGGAGTAGGCGTACGTCAGCCGCGCCTGCCCCAGCGCCGTCTGCGCCACGCCCAGGGACTGCATGCCCGCGCTCAGCTCGATTTCAGGCGCCTCCGCTGTCCCGCGCGCGGCCAGCTCCATGGACAGCACGCCCTGCGGCCCGCCCTTGCCCTGGCCCGGCTGCGCCATGCCGGGAATCTCGTTGAGGGGCACGGGCCCCACGCGGCCCTTCATGCGGAAGGGGACGTGCGAAATCACCTCGCGGTCCTGGAGCGCGGCCAGGGGCGCCAGCACGCGCGCCTCCAGCGTCGCCAGCGGGCCGTTGGGGCGCTGCACGTCCAGCGTCAGCTTCACGTCCTTGTCCCCGGCCAGCGCCAGGGCGGTGCCGCTGAGCTTCGGCAGGCCGTTGGCGGTGACCTCGCGGGCCAGCAGCTCCACCCGGCCCAGCGGCGCGAGCACGGTGCCGCTCACGTCCGCCTTCAGCGTCACCGTGCCGCCCGGCTTGTCCACGCCCTCCATGCCCTGCAGCAGCGTCAGCGGCAGCTCCGCCACCAGCGCCTCCAGGTGCAGCGGCGCGTCCAGCGCCTGCGCGGGCGTGGGCGGCTTCGCGATGACGCCGCCCAGCGTGAAGGGCGTCTTCAGCGCGATGTATGCTTGCGGGGCCAGCCCCTTCACGTCCAGGCGCGCGACCAGCGTGGCGTCCTCCGGCTGCGAGTTCGCTTTCAGGTCGAAGCCGAACGCCTGCGCGAAGAGGGCCTCCGGACGGCCCGGGTAGCGCAGGTCGCTGCCGCTCACGAGCAGGTCCAGGCGCGGGTCCTTCGCGGAGCCGTTCACCACCAGCTTGCCGGTCATCTGCCCGGTGGGCCCCGGCGCCTGCCCGGCGAGCTTCAGCACCTCCGCGACGTCGAACTTCTCCAGGTTCACCGTCACGGACAGCGGCTCGTTGCGCCGCCGCAGCACGCCCTGCACCGGCACGTCGAACTGGGAGGACACCTGCGCCGCGCTCAGGCCCGCGGACAGCGTGCCGGTGGCGCGGTCCTTCACGTACCGCGCCTTCAGCGCGAGCCCCAGGCCCTGGTATCCGCGCGCCCGGCCGTCCGCCCAGGTGAGGTCCACGTCCGCGTCCGGCCGCGCCATCCGCCCCTTCGCCGCGACGTGGCCGGACAGCGTGCCGCCCAGGCCCAGCGACTCCGGCACCGCGATGCGCGGCAGCTTCGACAGGTCGAAGCCCCCCAGGTCGATGCGCGCGTCCACGCGCTCGCCGTCCTTCACCGCCGCCACCTTCAGCGTCTGCGCCTCCGACGCCAACTGGAGCGGCGGCGACAGCGCGATGCGCCCCCCGCCGAACGTCAGGTGCGTGGGCTGCTGGAGCGTCCAGGTGGCCTCCGGCCACGACAGCGAGAAGACGCGCATCGCGAGCCCCTCGTTGTCCGCGTCCACCGTGCCCTCCACGCCCAGGGCGAGCTGCGCGTCGCCTTCCACGCGCACGCTGGCCTTCAGCTCCCGCCGCGCGTCCGTGGTGAGCGCGACGGACAGGTCGCGGAAGCTGCGGCCCCCCGTCTTCAATTCGCTGATGAGCACGGTGGCGTCGGTGGTGAGCGGCCGGGTGACGTCCGGGACGCTGGCCTTGAGCGACAGGTCCTTGATGGCGATGTCGCCGTAGCCCAGCGTGACGAAGTTGCCGTCCACCTTCACGGCCGGCGTGGTCGGCGGGCCCTGCACCTGCAACTCCAGCGAACCGCTGCCGGACAACGGCGGCACGGTGCCCCCGGGCAGCAGCTTGTCCAGCGCCTGCGACAGCAGCCGCAGGTCGCCCGCGGACAGGCTGCCGCGCGCCTCCAGCGTCTTCGCGGTGCCCTCACCCGACGCGATGAACGCCGCGCCCGGCATCATCACGCGCAGGTTGCCCACCTGGTAGCGGCCGTCCTTCGCGCTGGCCTTCAGCTCGATGGGGCCCACGGACTGGCCCCGGTATTCGGAAGGGGACACGGTGAGGGCCACGTCGCCGTCCAGCGTCTCCACGCTGTCGCCACCGCCGTGCGCGATGAGGTCCGCGGCGATGTTCGTGGGGATGCCGTTCTCCATCAGCTCCGCCAGGTTCACCCCGCGCGCCTTCACGGTGGTCTCCTTCGTGCGGAAGGTCTTGAGGTTCGCGTCGCCCGCGACGTCCAGCGTGGCCTTGCCCGCGGTCGCGCCCAGCTTCGCCGTCGCGAGGTCGCCGTCCATGGACGCCGTGCCCTTCGCCTCGATGGGCACGATGAGCGGGTAGGCCGGGACGAACGCCTTCACCGGCTCCGGGGGAACGAACAGCCGCCGCAGCTCCACCGACGCGGCCGTGGCCCCGGACTGCTTCGCGCCCAGGTCCGCCTCCACGCCCGCAAGGCCCAGCTGCGCGTCCACCGTGCGCACCAGCTCCTTGCCGGAGCCCTTCAGCGCCAGCCTCACCGGCCCGGTGAGCGGTCGGGTGAGGCCGCCCGTGGCCTGGAGGTCCGCCGTGAAGTCCTGCGTCGCCAGCGCGTAGCTGCCCTCGCCCTTCGCGCTGAACCCCTCCAGGCGGACCTGTCGCTCGCCGCCGTCGGGCAGCTCCTGCTGGAAGTCCACGTAGCCGTGGGTCAGCTCGAAGTCCTTGAGGTGGATGGCCAGCTTGCTCGTGCTCTGGGTGGGAGGCTCCTCCGGCTTGGGCTCCCGGGGCTCCAGCGCGCGCATCAGGTTGAGGCCGCGCTCGTCCTGCGCCAGGTACAGGCGCGGCGCCTCGATGCGCACCTTCGTCAGGTCCACGGACTGGCCCAGCAGCGGCGACAGGCGCAGCCGCGCCTCCACGCGGGCCACCTCCGCCGCGAGGTCGCCTTCGGGCGTGTAGATCTTGATGCCGGTGAGGACCGCGCCGTTGAGGTCCAGGTCGAACCCGCCCAGCTCCAGCCGGCCGGCCAGCTGCTCGTTCGCCAGGTCCACGCCGAAGCGCGCGATGCGCGCCGAACCGCCGGCGCTGGTGGCGTAGACGAGCGCGCCCACGACCAACAGGACGATGAGGCCGAGGAAGCCGAGCAGGCCCCACAGCAACCTTCGACCCCAGCGCGCGCGGCTCTTCAAAACGCCTCTCCGATGGAGATGTGGACCGCGCACAGCCCTTCAGGGGCACCCGCGAACGCGGCTTCCGGGGAGGTCGAGGTCTTGTTGAACTTGCGTCCGAAGCCCAGGCATCCACCAGAGGACGGATAGATGTATGCGGGGTCGCTGACGGGCAATCCCCGCCCGATGTTCAGACGCCTTGCGATGTCCAGTCGGATGGGGCCCACGACCGTGAGGTAGCGCAGCCCGCCGCCCACCGCGTGGTAGTGCTCGGGACCGAACAGCTTGGGGGCGTTCTTGCCAATCAGGTTCTCCGTGCCTACGAGGCCGGAGTCGTAGAAGACGGCCAGCATCAGGCTGTCCGTCAGCATGTAGCGCAGCTCCACGGCGGTCTCGATGAGGCTGTTGCCGCCCACGGGCACCGTGTTCCACTCCTCCAGGATGGGGTTGCCGTTGCCGTCCACCAGCAGGTTGCCGTCGTCGTCCTCCTTGTAGGTGGGCGTCAGCGGCGTCATGGGGGACAGGCGCTGGCCGTTGAAGCCGCGCATGGCGGTGGCGCCGCCGGAGAAGAAGCGGGTGACGATGGAGCTGGGCTTGCCGTCCAGGGAGTTGAGCGTGCCCATGCGCAGCTTCACGGCCACCGTCAGGTCCTTCTTCTCTCCAATGGAGTGGTAGTAGCGCAGGTCCGGCAGCAGCCGGACGTAGTCGTAGTTGCCGAAGAACGGCGTGCCGCCCTTCTGGATGGACAGGCCCACGTAGTAGCCGTCCCGGGGCTCCGTGCGGTCGTCGCGCCGGTCCCAGGCGAACGCCACCTCCAGGAAGCTCAGCGCGACGTCGCACTTCCCGGTGGGGTCGTTGCAGCCCAGGATGATGGGCGGCACGGTCTCATCCGCGGACACCTGGCCCTCCAGCCGGTACAGCTGGAGGTTGTAGGAGGGGAAGACGGAGAAGGAGTCGTGGGGCTGCCAGATGACGCCCGTCTTCAGATAGCCGCCGTAGAACGAGTACGCCTGCTGCAGGCCCTTCTCCGCGGTGACGGAGGCCTGCAGGCGCAGGTCGCGGAAGAGGAAGCGCGGCTGTTCGAACTCCGTGGTGGCCTCGAACACCACGCCGTCCTTGGAGCCGTCGTCGCCGCGCACGGAGGCCAGCACGTTGGGGATGAACGCGTAGCCCAGCCGGCCGCGCAGCGTGAGCCGCCGCAGGCCCCCGCGGAAGTTGCGGTTGGTCCACTCGCCCAGGATGCGGCCTTCCTGCCGCGCGGCGTCCACGCCCACGCCGCCGCCCAGCCGGAGGGAATGGAAGGGGGACTCGCGCACGTCCACCACCACCGGCACCGTGGCGTTCTGCCGGTCCGGCGCGCCCCGGTTCACCTTCACCGCGCCGAAGACGCCCATGCGGAAGACGCGCGCCTGGGCTTCGGCCAGGGCCTTCTCGCTGAAGTAGTCGCCCTTGTGCACGGCGCCCTGCGTCTGTTCGATGATGCGGCGGGGCGGCACCTGCGGGTTCGCGTCCGTGGCGATGAAGATGTTGCCGAAGCGGTACCTCAGGCCCGGGGTGATGCGCAGGTCCACGATGGCCTTCTGCGTGGCCACGTCCACCCGCACCTCGCCCTCCACCTCCGCCTCCGCGTACCCCAGGTCCTTGAGCCGCTGGGTGATGAGCTCCTTGGTGGCGACCCACGTGTCCTCGCGGAACACGTCGCCCGAGCGCACCGGCAGCTCCTCCAGGATGAGCTCCCGCTGACGCTGGGACGGCGCGTCCGGCCCCTGCGCCAGCGACTCCAGCCCGTGCGGTTCAATGCGGTCGATGACGGTGGGGGCGCCCTCGTTGACCACGACCTTGAGGCGCACGGCCTTGTCGCCGTCGGGGATCACCTCGTTGGATTCCACCTGGGCCTGGTAGTAGCCCTCCGCCTGGTAGAACCGCTCGATGCGGCGCAGGTCCGCCTGCCACGCGTTGGTGTCGAAGTAGTGCGCCCTGCCGAACGGCCAGAACGCGTACCAGGGCGTGGCGGAGGTGAGGATGCGGTCCTTGATGTCCCCGTCGTCCACCTGCTTCGCCCCCTGGATGTCCAGGGACTTCACCTTTGGCCCGGAGGGCTGGGTGGAGGAGGTGGTGGCACAGGCCGTCAGCAGCACGACCAGCGCGAGGGGAAGGGCGGAGCGGAATCGAGGGAGTCGGACGTCGGCCACGTCCGGTCTCTTACCGGAAGGCCAGCGCCGGACGTGTTTCGTGATGTTTCTTTATGCCAGGAGTGTCGCATTCCGCGACCTCCGGTCCCGGGTCATTGTCCTTTAGGCTCCGGGTCGTCGTCGTGGCGCGTGCAACCGGACTCCGGGTGCGCCAGATTCGGGTCCCTATGGTCCGGCGAATCGCGATGCTGCTGTCGGCCACGCTGGTGCTCGCCACCGGCTGCGGCGTGGACGATGACGAGGTGGTGAAGCTCAAGGAGGGAGAGAACCTCTCCGACACCCCCTACTGCGGCTCGCTCGGGTGCGCGGATCCGTTCCGCTACTGCGCGGAGCTGTTCCTGGAGTTCGGCCGCTCGCCCCCGCTGTGCGTCGTGGAGAACATCTGCGACCGGCTGGAGTGCGCCAACACGAACCGCCGGTGCGCCGTGTTCGACGGCTTCCCCGGCCAGGTGAAGTGCATCGACAACTGAGGCGCGGCGGGGACTCCCGGCGCCCGGGGCGGCTGTCCTCCAGCGGCCCCGGGGCGGTGTGCTCCCGCGCTTGCCGTGACGTCCTCCCGCCCTACCGGCGCGAGGAGGCGGTGAGCCACGCCAGCCGCTCGGCGGCGTCCTTCGTCTGGGGCTCGGTGAGCAGCGCGTCCGTGTCCTGCGCGATGCGGTAGGCCCAGTTGGCGTCGCCCATGGTGCCCGGCAGGTTGATGCGGTCGCGGGTGCCCAGCACGTCCTGCCACGGCAGCACGCACAGGTCCGAGCCCGAGTTCAGCGTGGCGGCCAGCGTGGCGCGGTGGATGTCCGGGGTGAACTCGCGCGTCAGGGCCACGCCCTGGAACTCCGGCCAGGCGCGGGCGGCGTTCTGGCGCTCATCCTCGCGCGCCTGCTCCCACCACTCCGCCTGCGGCTCCGTGTCGTGCGTGCCGGTGGTGACCAGCGACACGGCGGGGAAGCCGTGCGGGTCGCGGTACGTGTCGCCGTCGCGCTCCCAGCGCAGCACCCGGTAGCCGGGCAGCTTCAGCTCCGCGAGGATTTGACGGACGAAGGGCGGAATCACGCCCAGGTCCTCGGCGACGATGCCGGCCCCTTCCGACAGCAGGCGGAAGAGCTTCTCACCCTGGCGGCGCCAGGTGGGCTCGTCCGGCGGCACGAAGTAGCCGGTGGGGTTCTTGTCGTCGCGGATCCACTGGCGGAAGTAGCCCACCGCGTGGTCCACGCGGCGCAGGTCGTAGTAGCTGGCCGCCTTGGCCGCGCGCTTCTTCAGCCACGCGTAGTCGTCCTTCTCCATCGCCGCGAAGTCGAAGTAGGGCAGGCCCCAGTCCTGACCCGTGGCGGAGAAGTCGTCCGGCGGCACGCCCAGGCGCGCGTCGCGGCGCAGGATGTCCGGGTGGGCCCAGCAGTCGGAGCTGTCCTGCCCGATGATGAAGGGCTCGTCGCCGCACAAGAGGACGTCCTTCGCCTTCGCCTGCTGGCGCACCGCGTTCCACTGCACCTCCGCCAGCCACTGGAGCCAGGCGTGGTAGCGCACGCGGCGCTCCAGGCCCTGGTTCTTCACCGCCATCAGGGCCTCCGGCTGGCGCGTGCGCAGCCCCTCCGGCCACTGCCACCACGGGCGGCGCTGCTCCTGCTCGCTGATGGCGGTGAAGAGCGCGTAGCTCTCCAGCCACTCGCCCTGCGCCTCGCGCCACTTCTGGAACTCCTGGGCGCGCGGCGTGCGCGGGGTCCACTCGTGCTTCTCGAAGTGGTCGAAGGCGCGCGCGAACGCGGCGTCCTTCAGCGGGAACACCAGGTCGTATCTCACGCGCGGCGCGGCGCGTGCTTCACCCAGCTGCTTGCGCTGCGCCTCGTCGAGCGCGGCCTCGCCGCCGGTGGCCTGGAACTCCGGCACCTGGGCCAGGTCGATGAAGAGGGGGTTCAGACCGAACGCGGAGCGCGTGGCGTAGGGGCTCGGGTCGCCTGGCGCGGTGGGCAGCAGGGGCAGCACCATCAGCAGGCGCTGGCGCGCGGCCTTCATCCAGGCGAACAGGCCATCCATCGCGCCGAAGTCGCCAATTCCGAAGTCCGTCTGGGAACGCAGGGAGAAGAGGGGCAGCAGGAGACCGGAGAGCCGGCCAGGAGTGGACATGCGGCGCAATCTGCCCCAGCCACGGGCCGCTGTGAACTGCCGTCGCCCAGGTGTTCACACGTGCCTGCTTGTTCAGCGCGCGGAGGTTGTCTGGTGGAAGTTTTGGAAGTTGGGGCCGCGAGAATCGCCCGGCGGTTGACGAAGTGCCCCCGAGGCAGGAAGGACCTCCTCCCGTGAGAAAGCTCCCGCTGACCTTCTATGCCCGCCCCGCGCTGGAGGTGGCGCGCGACCTGCTGGGGACCCTGCTGGTGGTGGACGGCGTGAGCGGCCGGCGGGTGGGCCGCGTCGTGGAGGTGGAGGCCTACCTGGGGGAGCACGACCTGGCGTGCCATGCGTCCAAGGGACTCACCCCGCGCACGGAGGTGATGTTCGGGCCGGCGGGGCGCGCGTACGTCTATCTCATCTATGGGATGCACCACTGTTTCAACGTGGTGGCGGACGCCGAGGGGGTGGGGGCCGCGGTGCTGGTGCGGGCGGTGGAGCCGGTGGAGGGGCTGGCCCCGGGGGAGCGCACGGACGGGCCCGGCCGGCTGTGCCGGGTGCTGGGGCTCAACCTGAACCACAACCGTCAGCGGTTGGATTCGGAGGGGCTGCACCTGCTGCCCGGGGCGCCGGTGCCGGAGGCCGCCGTGGCCCGGGGGCCGCGCATCGGGGTGGAGTACGCCGGGGCGTGGGCGGCTGAACCCTTCCGCTTGTGGATCCGGGACAGTGGACACGTCAGCCGCTTCGTGTCCCGGGCGCCTCGCCGTCGGCCTTGACGCGGAACCCTCCGGCTGGTTGGGTGGGAAGCGTCATGTCCCACGACGCCCCCCAGGAAGATGACCGGCAGGAAGAAGACCGGCGGCTCCTGGCGCGGGCCCAGGGCGGGGACGTGTCCGCCTTCGAGGCGCTCGTGGGCCTGCACCAGGACCGGGTGTACGGCCTGGCGCTGCGGATGACGCGCTCGGAGGCGGACGCGGCGGAGATCACCCAGGAGACCTTCCTGTCCGCCTACCAGCACCTCAAGGACTTCCGGGGCGAGGCGGCCTTCGGGTCCTGGGTCCACCGCATCGCGGCGAACCACGCGCTCATGCGCCTGCGGCACCGCCGGGTGGCCCAGGCGGCGGAGGCGGAGCTCCAGACCCCTGAATTCACGGAGCGGGGCACCCTGGCGGACCTGCCCGTCTCCGACTGGAGCCGGGACGCCGAGGAGAAGGCGCTGGACGCGGAGCTGGGGCAGGCCATCCAGCAGGCGACCGACCGGCTGCCGGAGGGCTACCGGGAGGTCTTCCTCTTGAAAGACGTGGACGGCCTCAGCTACGAACAGATCGCGGAAGTGACGGGGGACTCCATCCCCGCCATCAAGAGCCGCCTGCACCGGGCACGGCTCGCGCTGCGAGAGGCCATCGACCTGTTCTACAACCGGGACAATCGCGGGGCGTGAAACCCCCAGGGCGCCTCGGCATCTTCGAACAGTAGCGAGGGGAGCCGCAGCCAGCCGAGGTTCGGATGTATACGTGTAAAGATTCCATCAACCTCCTGCTGGAATTCCTCGAGGGGGAGATGCCCGAGGAGGAGGCGCGGCACCTCCAGGAGCACCTGTCGGGCTGCAAGCCCTGCGAGGAGTTCATGAGCACCTACCGGGCGACGCCGGGGCTGTGCAAGCGCGCCATGGCGCTGCGCATGCCCAAGGAGGTCTCGGCGAAGCTGACCGAGTTCCTGCGCTCGAAGATCAAGTCCTGCTCGTGAACCTGAAATCCCTCTCGTTGCCGGAGCTGGAAGCGGCGCTCGCGCCGGCCCAGCCTTCTGCCACCGCGGTGCGCAAGGTGTTCGCGGGCGTCTTCGCCCATGCGCGCCCCACCGTGGACGCCGTCGCGCTGGCGCCCCAGGTGCCGCGCCGCGTGGGAGACCTGCTCCGCGCCCAGGCGGAGATGCCGTCCCTGAAGGTGGTGGAGCGGCGGCAGGCGGAGGACGGGTTCGTGAAGTACCTCTTCGAGTCGCCGCTGGGCGGCCGCATCGAAGCGGTGCGCATCCCCATCTTCGACGAGAAGTACGTCGTCTGCGTGTCCAGCCAGGTGGGCTGCGCGCTGGCGTGCGACTTCTGCATGACGGGCAAGCTGGGCTTCCAGCGCAACCTCCAGACCTGGGAGATTCTGGACCAGGTGATGCAGGTGCGCGCGGAGGCGGACCGGCGCGTGGGCGGCGTGGTGTTCATGGGGATGGGCGAGCCGCTGCTCAACTACAAGGAGACGCTGCGCGCGGCGCAGATCCTCTCCCACCCGGCGGGCTTCTCCATCTCCGGCACGGCCATCACGTTCTCCACCGCGGGGCACGTGCCGGCCATCCGGCGCTACACGCGCGAGGGGCACCCGTTCCGGCTGGCGTTCAGCGTGACGAGCGCCATCCCGGAGAAGCGCGCGAAGGTGCTCCCCATCGAGAAGACGCACCCGCTGCCGGAGCTCATCGAGGCCATCCGCGAGTACAGCGAGGCGCGGCGGGAGCGGGCGATGATTGCCTACGTGGCCATCCAGGGCTTCAACCTGGGGCGCGAGGACGCGGAGGCGCTGAAGGTCGCGTTCGAGGGCATCCCCATCAAGGTGGACCTCATCGACGTGACGGACCCCACGGGCAAGTACCTGCCGCCCACGGCGGAGGAGCTGAGCGCGTTTCGCGACCACCTCCAGATCCTCAAGGCGCCCATCGCGCGGCGCTATTCGGGCGGCAAGGAGATTGGCGCGGCGTGCGGCACGCTGGCGGCCAGCCAGTACGGCGGCACGGTGCTGCCGACGCCGGTGGTGACGCCCCCCCGCTAGTCGCCGGGCTTGGGACTCCAAGCTTGGGGCTCGGCTGGCGCCTTCGTGTTCACCGCCCGGCGGGCAGGTGGGGCGATGGGTTCCGTCAGGCGGGCAGGAGGCTTAAGTCTCGCGCGGGACGTTTCCTTCGCAGGGGTGGCCGCGCGGATGATGTGGATCGAGCACGTCGACAAGCTGATTGGAGCGCTGGGGCCGTTCGGGTTCCTGGTGCTCGGCGTGGCGGCGATGCTGGAGTACGTGGTGCCGCCGTTCCCCGGGGACACCATCGTGCTCATGGGCGGCGTCTACGCCGTGCGCGGTGAGAAGCCCTGGTGGCTGGTGCTGGCGGTGGTGACGGCGGGCAGCGTGCTGGGCGCCTTCATCAACTACGCGGTGGGCCAGTGGCTGGCGAAGCGCTTCGAGGCGAACCCGGAGCGCTCGTTCTTCGGCCTCACGCACGCGCGGCTGGAGTCGGTGCAGGCGCGGATGCGGCGCGCGGGCCCGTGGCTGCTGCTGGTGAACCGGTTCCTGCCCGGCATCCGGGGCATCATCTTCATCGCGGCGGGGGCGGCGCGCATGCCCCGGTTCAACGCGCTGGTGCTGGGCGCGGTGTCCGCGCTGGCGCACAGCGGGCTCGTCATCGCGCTGGGCATGGCGGTGGGTGGCAACCTGGAGCGGCTGACGGTGCTGGTGTCGCGCTACCAGTACGCCGTCATCGGGCTGCTCGTGGTGGCGGGCCTGGGGTTCGGCGTGCGGGCGCTGACGCGCAGGCGCGAGTCGCCCGTGGGGCAGTAGCGGTCCGCCCGGACGTCCTGGAGGGGCCTCGAAATGTAAGGGGCTGGCTGGGAGCAGGGGACGCACGTTGCGCCGGCCCGGCGTGGCGCGGTTGAGTCGGGCCATGGTCCGTGCCCGTGCTCCCTGGTGGCTCCTGGTGCTGCTCGTCTTCAGCGGTTGCCGCTGTGGCGACGACCCCGGCCTGGGCGGAGCGAACGCCAGCTTCCGGCCGCAGGGGACGGTGGTGGACTTCGGCCGGGTGCTGGAGGGCACCCAGGTGCGCCGCTCGCTGACGCTGGTGGCCACGGGCCGCGCGGGCGTGCAGGTGGCGGCGGTGACGCAGAGCCCCTTCTTCGTGGTCGTGTCCCAGATTGTCGTGCCGGGCAGCGGGACGGGCACGGTGGACATCCTGTTCTCCGCGGGCAGCACGCCGGTGGAGGGAGAGCTGGTGCTCACCGCGGGCCGCACCACGGCCACCGTGAAGCTCACCGGCGTGGGCGTGCGTCCCCTGCCGTGCCTGCCACAGGGCGAGTGCCGCGAGTCGCGCTTCGACCTGGACTCGGGACAGTGCCTCGAGTCCCCGCAGGCCGACGGCGCCTCGTGCATCCCCGGCAGCCGCTGCCAGGAGAACGGCCGCTGCCAGGCGGGCGTCTGCGTGGGGCAGCCGCGCTCGTGCAACGACGACAACCCGTGCACCCTCGACACCTGCTCACCGACGCAGGGCTGCGTGACGGCGAGCGTCGCGTGTCCCGTGCCGCGCGACCCCTGCAAGGTGGGCGTGTGCGACCGCAACGCGGGTTGCAAGGAGGTGGACGCGAAGGACTTCATCCCGTGCGGCTCGGTGAGCTGCAAGGAGGCCCAGGTCTGCTTGCGTGGAGCGTGTCGGTCGGTGACGCCGCCGGACGGCTTCGTCTGCGCGCCGGCCACACCGTGCCAGGGGGAGGGCACGTGCAGCGCGGGGGAGTGCATGCGCCCGGACGCCGGGGACCTGGAGCCGCTCTTCACCGCGGAGCTGGGGGGCGAGCCGGTCGCGGAGGACGGCGGGCCGGTGCTGCTGGTGGACGACGGGACGGTCTACGCCTCCGTGTGCGGTGGGGACGCGGGCTGCCGGCTCGCCGCGTACACGGAGACCGGGCTGTTGAGGTTCGAGTCCCCCTACGAGGATGGGGGCGCTCGGACGCTGCTCGCGGCCTCGGACGCGGGCGTGGTGGTGCTCGCGCCGGAAGCGCTGGAGGCCTATGCGCCCCGGGGCGCGGGGGAGCTGCGCTGGCGCACGTCGCTGGCGCTCGCCGATGCACCCCTGGATGGGGGCATTCCGGAAGGCATGCCGGGCACGGGCGCGGGCCGCGTGGCGCTCACGGTGGAGGGGGACGTGCTCACGTACGTCACCTGGAGCGCGGAGGCTCCGGATGCGGGGGAGGACGCGGGCGCGGTGGCGGAGCCCCTGCGCTCCAGGCTGGTGCTGCTGAGCGCGGACGCGGGTGTGCCGCTGGCCCTGGGACCCGAGGAGGACGGTGGAGGCCCGGCGCGGCTCGCCGTGGATGACGCGCGAGGCGCGTACCTCTACACGCCCTGGGATGGGCGGATCGCCTTCACGTCGTGGGCGTCAGCGGACGCGGACGCTGGAAGTGCTTTGCCGCCAGGCCCTGGCGTCACGGCGCTCGCGGATGGCGGCCTTGCCTCCCTGGGACTCGCACCGCTCGACGCAGGCGTTCCGGGAGGCGCGCCATCGCTGGCCCTGGCGTCGGGACGACTGCTCGTGGGCGCGCGGGCCTTCGTGGACACGGATGGCGGCGTGCCAGTCACGCTGGACTGGGATGGGGGCACGCGCACGCTGTCACCCTTCGCGGAGCCCGTGCTGGTGACGCCGGCCGGGGCCGTGGGACACGGCTTCGCGCTCGCGTGCGACCGCACGGATGGCACCGCGTGTCCGCCCGGGGAGCAGCGCACCGTGATGCGGTCCTTCAGCTTCGACGACGGCCATGCCCTCTACGAGGTGGACGTGCTGCCCTCGCCGCTGCTCCCTGGCACCCTCCACGAGGCCGCGCTGATGGAGCTGGGCACCGTGAGCGTGCTGGCGGACGCGGAGCTGCCGGACGGGCAGCGGCAGGCGTGGCTGGAGTGGATCCGCGCTGGCGACAAGGTCGGCATGTGCGCGCTGCCGGGCCGCGTGCGGGTGGCGGGCGCGACGTTCGCGGGCGAGGTGATGCACGTGGTGCTCCAGCGCGACGGAGCCTGGCTCCTGGAGTCCTACGCGGTGGGCCAGCGCGCCGAGACCCGGGGCTGGCCGCAGCGCCACGCGAGTCCTTCCGGGACGCGCCGGGCGGCGCCGTAGCCGGACGGTCAGCCGCTCGCGCTGGGGTCCACCCAGAGGTCCTCGAAGCGCACCTGGGGCGGCGTCTGGTGCAGCCGCAGGTTCTGCACCGACGCCACCGCGGCCACGTGCGTGCGGTCGTGGTACAGCGGGATGAGCGGACAGTCCTCGCGCGCCAGCATCTCCGCGCGCCGGTAGAGCTGCGAGCGCAGCTCCGGGTCGATGGACACGCGCGCCTCGGCGGTGAGCCGGTCGAACTCCGGGTTGCGGTAGCCCAGCGGGTACACCGTCTGCGCGCTGGAGTTGAGCAGGAAGTGCAGGAACACGTCCGGATCCGGGAAGTCCGCCAGCCACAGCGTGCGGAAGGCCGGGACCTTCCCCTCGCGCAGGCGCGGCAGGTACTCCTCCGGGCTCATCTGCACGTGCCGCAGCTCCAGCAGCCCCGCCTGGATGAGCGGGCGGAAGAGCACCGCGTCCTCGGTGGACGTGTCGCGGCCCGTGGGGTGGTGCAGCGTGAGCTGCAACCGGCGCACCCCGGCCTCGCGCAGCAGGCGCTCCGCCAGCCCCAGGTCCGTCATGGGCGCCGGGCCCACCTCCGCGCCATCCAGCAGCTCCGGCGGCGTGAAGGTGCGGGCGACGCGAGCCCCCGGATGGAACTGCTCCACCATCCCCGGGATGTCCATGCCCGCGCGCAGGGCGCGGCGCACGCGCACGTCGTTGTAGGGCGCCTCATGCAGGTTGAGGCCCACGAAGGCCGTGGAGGGCGTGGTGCTGGCCACCAGCTGGTGCAGCTCCAGGCCCTTGGCCTCCGTGTGCTCGGTGGGCAGGAAGGACACGAGGTCCAGCCGTCCCTCCAGCATCTGGCGCACCGCCTGCTGGCGCGACTCCATCAGCTGGAACTCCAGCCGGTCGAGCAGCGGAATCCCGCCGCGCCAGTAGGTCGGGTTGCGCTCCAGCACCACGCGGTCCGGCTCCAGGCCGACGACGCGGAAGGGGCCCGTGCCCACCAGCTTCCCGGCCGGGTCCAGCTTCGCCACCGCGGTGGCCGTGAGGGCCATCAACTGGAGGAAGAACGCCTTGGGCTCGCGCAGCCGGATCTCCAGCGTGCCCTCGTCCAGCACCTCGATGCCCGTCACCTCGCGCGCGAGGCCGCTGGAGTACTCCGGCGCGCCCTCCACGTCCTCCAGCAGGCTGCGGTCCGGCGAGCGCACCGCCGGGTCCATCAACCGCTCCAGGTGGCGCTTCACGTCCTGCGCGGTGAGCATCGTCCCGTCGTGGAAGGTGATGCTCCGGCGCAGGTAGAAGCGGTAGCGGCGCGCGGAGGGGTCCGCGTCCCAGCGCTCGGCCAGGTCGGGCGACAGCACGCCGTCCTCCAGCCGCACGAGGCCGGAGAAGACGCACGCGGACAGCTCCGCCAGCTGGTTCTCCACGCTGAACAGCGGATCCACCGCCTGCCGGTTGCGCAGCGACGCCGCCTGATGCAGCCCCACGCGCAGCGTGCCGCCCGGCCGCGCCTGCGGAAGCTGGAAGCGGAACACCTCCGCCTCCAGGCTCGCCGTCTCGTGGCTGAGCTGGTCCACCGTGCGGTCCAGGCCGTCGCCAATGCGGATGACCCGGCGCGCGTCCTCGCGCACCTGCGCCACCTCCTCACGGATGGACGCATCACCCCGGGTGAGCACCAGGTGGGCCTGCCGCAGCTCCTCGATGGCCGCGCTCAGGCGCATCACGGCCTCGGACAGGTCGCGGCCGGTGCGCGCCTGCGCCTCCGCCTTCTGCGCGGCGCCCTGGCCCACGCGCCCCATCTCCTGCATCTGGCGCACGAGGTCCCGCGCGTTGCCGGACTGCTCGATGGCCATGCGCGTGATGTCTTCCACGCGGCGGGCCACGCGCTGGCTCGCCTCCACGACGGTGGCGCCTTGCGCCTCCAGCCGCTGCGTCTCCGCGACCGTGGCTTCCACGGCGGCGAAGGTGCGCTGGGTGATGGTGCGGATCTCCCCCAGGGCCTCGGCGGCGCGGTCGCCCAGCGCCACGCCCGCGGTGGCCTGCTCGCGGCCCTCCTGCACCAGCGCCACGGCGGTCTCCACCGCGTCGCGGATGCCGGTGACCATGGTGCCAATCTCGCGCGTGGAGCGCGTGGTGCGCTCGGCGAGGCTGCGGATTTCATTGGCCACCACGCCGAAGGGGCGGCCGTGCTCGCCCGCCTGCGCGGCGATGATGGCGGCGTTGAGGGCCAGCAGGTTCGTCTGGTCGGCGATCTCCTGGATGACGTCCACGATGCGGCCAATCTCCATCGACCGCGTGCCGAGCATCTCCATCAGCTCGGCCGCCTTGCGCACCGTCTCCTCCACCCGGTACATGCCCTGCACGCTGTCGCCCACCAGCGCTTCGCCGCGCTGGGCGGTGGCCGTCACCGCGAGCGCCATGCTGTTGGTGTCGGTGGCGCGGCGGCGCACGGCGTCGATGCCGCCCTCCACCAGCCCGACGAACTCCGTCGCCTCGCTGGCGAAGCGGCCCAGCTCGTCACCCGACGCGGCGATGTGGCCCAGCCGCTCCGTCATCGCCTGGATGAGGCCGCTGGTGCGCTGGCTGAAGTCGTTGACGGTGGTGAGGCCATCCACCACCTGGTGCAGCCGCTCCGTCATCTCCAGCAGCGCGCCCGTCGTCTCGTGCGCGAAGGTTTCAATGTGCTGCACGCGCTTGACGGCCGTCTGGAGGCTGGCGCCGTTGCCGGCCACGGCGCTGAGCGTGCGCTCCACGGCGCCGCCCTGACGGCGCGCGGCCTCCAGCAGCACGCGGGCCTGGTCGCTCACGCCGTTGCCGGTGCGGTGCAGGTTGCTCGTCACGCGCTGCACCTGGGACATGGCGCGGCGCAGGGAGAGGATGAGGCGGCGCAGGTCCTCCTGGCCCTCGAAGCCCTGGTGGATGGGCGTGGTGAGGTCGCCCTCGGCGAGCCGGGCCATCAGGCCCCGGCGCTCACGCCGGCGCAGCGAGGCCCAGCGGAACCACGCCAGGTAGCTGCCCGTCAGCCACAGCAGCGGCACGCCGAAGAACAGCACCGCCCAGCCGGCCAGGTCGTTGGGCGAGCCCGTCACCCAGTGCAGCAGCAGGCCCAGGAGGAGGGCGGAGACCAGCGCCGCCACCAGCCCGAACGAGAAGAGGTACCGTTTGGCGCCCATGGACGGGGCCACGCTAACCCGCCTTCTCGCGCCGGTCCTCAATTCGACGCATGCTCGGGCCCGCATGAAGGCCCTCCTCACCGTCGCCATGCTGGTGCTCCAGGTAAACCCCGCCAGCACGGGCGCCGCGAGCGGGGAATCCGTCCGTTTCCTCTTCGCGTGGCGCGGTGTGCCGGTGGGGACCGTCTCCCTGGCGCTGGAGGCGGGGCGCTTCACGTACACCAGCCGCCACCTGCACGTGCGCGGAGGCCACGCCGGTGAGCGCGTCCGCGAGGTGACGCTGGACGTGGATGCCGCGGGGCGCGTGGTGGGCGCGGACGCGGTGCCGCAAGCGCTGTGGCTGTGGCGGGGCCCGCCGCCGGAGGGCTGCGTGAAGGGGCGTGAGGAGCTGTCCGGCCAGGAAGGCCCCCACTGCGTGACGGCGCGGACCCCCACGAGCGCCGAGGGCACGATGCTGGGCGCCCGCTTTCGCGCGAGCTACGACGCACGGGGACGGCTGCGGGCGCTGGAGGTGGGCGAGTCCCGCTTCACGGTGGCGGCTCCGGGGGAGCGGCTCCGGAGCCCGCCGGAGCTCTTCGCGGACGGCGTGCCGGTGGAGGGCGGCGCCCAAGGGGCGCTGAAGCTCGTGCCGGGCGGGCAGGGCCGGCCCCCGGCGCCCGTGCCCGACCGCCTGCCGGACATGACGGAGTGGACGCCGGACGCGGCCCGCGCGCTCTCCCGCAGGGTGCACGCGGCCTTCACGGACAAGGGCCCCACGGCGGCGGACTGGCGGGCGGGCGGGGAGGGCGAGGCCGGAGGGTGCCTGGCCCACGCGCTGCGCTTTGGCGCCCAGGCGCGCTCCAGCGGCCAGCGGGTGGGGCTGGTGCACGGCCTGCTCGTGGTGGACGGCGGCCCCGCGCGGCCTCACGCCTGGGTGCGCGTGGCGCTGCGGGGCGGCGGCGTGCTGGACCTGGACCCCACGTCGCTGGAGGCGGTGCGCGCGGACACGCACCTGGCGCTGGCGCTGGTGTCGCCGGAGGGCCCCGGTCTGGAGGCCGGGGAGCGCTGGCTGTCGCTGCTGCGCGGGGAGTGGCGCGTGGTGCGCGCTACTCGAAGGGGATGATGGACAGCTTCGCGCCGGTCTTCACTTCGAGGATCTCCCTGGCGCGGGCCGGCAGGGAGATGGTGGTGTTGTCCAGCCGGGCGTGGCAGCGCACGGAGCGGAAGCGGTTGCGGCCGGACTCGCGCTCGGCGGCGACGAGCACGTCGTCCCCCTCCAACTGGAAGTCCTCGTCTGTCAGCTTCAGCGTGCGGTAGCGGCGCACCAGGGAGATGTCGGCCGTGTCCGCCTCGAAGTGCGGGCCGCCGTCGAACGGGTCGATGCGCTCCACGTACCGGAAGCCCACCCGCTCCAGCATCCGCTGCACGCCGCGCGTGGCCGGGCCCACCTCGCCGAGCACCTTCTGCACGCGGTCCGGGAACAGCGACGCGTAGATGTCCGACGAGGGGAACAGCTCCTTGATGAACTCCTTGTTCTGGCGGCTCAGCCGGTCGGCCTCCAGGTAGGTGAGGCCGGTGAACTTCTTGCCGCACGCCTCCCACAGGAGGCTGCGCCCGTCCGGGAGCAGCGGCGGCAGCAGCTCCGCCAGGATGCGGGGCCGGAACAGCCGCCGGTGCATGGAGATGAAGAGGAAGCGCACGAAGGACAGCTGCTTGCCGGGCTTGTCCTGCGTCGCCCGGTAGGGCGGGTCCACCACCAGGCCGCCAATCTCCGTGGGGCCCTCGTAGTTGTACGCGATGGACAGCACCTTGTGCCGCAGGTGGCGCTCCAGCGAGGCGGAGTAGTGCTCGCGCTCGCTCACCTCGTAGTAGATGTGGGGCGCTTCGTACGTGCCGTGCTGGGCGATGATCATCGACGTGCCGATGATGAGGTTGTTGCGCACGTCCTCCAGCACGAAGAGGTACTCGCGCTCGAAGGGATCCTTGACCCTGCCGGCGAAGCTCTTCACCGACTTGTCGATGATCGCCTCCAGCGTCTCCTCGTTGTTCGGCAGGTTGACCGTGTTCAGCACCGCGGCAAGACGCTTCAGGCCGGGCAGGTCGGTTTTCTGGACGTCTCGCAGCACGAGCATGGGGCACGCAGGGGGCGCCCCGGGAAGGGAGCGCCGGAAGGGTCCGCGACCATACACCACCCCCCCGTGCCGTCAGCCTCCTGCATGCTCCCCTGTCAATGACGCGTTGCGTTCAGGACACCGCTCCCCCGTCCGCTCGGTGGGTACGGGCGGGCTGCTCCCGACGTGAAACATGTCTCAACGGGGCCAGGGCTCGGCTGCCCGCATGCCCCATTGTCAGGCGTGTTGGAATGAACTTGAGAGGGAATGAAGTGGGGGAATGACTTGGGGTACTGTCTGTCGAAGCTTTGCCGTCAAAGCTTCGCACCCCCGGCCGTTCCCCCCTCTTCAAGGATTCAGCATTGAAAGCACTGCGCCTCTGGCTTGCGATGTGTTTGCTCCCGGGCCTCGCTGCGGCGGATATCGTCTGGCGGGGGGACTTCGAGACAGGCGACCGTTCGCAATTCAGTACGACCCAGATGGTGAGCGCGGACCGGCTCCAGCTGGTGACGAGCCCGGTGGCCGAGGGCAAGTACGCGCTGAAGGCGACGGTGAAGCAGGGCGATGATCCCATCAACTCCAGCGGCAACCGCAACGAGCTGGTGTACCTGAGCCGGGAGAAGGTGGGCTCCGAGTACTGGTATCGCTGGAAGGTGATGTTCGCGAACGACTTCCCCAGCGTGGACGCCTGGCAGCTCTTCACGCAGTGGCACCACGACGGGTGCTGCGGGTCGCCGCCGGTGGAGTTCTTCGTCAAGGGCGAGGTCATCCGCATGACGGTGAACGACAGCGGGACGGTGTGGAGCACGCCGCTCAAGCGCGGGGTGTGGCACGAGTTCGTCTTCCACGCGAAGTGGTCCCCGGACCCGGCGGTGGGCTTCGTGGAGCTGTGGCACAACGGCAAGCAGGTGCTGACCAAGAAGAAGGCCAAGACGATGTACGCCGGCCAGAGCAGCTACCTGAAGCTGGGACTGTACCGGGACGACAGCATCAAGCCGGTGGGCGTCGTCTACCACGATGGTTTCATCCAGGCGACGAGCCGGGACGACGTGTTCCCGGTGGTGCAGCCGGAGCCCGAGCCGGAGGTGGACGCGGGCACGCCGCCGCAGGAGCCTGAGCCGGTGGTGGACGCGGGCAGCCCGGTGGAGCCTGAGCCGGTGGTGGACGCGGGCAGCCCGGTGGAGCCTGAGCCGGAGGTGGACGCGGGCACGCCGACGGGCGGCACGGTGGACCCGGGCCCGGGCACGGTGCCGGGCGGCTCCCAGCCGGACTCCGCGGTGAAGCCCTTGCCGCTGGACGAGGAGGGTGAGCTCTACCGGGGCGGGTGTTCGGCCAGCGGTGGTTCGCTGGCGGTGTTCTCGCTGCTGGGGCTGCTGGGGTTGATGGGTTCGCGTCGCCGTCGTCGGAGCTGAGACGTCTTAAAAGTGCCTCCCGCTCCGGCACGCCGGGGCGGGAGGTGATTCACGGCACGGGTTGAAGGGGTCGGCGCTTCCATGCGAGGAGGCGCGACGTGAGGACCCCTCCCCGACCGATGTGGCTGCTGTCCTGTCTCCTGTTGACCGCGTGCGCGGGTCCAGGGGGCCGAGCCCCCTCAATCTACGAGCAGACCGGGGACTCCGCGACGAACGGCTGTCTGCGCAATCCCGGCTGTGCGAACCAGGTGGGCCAGGACGCCGTGCTCCCGGGGCTGGTGAGGGCGGCGGGAAGGGCAAGGCAGGCCGCCGCGATGCTGCGCCTATGGGAGGCCGCGGAGGTGGCCCACGTGGAGCGGGTGCTGCTGGAGTGCGCGAAGGAGGCGAACCTCCAGGTGAACGAGCGGCACCTGGGCAAGGGAGGACGGACCTCGCCGGAGTTGTGCAGGAAGCCGGTGGACCTGAAGGTTCCAGAGGTGACGTGGGGGATGAAGCTGGGGGAGGAGAAGCACGCGGCGGCGCTGGAGTGCGTGCAGCGGGTGCTGGCGGCCACGGACGCGGGGCGCTTCAGCCTGGAGCCGCGCTACCTCAAGGATTCGAGGACAGGGCAGACGCGGTGGCTGGATCCGCAGGTCGTGGCTCAGTGGCTGGCGGACGGACAGTTCCACCTGTTGGTGGGGAGCATCGTTCCGGACGTGGTGCTGCACGCGCTCGGGAACCCGCTCAAGGTCCAGGCCGTCTATGACTTCAAATTTCCTTGTCCGGTGACCAACCTACCCAGCTGGGACCGATACACCGAGGGCCCCTTCACCAAGCTGTGGCAGAACGACGTCTACCAGCAGCTCTTGGGCAGTGCGCAACCTCCCCGCTTGATCTATCCCAACTCCAGAGCCAACTGATGACCGCGCGAGTGCCCAGGGTTCGTAGAGCTTTTGATATCGAGGGCGAGACCGTGGTCCTCGTGCGCGAGGGGGTGAGCATCGCGTTCTACGTACCGCTTCCCCATGAGGTGATTGCTCCCGCCGTGTGGCGAGCGCTGGAGCACTACCGGCAATCGCTCGGTTCGCGACGGCTGGGTTGGTACGTGAATGCCTCAGGGGACTGGCCAGAACTGGATGCGAAAGGAGAGGCTGTTCTCCGGACCGAGTTATTGGGCTCCTCTGCACTTGTGGAGCTGGCCGAACGGCCCGACTCCGTCACAGGGGTCTCCTTTCGGTACAACGGCCGCGGCAGTGAATTGCCCAACTTCCTCAAGGACTATCCCCAGAGCACCTGTGCCGTGGAGTTCTGGTTGCCCATCGAGTTCCTGGAGGATCCGGGGCCGGAGTGGGTGCGTGCGCTGGCCCTCGAGTTGGGGCGTGAACTGCCCTGGGCGTCGGGACATGCGGGGCTGGCGCTCGAAGTAGGTTCCTGGGTTCCAGCCCTCCGCCCGGGCCTGCTTGAGGCGTGCCTGCGCCACCCGGGCTTCGATCTGCCGTGGCTCCGGACGCTGGCCATGTGTCTGGGCACCCGGGTGCGGCCCCCCTCGTGGCTCACCTTCCTGGGCCCGCCGGTGCTGGAGGCACTGGGCGGGGCGGAAGGACTTCGCGCGCGGTTGCACTCCCCTGCGACGGAGGTCCAATCGCTCTCACCCGAACGCGCGGTGGTGTCCATGAGGCCCGTGCCCGAAGCCGGCGACCTGGAGACCGGAGACACGCTTCCACACTACCGCGAGCTGGCCCGCGTGCTGGAGCCCTGGCTGTATGCGCACCCGGGCGAATGGGGCGAATGGGGCGGGTTCACACACGAAGAAGTCCGCCGCTGGGAGCGCCGCTTCCTCTGATGCTCACCCCCTCAGCGCCGGGTAGTCCACGTAGCCTTCGGGCCCCGGCGTATAGAAGGTCGCGGGGTTCGGCGCCGCGAGCGTGGCGCCCTGCTGGAGCCGCTGCACGAGGTCCGGGTTGGAGATGAACGGCCGGGCGAAGGCGATGAGGTCGGCCTGCCCGCCATCGAGCGCGGCCTGGGCGCGTTCGCGGTCCATGCCGCCATTGAGGATGACCGGGCCTCCGTAGGCGGCGCGCAGGGCCTTGTAGGTCGCTCCGAAGCCCGCGTGCGGGCTCGCGACGACGTGCACGTAGCCCAGCCCCTTCAGTCCCCGCGCGAGCGTCGTGTACTGCGCCTCCACCTCGTCGTGCGCCGGCAGGTCGTTGAACGTGTTGTGCGGCGACAGGCGGATGCCCACGCGCTCGGGGCCAATGGCCTCCGCCGTCGCCTGCGCGACCTCCACGACGAAGCGGGCGCGGTTCTCGACGCTGCCGCCGTAGGCATCCTGGCGACGGTTGGAGTGCGGATGCAGGAACTGTTCGAGCAGGTAGCCGTTGGCGCCATGCAGCTCGATGCCGTCGAAGCCCGCCTCGACGGCGTTGCGGGCCGCCTGGACGAACTCCTCCCGGGCCTGGGTGATGTCGGCCGCGCTCATCTCCTGGGGAACGGGCATCGGCTGGAGGCCTTCGGGGTCGGTCCACATCTTGCCGTCCGCGGCCACGGCGCTCGGTGCCACCACGCGGGCCCCGGGCGGCAGGTTGTGGGCGTGCGCGATGCGGCCCACGTGCATGAACTGGATGAAGATGTGTCCCCCGGCCGCGTGGACGCTGTCGGTGATGGGGCGCCAGGCCCGGGTCTGCTCGGCGGAGAAGATGCCCGGGATGCGCGCATAACCGAGCCCGTTCGCGGACGGCGCGACGCCCTCCGTGATGATGAGGCCCGCGGAGGCGCGCTGCGTGTAGTACGCGCGCATCAGCTCGTTGGGCAGGCCCCCCAGCGCGCGGCTGCGGGTCATGGGCGCCATGACGACGCGGTTGGGAAGGGCGAGCGTGCCAAGACGATAGGGAGAGAAGAGGTCCATCGACGTGCTCCTGTGGGGCCGGTTGATGGACCCAATCTGCGGGCTCGCGAGGGTTTGGACAATATGGGAGCTGACAGACAGACTGTCCGGCCATGCGGACAATGCCCCAGGCGGACCCCGGCGCCGTCCTCGCCTTCGTCGCGGTGGTGGAGCACAAGAGCTTCCGGGGCGCGGCGAGGGCGCTCGCCATCCCCAAGTCGACCTTGAGTCAGCGCGTGGCGCTCCTGGAGGAACACCTGGGCGCCCGGCTCCTGTCGCGCACCACGCGGTCGGTGACGCTCACGGACATTGGCGCGAGCTATCACCGGGAGGTCGCCCCCGCGATGGCCGCGCTGAATGCCGCCGAGGCGCTGGTGGGGGAGCTGCAAGCGCATCCCACGGGCCGCCTGCGGATGACGACGCCCCTGGAGCTGGGACAGGCGGCGCTCGGAGACGTCCTCTCCGTCTACGCCACACGCTTCCCCGAGGTGAAGGTGGAGGTCGACCTGACGGACCGCCAGGTGAACCTGGTGGACGAGGGCTATGACCTGGCGGTGCGCGTGGGGCCGCTCACGGACTCGCGGTTGATGGCCCGCCGGCTGGGCTCGCCGCAGTACCTGGGCGTCTACGCGAGCGCGGACTACCTGCGGCGGGCGGGGACGCCGAAGCGACCGCGTGACCTCGCGGAGCACCGCTGTCTGGTGATGACGGGGGCGCGGACGCCCACCACCTGGAACTTCAGCGCCGGGAGGAAGACGGAGTGGGTGACCCTTGAACCGCACATGGCGGTCAACAGCTTCGAGGTCCTCAGTGAGCTGGCCGTGGCCGGGGTCGGCATCGCGAGGCTGCCGACGATGCACGCCTCACGCTCGCCCGCGCGTAGGGAGCTGAAGGAGCTGCTGCGTCCGTTCGCCGCGGCCCGTCAGGCCTTCGTGCTCTATCCCAGCACGCGCAATGCCTCCCCCGCGATGCGCGCGATGATCGACGTGCTGGTCGAGCGGTTCGAACTCGCGCCCTGGCACGTCACGGGGTGAGCGCGCTTCCTGACGGTCGTGAACCGGCCGGCGCCTCGTTCGCGCCAGCGGACCGCGGGCCTGTGGCAACATCGCCAGCCGCCATGTCGCCGACACCTCGCAAGGTCTCGCTCGTCCTGAGCTATCAGTACCCCGGCAAGTACGCCTTCACCGTGCTCGCGGGCGCCGTGGAGTCGGACCCGTCGCTCGCGGACGTGTCGCTGCACTTCCCGCGCAGCCGCGAGACGCTGCTGGACACCCTGCGGGAGCGCGCGGACGCGGGCGACACCGTGGTCGCCGCGTGGTCGTTCTACTCCGCCAGCTTCGGCCCCTCCGTGGAGGAGCTGAAGTGGGTGCGCGAGCGGCTGGAGGGCCGCGACGTGCTCTGCATCGCGGGCGGCGTCCACGCCACCGCGGAGACGCTCCAGACGCTCCAGGCCGGCTTCGACCTCGTCGCCGTGGGCGAGGGCGAATACACCCTGCGCGCGCTGCTCGCCCGCGTGCTCAAGGGCGAGGACCCCCGGGGCACGCACGGCGTCGCGCACCTGGTGGACGGCAAGCTCATCCAGCACGGCCACGGCGAGGGCGTGCGCCTGGATGACTTCCCCCCGTTCGCCGCGCGGCACGTGAAGTTCGGCGCCATCGAAATCACGCGCGGCTGCATCTACGCCTGCCGCTTCTGCCAGACGCCCTTCATGAGCAAGGCGCGCTTCCGGCACCGCTCCGTGGCCAACGTCGCGCATTGGGCGCGCGAGCTGCGGCGCACCGGCCGCCGCGACCTGCGCTTCATCACGCCCACGTCCATGTCCTACGGCACGCCCAACGAGGCGATGAACCTGGCCGCCGTGGAGGAACTGCTCGCCGCCGTCACCGAGGCCATGGCCCCGGACGGGCGCATCTACTACGGCACCTTCCCCTCGGAGGTGCGGCCCGAACACGTCACGCCCGAGGCCCTGGCGCTGCTCAGGCGCTACGTGGCCAACGACAATCTCATCATCGGCGGCCAGTCCGGCTCCGAGCGCATCCTCCAGGCCACCCGGCGTGGCCACGACGTGGAGACGGTGGTGCGCGCGACGAAGCTCGCGGTGGAGGGCGGCTTCGTGCCCAACGTGGACTTCATCCTGGGCCTGCCCGGCGAGGAGCCCTCCGACGTGGAGGCCACGCTGGACCTGATGCAGCGGCTGTCGGAGCTGGGCGCGCGCGTGCACGGCCACACCTTCATGCCGCTGCCCGGCACCCCCTACCGGGACGCGCCGCCCGGCCGCATGGACGCGCGCACCCAGCAGCGGCTGGACCAGCTCGCGTCCCAGGGACGGCTGTACGGCCACTGGAAGCAGCAGGGCGCGCTCGCGGAAGCCATCGTCGCCCGCAGACAGCCGCGCGCCCGGTAGCCGCAACCGTTAGGATGCCGCACGATGGCTGAACAGACGCCGCCCTACTGGCTCCTCATCTCCGTGCTCTTCAGCTCCCAGCCCCTCACGCCCGCGCTGGCGATGACGCTGCACGAAGCCGCCTATGACCTGTATTCGCGCGGCGAGGGCTCCCGCGAGGTCGCGGGCGATCTGCTCTCCGGCCGCGTCACCAACCTGCGCAAGGACATGGCCCTGGGCGGCATCGCCGGGCCTGCCTTCGAGGCGGAGATCGAAACCGAGCGAGGCTCCGGCACCGTGCGCTTCATGCTCACGCGCCAGGGGCTGGAGATGATGAAGGCCCAGCCGCCCGCTTCGCCCGCGCGTCCCAAGTACCTCAACTGAGGGAGGGGAGGCCCGGCCGCCCGGCCGCTCCCAGCGCGAGGGGACCGTCACCACCTTTGGAATTCAAGGGAGGAGCGACGGCATGGACCCCAAGGACTATCTGAACAAGAGCGCCGGCATCCCGCTGGATCCCCGCAAGCAGAAGGACCCCGACGAGGACGGCGACACGGTGCCCGCGGAGGGACGCGCGGAGGAGCTCAACGACGTCACCGGGCAGAACGGCGGTCAGCGCACGGACGTGGACCAGCCGTGGAAGGACACGCGGAACCGGCATGACGGCATCCGCGACCAATACAGCGACGACAGCGACGACCAGAAGCCCTGAGCGGTCCTGAGCCGCCCCGGGAGCAATCCCGGGGCGTGACGCGCTCCGGGGTTACGCCTTCTCCATGTCCAGCTTCATGCCGCCCATGTGGAGGATGGACTGGGACATGGTCACCGCCGACATGGTGGCCAGGTCCTCCAGCGCCTGCTGCTCCTCGCTCTTGGGCTGGCCCGCGCCGCCGGCCGCGTTCGAGGCCGGCTGCTGGATGCCGGGCATGTTCGTGGAGGGCACGGCACCGGACCCGGTGTAGGTGCCCACGAGCGAGCCGTGCGACGTGGCGCCCATCTGCGCCAGCGCCGACGACACCACGGAGCCACCCGAGAGCTGGCCGCCCGGCTTGGGCGCCTGCGCGGACACGCCCTGCATCAGCGAGCCGAAGCGGCTGCCCGACACCTGGGCGGAGGTGTTCGTCGTGGCCGGCTGCACCCGAGGACCGGAGAGGGACGTGATGCGGTTCATGGCGGCTCCCGTCAAAGGCCCCGGTCGGTGGCGCTCCTGAAGGGGCGCGCCTGTGGGGCTTCAAGTTCTCCCCATTATCGCCCCAGCCCCCGGGAAGTTGCTTCTTCCAGGTTCGAGCCTGGCCCGGAGCCTGCCCAGGGAACGGCGAAGGCCGCGGATCCATGGGGGAATTTCCCCAGGGACACGCGGCCTCCTCACTTCAGGGACGGAAGAATCCGTCCGCCCGGCCTAGAACTGGTGGGCTTCCGTGGACTCGTGCAGGGCCAGGGTGCTGGCGCTGCCGCCGGAGATGACCTCGGCCACCTGGTCGAAGTAGCCGGTGCCCACCTCGCGCTGGTGGCGCGTGGCGGTGTAGCCGTCCTTCTCCGCGCCGAACTCCGACTGCTGCATCTCGCTGTAGGCCGCCATGCCGCGGTCCTTGTACTTCCGCGCCAGCTCGTACATCGAGAAGTTCAGCGCGTGGAAGCCGGCCAGCGTGACGAACTGGAACTTGTAGCCCATGGCGCCCAGCTCGCGCTGGAACTTCGCGATGGTCGCGTCGTCCAGGTTCTTCTTCCAGTTGAAGGAAGGCGAGCAGTTGTACGCGAGCATCTTGTTGGGGAACTTCTTGCGGATGCCCTCGGAGAAGGCCTTCGCCTGCGCGAGGTCCGGGGTGCTGGTCTCGCACCACACCAGGTCCGCGTAGGGCGCGTACGCCAGGCCGCGCGCGATGGCGCACTCCAGGCCACCCTTGATGCGGTAGAAGCCCTCCGCCGTGCGGCCGGCCGCCTTGTCGATGAAGGCGTGGTCGTACTCGTCCGCGTCGCTCATCAGCAGCTTGGCGCTGTCCGCGTCCGTGCGGGCCACCAGCAGCGTGGACACGCCCATCACGTCCGACGCCAGGCGCGCCGCCGTCAGCGTGCGCACGAAGTGGCTGGTGGGCACCAGCACCTTGCCGCCCATGTGGCCGCACTTCTTCTCGCTGGCCAGCTGGTCCTCGAAGTGCACGCCCGCGGCGCCCGCTTCAATCATGCCCTTCATCAGCTCATAGGCGTTGAGCGGACCGCCGAAGCCGGCCTCCGCGTCCGCGATGATGGGCGCGAACCAGTAGCGGTCATTGCGGCCCTCCGCGTGGTCGATCTGGTCCGCGCGGCGCAGGGCGTTGTTGATCTTCTTCACCACGCTGGGGACGCTGTCCACCGGGTACAGGCTCTGGTCCGGGTACATCTGGCCGGCGGAGTTCGCGTCCGCGGCGACCTGCCAGCCGGACAGGTAGATGGCCTTCAGGCCCGCGCGCACCATCTGCACGGCCTGGTTGCCGGTGAGGGCGCCCAGCGCGTTGATGTACTCGTCCGTGTGGAGCAGCTCCCACAGGCGACGGGCCCCCATCTCCGCCAGGGTGTGGCTCACGCGGATGGAGCCGCGCAGCTTCTCCACGTCCTTCTCGGAGTAGGTGCGGGTGATTCCCTCGAAGCGCTGGGCATGGAGCTTCGCGTGAGGGGAGGCATCGGAAGTGGTCGGCGTCGCGTCGTACATGCCAGGACTCCTCAAGGGTGCTGCGGTGAAGGGGTGTGAAGAGGCTTCAGGAAGATGGGACGTCAGGCCTTCGCATCCAGGGCCTCGTAGGCCGGCAGGGTGAGGAAGTCCTCGAAGGTGGGCGAGGTGGACAGCTGCTCGAAGAGGGCTCGGGACTTCTCCACGTGGGCCTGGCCGTAGCGTTCGGTCACGCCCTCGCGGTTCAGCTGGGCCATCTCCTCCGCCAGCAGCTTGCGGAACAGCTCCAGCGTCACCTTCTGGCCGTCGTCCAGCGTGGCGCCGTGGTGGATCCACTGCCACACCTGGGCGCGGGAGATTTCGGCGGTGGCCGCGTCCTCCATCAGGTTGTAGAGGGGCACGCAGCCCAGGCCGCCCAGCCACGCGGCGGTGTACTGGATGCCCACGCGGAGGTTGTGGCGCAGGCCCTCCTCCGTGCGGGTGCCGGAGGGCACCTGGAGCAGGTCCGCTTCGGTGACGCGGACGTCCTCGCGCTTGTTGGCCACCTGGTTGGGGCCCTGCATCCGCGCATCGAAGATGGCCCTGGCCACGGGGACGAGGCCGGGGTGCGCGACCCAGGTGCCGTCGTGGCCGTTCTTCGCCTCGCGCTCCTTGTCGGTGCGCACCTTGGCCATCACCGCGTCGTTGGCGGCGGCGTCACCCTTGATGGGGATGAAGGCGGCCATGCCCCCCATGGCGTGCGCGCCCCGGCGGTGGCAGGTCTGGATGAGCAGCTGCGAGTAGGCGTTGAGGAAGCCCTTGTCCATGGTGACCTGGCCCCGGTCGGGCAGCACCACGGACGCGTCCGACTGGAGCGTCTTGATGAAGCTGAAGATGTAGTCCCAGCGGCCGCAGTTGAGGCCGGCCGAGTGTTCGCGCAGCTCGTAGAGGATTTCGTCCATCTCGAACGCGGCGGGCAGCGTCTCGATGAGGACGGTGGCCTTGATGGTGCCGCGCGGGATGTCCAGCTCGCTCTGGGCCAGGTGGAACACGTCGTTCCACAGCCGGGCCTCCAGGTGGCTCTGCATCTTGGGCAGGTAGAAGTACGGGCCGGTGCCGCGCTTCAGCTGCTCCCGGGCGTTGTGGAAGAAGAACAGGCCGAAGTCGAAGAGCGAGCCGGAGATGGGCTTGCCGTCGATGCGGACGTGGCGCTCCGGCAGGTGCCAGCCGCGCGGGCGCACGAAGAGGACGGCGTGCTGCTCATTCAGCGCGTACTGCTTCCCGTTCTCCGCCGTGAAGGAGATGGTCTTGCGGACGGCGTCGCGCAGGTTCACCTGGCCGCGCACCACGTTGTCCCAGGTGGGGCTGTTGGCGTCCTCGAAGTCCGCCATGAACACGCTCGCGCCGGAGTTGAGCGCGTTGATGATCATCTTGCGGTCCACCGGCCCGGTGATTTCCACGCGCCGGTCCTGGAGGTCCGCGGGCACCGGGGCCACCGTCCAGTCCCCCTTGCGGACGTCCGCCGTCTCCGGGAGGAAGTGCGGCCGCTCGCCCTTGCGCCACCCCTCCGCCACCTTCTTGCGCCGCTCCAGCAGGGCCTCGCGCCGCTCGCCGAAGGTGCGCACCAGCTTCGCCACGAAGGCCATGGCGTCCTGCGTCAGCACCGCCGCGTAGTCCGGGTGCCAGCCCCCCTCGATGCTCACGCCAGGTCCGAAGGTCGGCGGGTTCTGGGCGGTGCTGGCGTCCATGGTGGCTCCTGACGAGATGCGTTGTAAAAATGGCCTAACGGGCTGAAAGATGCCCCTGCCATCTGGGGAAGGGAAGTCTTGGTGAATTAGAAGCTGCTTGCCTGTAAGGCTGTCAACATCCTCAGGATTAAATCTGTAAATCCACTGACGCACCGGGACAGAGACCCCCGGAATCCCGGTTCCTGGGGGCCGCAATCACCTGGAGTGGCCTGCGTAGGTAGGGATGGAGCCCCCACCGTGCCAAGCGGGGGAACGACGGAGAGGTCATCCCATGGACGTCACGACATCCTGCAGGAGCTGTTCGAAGCCGCTGTCCGCGGAGGCGACGCGCTGCCCGCACTGCCGCAAGCGGACGGTGCCGATGCACCGGGGAGAGGGGCGGGCGCTGCTGGGCGTGTGCTCGGCGCTGGCCCGGGAACTGGACGTGGACGTCGCGCTGGTGCGGGTGGCGTTCGTGGTGATGCTGTTCGCGTCGGGCGGCGGCAGCCTGCTGCTCTACCTGCTGCTCTGGGCGTTCATCCCGGCGACGCCGTGGGGGAAGGCCCCGCTGCAGGGGCCCCTGGACTGGGTGGCCCGGGTGGGCAACACGCCCGTGGATGACGACGCGCCCCGCTGGGAGCGGCGCGTCTGAGGACCGGGCGCCGGCGTCAGACGCGCCAGACGCCGGCCACGGACTCCATCCGTTCGGCCACGTCGCGCAGGGTGTGCGTCATCCGCTGGGTGCCCTGCATGGCCTGGACGGTGTCGTCCATCATCCGCGACAGGTCCGTGACGGCGGTGAAGATCTGCGCGATGCCCGCGTTCTGCTGCGTCACGGCCATGGCGATCTGCTGGGCCGCGGAGGCGTTGTCCTGGATGATGCCCGTCAGCGCGCGCAGGCTCTGGCTGCTGGCGTGCACCTGGGCAAGGCCCGCCTCGGAGCGGCGCTGGCCCTCTTCGGAGAGCGCGACGGTGCCGTGGATGCCGCCGCGGATGTCGTCCAGGATGTCGCGCACCCGGCTGGTGGCCTGGATGGACTGGTCCGCGAGGCCGCGGATCTCCCGGGCCACCACGCCAAAGCCCTTGCCGTGCTCCCCGGAGCGCGCCGCTTCGATGGCCGCGTTGAGCGCGAGCATGTTGGACTGGTCCGCCAGGTCCTTCACCGTCTGGGTGATGCCGCCAATCTGATGCGTGCGCACGTTGAGCGCGGCGACGCCCTCCGCGAAGCGCACCCCGTGTTCGCGCAGTTGTTCGAAGCCGTCCAGGCTGGCTTCGAGCGTCGCCTCGCCGGCGCTGCCCACCTCGCGCGCCCGGGTCACCAGGCCCAGCACCGCCTGGGAGCGCTCGGCGGCCAGCTGCGAGGTCTGTTGGATCTCCCGCGCGGTGACCTGCGTCTCCTGGAGCGCGGCCGCCTGCCGGGTGAGGTTGCGCTGTTGCTGTTCGGTGACGCTCGTCAGCTCCGCCACCGTCTGTCCCATCACCCGGGTGCCCTGCTGGAGGCTGGAGGTGGACTCGCGCAGGTGGTCCATCATCCGCGCGAAGGCGGATGCCAGCTCGCCCACCTCGTCCCGGTGGCCGTGGAGCGCCACCTTCTGGGTGAGGTCGCCCTCGCGGACCACGCGGGACACCAGGTCGCTCAGCGTGGTGATGGGGCGCGTCACCCCGCGCGCCAGCGCCCAGGCGGCCAGGGCGGCCAGCAGCAGGAGCGCGGCCACCGCGAGGACGCTGAGCTGGAGGAAGTCGCGCAGGGGCTGGAAGGCCTCCTTCGCGTCCATCGTCGCGACGAAGCGCCAGCGGCTGCCCACCCCGGCGCGGGTGCTGTCGTCCTCCGCCTGCGCCCGCACCGTCTGGTGCGGCGTGGGAACGCCCGGGGCCCGCGAGCTGTAGAGCGGTGCCCCGTTCGGGTCGAGGATCTCCAGCGTGAAGCTGCGCTGGCCCCGCTCCCGTGAGCGCTGGAGCGCGCCCGCGACGACCTGCTCCACCTGGCTCCAGTCATACGCGGCCAGCAGCACGCCCACGCGCGCCCCGGAGATGGGGCTGAGCACGGGCAGGGCCAGGGGCAGCACCGGGCGGCCGAAGGCGGCGTCGTCCCGGGTGAGGGCCGCAGTGAGGAGGTCCGGGTCCAGCCGGTCCTCCAGCGCGGCCTGGAACCAGGGCGTGGCGAGCACCTCGCGCTCACGGCCCGCGAAGGCCTCGCGCAGCGCGGGCCGGCTGACGGAGACCGCGCGGCCGTCCTCGGTGAAGAGCACCAGGCCCGCGAAGCTCGCGTGCCTGTCGTTCAACGTGGCGAGCACCGCGTCGCTCTTCGCGTAGGTGCCGAAGAGGAGCGCGCCGCGCACGATGGCGTCCTCCGTCCACGCGCGGGCGTTCGCCTCCCGCTCCTGCAGCGACGACTCCACGAGCTCGCGCAATCCTTCGGCCTCCACCTGGAGGACGCCCTGGACCTGCTGCTCCACGGTCCTCTGGATGACGTGGACGCCCGCCGCGACGACGGGCGTGAGCGCGGCGATGAGCAGCAGGCAGACCCACAGCGTGAGGCGACCCCTCAGTTTCAAGCCGGACAGCTGGCGCATGGGAGAATCCAGGGGAGAGCGGATCAGAGGTCGAGCAGGGAGAGGCCCACGGTGAGCGCGCCGATGACCCGGGCGCCGTCGCGGACTGGCAGGGAGACCTGGATGACGTAGGCCTGCGAGGATTCATCGAAGAAGGGCGACTCCCGCAGCTCCGGCCCGCCCCGGCCGCCGGCATAGGTGAGGCGCCACTTGTCCTCGTCCCCCTGCCAGTAGTCGGACGTGCGCCGGCTGGCGCAGACCAGCGCGCCCTGGCCGTCCATGGTGAAGGCCTCCGCCATCGCCAGGCCCAGCCGCTTCTGCGCGCGCTGGAGCGCGCCCGCGCACGGAGCGTCCAGCACGGCCTGCTTGAAGGGCGTGAGCGCCGGGGTGGCCATCCACTCCGCGTCGTGACGCTGGACGGTGGCCAGGGGGACGCGGCGTGCGTTCTGGGCGCGGATGGCGCGCACCACCTCCGGGTCCCCGGCCAGCCGCCGCAGCTCCGGCATCACCGCGTCCACCTTCTGGAGTTGCGCGGCCCCATCCGGAGGCAGCCGCCCCCAGGCCGCCATCGCCAAACCCATCCAGAACATGGACGACATGCGTCTTCCCCCGAGACCGTGAAACAGTCTGAGAAAGTGTGTCACGGTTCCGCTTTCACCGTCATGCAGGCAGGCGCTGATTTGTTTTATTCGCGGTAGGCGTGGTTTGGCTGCATGGGGTGTCTGTCTGGATTTGCGGGCGGTTCATGGCGGACGGCGCTGCGCGGGCCCGCCCTCCTGCCCCCGCGTACGGGCCGTCGGGTTGCCCGGTGCTTGAGGATGTCAGGGGTAGGGGGCATCCTCCTCTCCCATGGGCGACGGAAACGGGAGTGGGAAGGGGAGGCCGGCGACGTATGCCGACCTGGAGGACGTGCCGCCGACGAAGGTGGGGGAGATCATCGAAGGGGAGCTGGTCGTCAGTCCCCGGCCGGCGTCCCGCCACACGCGGGCGGCGTCGAAGTTGGGCGGTTGGCTGGATGGCCCGTTCGACGAAGGCCTCGGTGGGCCCGGCGGTTGGCTCATCCTGGATGAGCCGGAGCTGCGCTTCGCGGGTTCAAGCGATGCCCTGGTTCCGGATCTCGCGGGGTGGAGGCGTGAACGGATGCCTCGGATGCCCGACACGCCGGTCTTCTCGCTGGCCCCGGACTGGGTGTGTGAAGTGCTCTCTCCGTCCACCCAGCGGTGGGACCGGGGCCCGAAGATGCGCGTCTATGCGCGGGCGGGTGTGGAGTGGCTGTGGTTCATCGAGCCACTGGAGGAGGGATTGGAGATCCACCGGCTGCGCGAGGGCCAGTGGGGACTGTTCAGCGTGCATCTTGGGAAGGGGATGGTGCATGCCGCGCCCTTCGACGCGGTGCCGCTGGAGCTGGGCAAGCTCTGGAGTCGGTGACGTCCGCGGCGTTGCTCAGGGCAACTTCGGCCGGATGATGCGGGGCGCGTCCGGGTTCACGTCCAGCAGGTGCACGGGGTCGCCTTCGCGCACGGTGCCCGCCTTCAGCACGCGGGCGAGCTGACCCCTCCGGCCCCAGCTCTCCTGGAGCAGCCCGGGGCGCAGCGCGTCCAGCTTCCAGCAGGGCACGCACGGTTCGGTCAGCTCCACCACCACCTCGGTCCCCAGCGTCAGGCGCTGGCCCGGGGGCAGCGTGTCCAGCGCCACGCCCTCCACCAGGACGTTCTCCTTGAGCGCGCCCTCGGGTACGTCCAGCGCGGTCCGCTGGGCCTCGTCCACGAGCAGCAGTTGGCGCTTGTGCCCCACGGCGCGTCGCTGGTGGCGGTCACCCTCGAAGCCGTGCTGCTCCACGGCCCGGGCCTCGGGGACGCGGCGCATGGGGGTGTTGCGCTCCTGGGCCAGGAAGAGGGCGCGGATGGTGCCGGAGGGGCTCACGGCGTGACACTAACGCCCGCGCGCTCCCCGTGTGAGGGGCGGGCGGGGCTGCGCGGGCCTGCCCTTCCCGTCCCCGACCGTTGGAGATGCGGCATCCGTCCTCCATTCAGGCCTGCCGCGAAGGGGTGGGGGTGTTAATCGCCGCGCCTGGACATCGTCGTTCCCTGCTGGGGAGGCCTCACCGTGAGCACCAAGAACGTTCGCATCGAGAAGGACACCTTTGGTCCCATCGAAGTCCCCGCCGACCGGCTCTGGGGCGCGCAGACGCAGCGGAGCCGGCAGAACTTCGCCATCTCCAATGAGCGGATGCCGGTGGCGCTCGTGCACGCGCTGGTGCTCGTCAAGAAGGCCGCCGCGCTCGTGAACCAGGAGAACGGCTCGCTGTCCCAAGAGAAGGCGCAGGCCATCGCGAAGGCCGCGGACGAGGTGCTCGCGGGTCAGCACGACGAGGAGTTCCCCCTGCTGGTGTGGCAGACCGGCAGCGGCACCCAGACGAACATGAACTGCAACGAGGTGCTGGCCAACCGCGCCTCGGAGCTGCTGGGCGGCGAGCGCGGGGAGGCGCGCAAGGTGCACGCCAACGACGACGTCAACAAGGGCCAGAGCTCCAACGACGTGTTCCCCACCGCGATGAGCGTGGCCGCCGTGGAGGCCGTGGTGAAGCACGTGCTGCCGGAGCTTGAGGCCCTGCGCGACGTGCTGGCCCAGAAGTCCCAGGCGTTCCAGTCCATCGTGAAGATTGGCCGCACGCACCTCCAGGACGCGACGCCGCTCACGCTGGGCCAGGAGTTCAGCGGCTACGTGGCGCAGCTGGAGCGCGCGAAGGGCCACATCGACGCGTCCCTGCCGCACCTGCTGGAGCTGGCGCTGGGCGGCACCGCCGTGGGCACCGGCCTCAACGCGCCCCCGGGCTACGCCGAGCGCGTGGCCGCGGAGATTGCAAAGCTCACCGGCCACGGCTTCGTCACCGCGCCCAACAAGTTCGAGGCGCTGGCGGCCAATGACGCGCTGGTGCAGGCGCACGGCGCGCTCAAGGGGCTGGCGGCGGTGCTGTTCAAGGTGGCCAACGACGTCCGGTGGCTGTCGTCCGGGCCGCGCTCCGGCATCGGGGAGATCAACATCCCGGAGAACGAGCCGGGCAGCTCCATCATGCCGGGCAAGGTGAACCCCACGCAGAGCGAGGCGCTCACCATGCTGTGCGCCCAGGTGATGGGCAACGACGTGGCCATCTGCCTGGGCGGCGCGTCCGGCAACTTCGAGCTCAACGTCTTCAAGCCGCTCATCATCCAGAACTTCCTGCAGAGCTGCCGGCTCCTGGCGGACGGCATGCGCAGCTTCCGGCTGAACTGCGCGGTGGGCATCGAGCCGAACCTCCCCCGCCTCCAGGAGAACCTCCAGCGCAGCCTGATGCTGGTGACGGCCCTCAACCCGCACATCGGCTACGACAACGCGGCGAAGATCGCCAAGACGGCGCACAAGCAGGGCAAGACGCTCAAGGAGGTCGCCGTGGAGCTGGGGCTCGTCACCGCCGAGCAGTTCGACCAGTGGGTCCGCCCGGAGAAGATGACCGGGAACCTGTAGGCCCCATGGCACCCCGGGCCGGGGGGGGCATGCCCCGCCCTCCGGTCCCACCCGGGGCGCCCGTCCCACCCGCCCAAGCGTGGGACAGCGCACGCTCCGGCAAGAAGGGGGGAGCGCGCGGGAGCGGGGACGATTAGGGTACGGGGGCCATGAACGTCCCCTTCGTCATTGAGACCACGCACCGCGGCGAGCGGGCGTACGACCTCTACAGCCGTCTGCTCAAGGACCGCATCATCCTCCTGGGCACGCCCATCAACGACGATGTGGCCAACCTCATCGTCGCCCAGCTGCTGTTCCTGGAGTCCGAGGACCCGGACAAGGGCATCAACCTCTACATCAACTCCCCCGGCGGCTCCGTCACCGCGGCGCTCGCGATGTACGACACGATGCAGTACGTCAAATGCCCCGTGTCCACCATCTGCGTGGGCCAGGCGGCCTCCGCGGGCGCGCTGCTGCTGCTGGCCGGCTCCAAGGGCAAGCGCTACGCCCTGCCCAACAGCCGCATCATGATCCACCAGCCGCTGGGCGGCGCGCAGGGTCAGGCCACGGACATCGAAATCCAGGCCAAGGAGATCCTCCGCCTGCGCACGTACCTCAATGGCCTGTTCGTGAAGCACACGGGCCACACCATCGAGCGCATCGAGAAGGACACCGAGCGCGACTACTTCATGAGCGCCGAGGAGGCCCGGCAGTACGGCCTCATCGACGAGGTCGTGGAGCGCGCGGGCATCCCGACGCCCGCCAAGTAGTCCTGCCTCCCAGGCGGCCGGGGAGCCTCCCCCGCGCCGTCGCTCCGGCCGGGCATGCGTCAGCCGGAGATTCGCAACTGTCCCACAGTGCCGCTTGACGTCGCCGTGTCCACTGTCTGGATATGGCGCCCCGCTCACTGATAGCCGCTCTCCTGCCTGCCCTGCTGGCGGGTGCTGGTTGTGCCACCGGCCCCACGGGGCGTCCGCCCGTGCCGCCCGCGTCCGCGTCCGTGCAGGCGGAGCTGGGTGAGCGCAACGTCATCGACGCGGGCGCGGAGTACGCCCGGCAGAACGGCATCCTCCTGGCGCAGGGCGGCGAGGCGGTGCGCGTGCGCCCCAACTACTGGCGGATCCGCTTCGCGCTCCCGGCGGAGGGGTCCGGCAAGCTGCTGGAGCTGGACTTCGATGAGCTGGCGCAGCGCGTGACGGGGTCACGCCGCCTGGACATCACGCCCACCTTCGCGCCCACCTCCAGCACCTTCCGACCCAGCGACGCGAGCCCCGCGACGGGCGGCTCGGGTCGCTGAAGACGGCTGGGACTGCGGCAGCGTCATGAAGACCACACCGAGCCTCATCAAGGGCTTGGACACCCCAGACACCCCACCAGCTCCGCGACACCGCCCACGCGGCCCCAGAGCACCGCCTTCTGGAGGAACAGCGCGCCCGTGCGCCGGGCCTCGTCGCGGGACATGCCGGGGACGAAGAGGCTCTCCTCGAACCAGCGCCGGTCGTCCGCCACGCCCACGGCGGGCACGTACGGATGGCCGCCGTTTTCGAGCAGGCCGCGCAAGGTGCGCTGGAGGCGCTCGTTGGTCCGAGGCGGATGCGCCCGCGCGTGCGGATTCCACGCGGTGAGGAAGGCCCACGAAGCATGCCCGTGCGCGCTGAGCGCGGCGTCGAGCAACGGGTGCGGGGCACCCACGCGCAGCACATGCTTCAGGTCTCCGACGCGAGGGTGCGCGCGAACGACGTAGGCCGTGGCCTGGAAGGCCCTGCGCAGCGCTTCTGGCAGTTCGTCACACATCGCGCGTTCGGTGGGTTCGTGCGCCGTGGGTGGCGAGTCGGGCTCGCGTCCTACGGAGTCGCCCCCTGGGGACTCGCGACCTGGGGAGGCGCGGCCTGCTGCGGCGTCGGGTTCGGGGCGGGGGTGGCGCCCTGGGGCGCCGTGGTCGGCGGGGTCGCGGCCCGCGTCGGGCTGGGGGCTGGCGGCGTCACGACGAGCGGCAGGGCGGGGTGTCCTTCCCGGAGCGCGGGGGGAATCTGGCTGGCCACGATGGGGGCCTGCTCCGCGGTCTGCCACGGCACGTCGGGCCACCAGCGCTCCGTGGGGGGCGCCTGCACGAGGAAGTCCTGCCCGAGCCGGGGCGAGGTGATGCTCACGCCGTCATGCTTCGCGGCCACCTGCGAGCGCTCCATGGGCTCCGTCCAGGAGTGGTTCGCCAGCGTGACGAGCCCCCAGTGCACGGGCATCATCAACCGGCCGCGCACCAGCCGGTGCGCGAGCACGGCCTGCTCCGGCCCCAGGTGCCAGTCCGGCCAGCCGGCGCCGTACTGCCCCGCTTCAATCATCGTCAGGTCGAAGGGCCCCAGCTTCGCGCCAATCTCCTCCATCGCGGGGAACAGGCCGGTGTCACCGGAGTAGTAGACGCGGTGTCGGGCCCCAACGAGCGCCCAGCCCGCCCACAGCGACTTGTCCTGCTGGAGGAAGCGGCCCGACGCATGCCGCGCGGGCGTGCACACGATGTCCAGTCCCTTCACGCGCGTGCGCTCCCACCAGTCCAGCTCCACGATGCGCGTCGCGGGCACGCCCCAGTACTCCAGGTGCGCGCCCACCCCCAGCGGCACCACGAAGGTCGTGTTCCAGTCCTTCATCGCGGTGATGGTCGCGAAGTCCAGGTGGTCGTAGTGGTCGTGGGAGATGACCACCGCGTCGATGGGCGGCAGGTCGCCGAGCGCGATGGGCGCGGGGAACCAGCGCTTGGGGCCAATCCACTCCAGCGGCGAGGTGCGCTCGCCCCACACGGGGTCCGTGAGCACGCGGTGCCCATCCACCTCCACCAGCGTGCTCGAGTGCCCCAGCCAGGTGACGCGCAGCCCGTCCGGAGGCGGCGTGGCGAAGCGCTTTGGATCGATGGGGGGCACCGTCAGCGGCGTCTGGGGGCTGCTGTCGGGGCTCGAATGGAACATGCTCGACAGGGTGCGCTCCCAGTTGTTGAGGATGGGCTGCGCGTTGACGAAGCTCCCGTCCTGCCACTGCGGCGAGCGCTCCATCCGCTCGCGCCGGGCGCCGTCCGCGCCCTGGCCGAACGCCTTCCACCCATCAATCACCACGACGAGCAGGAAGGCGCCCAGCAGCACGAGCCCCCAGCCGAACACCCGCAGCAGCTTGCTTCCCCAGGAGGAGCCCTGGGGGCCGTGGGGCGGAAAGGCCGTGCGGAAGGCGCTCTGACGGGCCTTGTCGGCGGCCCGGATGGGCCCGGCGTTCATCTTCATTCCCGGACCCTGATGGGTCCGGTGCATGGGTGTCAATGGGAAGACGCCGTCACGGCGCGGGCGGCACGACCTTGTAGCCCCGCTGGAGCAGGGGCGAGAGCCGGTCGGTGAGGTCCCACGACTCCACGAAGCGGCCGTCGCGCAGCCTGTACAGCGAGTCTCCCTGGAGCGTCACCGTGCGGGGCTTGCCGTCATCCGCGACGGGACCCTGGGTGTCGGTGCCGACCGCGCGCCAGCGCACCATGACCCAGTCGTCCTCGGCCAGGACGTGGAGCAGCTCGAAGCGCAGGTCCGGGAAGAGCGCGAAGCCGGCCTCCGCCTGGGTGCGCACCACCTCCGGGCCCCGGAGCGCTTCGGGCGCGCCCTCCGAGCGGTCCACGTAGTCCGCCGCGACGTACTCCGGGATGCGCTCCAGGCGCTTCTGGTTGTAGACCTCCTCGGTGAACAGGCGCGCGCGCTCCTTGTTGGCCGCGACCGCCCGCTGGGCCCGCTCCGCCGGGGACACCGTCGCGCAACCGGTCATCCCCGCGAGCCCCAGCACCGCCCACCACGCACGCGGTCTCATGGCCCTCCCGCCACGTCGTCGAAGCGTTCACCGCCGGGCGCGAGCCGCCCCAGCCCGATGGGCGCCGCGAGGCACGAGTCGGGGATCCCGAACGCGTCCACCAGCCCCACGGCGTCCGGCCGCAGCTCCGCGCACAGCTGCACGCGCTCCTTGCGGATGGCCTTCGCCTTGGGCCCCTCCAGCCAGCCGTGCTCCAGGAACCAGCCGCTGGCGGACTCCAGGCAGGACAGGCCGAACAGGTCCGCCAGCCGTCCCAGCACCGGCTTGAGCGCTTCGTCCTTCACCGCCGCCACGCCCAGCAGGAACTGCTCCAGCACGATGCGCTCCACGCTCGCGTGCGCCAGGGCCAGCAGGTGCACCTGCACCTGGTTGAAGGCCTCGAACGCCTCCACGCCCGCCGTCAGGCGCTTGCGGATGCGCCGGGACACCGACGCGAGCATCTCCTCCTCGCGGAAGCGCAGCGCGCGCAGGTGGAAGTCGCTGTCGCGCAGGTGGTCGCTGTCGGTGCGCCGGCCCGCGATGGGGTTCCTGTCCGTCACCACCGTGGCCGCCCGGTCCACGATGAGCTTGAGCACCGCGAAGACGCGGTCGTCCTCGAAGCGCTGGCGGTAGCCCGTGAGCAGGCCCTTGGCGACCAGTTGCATGAGGACGGTGTTGTCGCCCTCGAAGGTGGTGAACACGTCCGTGTCCGCCTTGATGGACGGCAGCCGGTTGGCGGTGAGGTAGCCCTGGCCGCCGCACGCCTCGCGCGCCTCCTGCACGGTGGCGGTGGCGTTCCACGACGCGTAGGCCTTGAGGCCCGCCGCCAGCGCCTCCACCTCGCGCGCGTCGTCCTCCGTGCGGTGGACGTAGCGGTCCACCAGGTGCTCCAGCGCGAAGTCCAGCGCGTACGCCTTGGCGACCAGCGGCAGCAGGCGCAATTGGTGCGACTGGTGGTCCAGCAGGCGCACCTCGCGCGAGCCGGTGGGGCCGAACTGGCGGCGCAGGTCGCCGTAGCGCACGGCGATGGTCAGCGCGCTCTTGGCCGCGCTCAGGGACGCGCACGCCACGCTCACCCGGCCCGCCACCAGCGCGCCCAGCATGGTGAAGAAGCGCTTGGAGTCGCCGGTGATGGAGCTGGTGTACTCGCCGTCCTCCGTCACCTGGCCGTAGCGGTCGAGCAGGTTCTCGCGCGGCACGCGCACGCCCTTGAACCACAGCCGCCCGTTGTCCACGCCGTTGAGGCCCATCTTCTCGCCGCAGTCCTCGATGCGGATGCCCTTGAGGACCTTGCCGTGCATGTCGCGCAGCGGGACGAGCAGCGCGTGCACGCCCAGCTGCTCTCCGTCCACCTCCAGCTGCGCGAACACGGTGGCCATGCGCGCGTGCCGGGCCGCGTTGCCAATCCACTCCTTGCGCGCGGTCTCCGACGGCGTGTCGATGACGAACTCGCGCGTGTCCGCGTCGTAGCGGGCCACCGTCTCGCAGTCGCGCACGTTGGAGCCGTGGCCCAGCTCGCTCATCGCGAAGCAGCCGGGCAGCTCCAGGGACGCCACCTGGGGCAGGTACTGCTGGTGGTGCCGCTTCGTGCCCAGGAACAGGATGCTGGAGCCGAACAGGCCGAAGTGTACGCCCGCCTTGATGACGAGGCTCAGGTCGAAGAAGGCCATCGTCTCGAAGGCGGCGATGAACGCGCCCAGGTCCGCGCCGCCCTCGCGCCCCTTGGGGAAGGCGAGCTGCCCCAGCCCGTCGTTGGCCAGGTGCTTGAGCCAGTCGAAGACCTGGTCGCGGTAGGCGGTGGTGTCCAGCCCTTCCTTGTAGCGGAAGTCCGCGTCCTCCAGCCAGCCGCGCACCTGCTTGCGCACGTCGCGGTAGGTGCGCTCCAGCACGTCCGTCATCGCCGCGGGGTTGAAGGACGCGGTGTGCGAGCGCGCCTCGGCGTGGGGCGTGCGCGAGGGATGCGGCAGCAGGGAGCGCACCGCCTCCTTGCCGTCCACGCCCAGCGTGGCCTCCATCGCGGCCAGGGCCTTGGCCAGCTCCGCCACGGGAACGTCCAGCGGCGCCTCGCCCGCGAGCACCTGGGCCAGCTGCATGCCCAGCTCCGCGAGGTTCTGCTGGTTGCTGGTGGCCAGCCGTTCGGCGGTGACGCGGATGTGCTCGCGCACCAGGGCCAGCTCACGGGGGGAGGGCGGACGCAGCGGATCCACCCAGACGGCCAGGACGGTGCTGGCCTTGAGGTCCAGCCAGGGCTGGGCGCGGGCGGCGGTGCCCAGGGCGCGCAGCTCCTCGGCCGTCATCTCACCGTCCGTCCAGGCGACGTAGAGCATGGGGATGAGGGGGGCGAGCCCCGCCTGTGACAGCAGCTCCCGGGCGGAGGGACGCGAAGTGGCATCGAGCATGAAATCTCTCCAGGCGAGGGAACGGGCCCAGTCTCGCCATGGTGGAAGGTGGCGGCAATGACGGAATGGGGTCCTGTTCACCTTGCGGCCGAGGAAACAGTCGGTGGGCTGCCCCAGGGGGGTGACCGTTCCTAGTTTGCAGCCATGAGCGAGCTCCAGGACGTGGAACTGCTGCCCCAGCCGGGGGCCCATGGCTTCGATGGGGACGGTACGAACCGCAAGCACGAGATGCAGGGGCCATTCGAGCTGCCGCCCGGCCCGGAGGGGTTCTCGTTCGCGCTGTATCAGTCCACGGGCGTGGGGCTGTCGCCCGGACACCGGATGCACCTGCTGGAGAACAGCCAGGTCTTCGACCGGATGTTGGAGGACATCCGCGCCGCGAAGCACAGCGTGCACATGCTCGTCTACATCTGGCGGCCGTGTGAGCTGTCGGACCGCTTCGTCGAAGCGCTGACGGAGCGCTCGCGCGCGGGCGTGCAGTGCCGCGTGGTGGTGGATCCGGTGGGCAGCGAGGAGACCACGGGGGACAAGGACTTCGACCAGAAGGTGGAGCGGCGGCTCACCGAGGCGGGCGTGGAGGTGCACTACTACCGGCTGCTCGCGGGCAAGGTGCTGGGGCGGCTGCTGGGGCGTTCACACCAGAAGATCGTCGTGGTGGACGGGCGCATCGCGTACACGGGCGGCTTCGGCATCTGGAAGGTGTGGGAGGGGGAAGGGCTGAAGGAGGACAACTGGCGCGACACGCACATCCGCGTGGAGGGCCCGGAGGTCCGGCGCATCCAGGTCACCTTCGCCAAGCACTGGCAGGAGTCCGGGGGCGGGCTGCTGCCGCGCGAGGCGTTCCCGGAGCTGGAGGTGGACGGCGGCGGGTGCGCGGCGTTCATCGACAGCTCGGGGCGGCTGGGCATCACGGAGGCGGAGCGGATGGTGCGGCTGGTGGTGGCCGCGGCGACGAAGCGGTTGTGGATCGCCAACGCGTACTTCACGCCGCCCAACGACATCCTGGAGCAGCTGGAGGTGAAGGTCCGGCAGGGCGTGGACGTGCGCGTGCTGGGGCCAGGACCGCACCACGACGTGCCGGTGGTGCGCGCGTCACAGCGCTCCACCTACGAGCGGCTGCTGGCCGCGGGCGTGCGCATCTGGGAGTACCAGCCGGCGATGCTGCACTCGAAGACGATGCTCGTGGACGACTGGCTGTGCGTGGTGGGCTCCACGAACCTGGACGCGCTGTCGCTCAACAAGTTGAGCGAAGGGTCGCTGGTGTTCGAAGACAGGGAGATCGCCGCGAAGATGGAGGCGTGCTGGGAGAAGGACGTCCGGCACTCGAAGGAGATCACGCTGGAGAACGGCGGCCGGACGAACCCGTGGCGGAGGTTCGCGCGGCGGGCCACGCAGTTCGCGGGGCATGACCGGTAGGGGCGCGCGCTACCGGTGGGAGGTGACGCCCTCCTGCCGGCAGTAGGGGAGCACGGGGCACGTGGAGCACTTCGGGCGGGAGCCGGTGCACACGTGCTTGCCGAAGGGGACGAGGAGCCGGTTGAGCTCCACCCAGTAGGGGCGCGGGAGGATGGCTTCGAGCGCCGCGAGCGTGCGCTCCGGCGTGGACGCCTTCACGTAGCCCCAGCGGTTGGTGACGCGGTGGACGTGGATGTCCACGCTGATGACCTCGTGGCCACAGGCGATGCCCAGGGCCAGGTGCGCGCACTTGGGGCCCACGCCCTTGAAGGACTGGAGGACGGCCGGGTCGGCGGGGAGCTGGCCGTGGAACTCGTCACGCGTGCGCACGGCGATGGCGTGGACCTGGTGCGCCTTGGCTTCGTGGAAGGTGACGGGCTGGATGAGCGCGTCGATGGCCTGGGGCGTGAGGTGGGCCAGGGCGTCCGGGGTGGCTGCGCGGCTCAAGAGGCGCAGGGACGCGGGCAGGCTGACTTCATCGAGCGTGCGGATGGAGAGGATGCACGCGATGAGCTGCTCGAAGAGGGAGCCGTGTCCCTTGGCGGCGAGTTCGAACATCGCGGCGTCCGCGAAGGAGCGCACCTCGTGGCGGACGCGGCGCAGGACCTCTTCGATGTCGAACGGGAGCTTGTCTGTCTGGACCGGGGAGGCGTGCGCGGTGCGTGGGCTCTGGGCACGGGGCGCGCGTCGGGGTGGGGTCGTGGGTTTGTCCGCCATGCGGAGCCTCCTGACCTGACAAGTTGGGTCTGGTGGAGGCTACTCGCCGTGGGTTCCTGCTCGGCTGGTGTGGAGGCGGTCAGGCATCCTTGGTGAGGTCCAGCGCGTACCAGCGGTCACAGCCGAAGTGCCCGGTGCGGCCCATGGGGGCGCAGAGGGTTTCGAAGCCGAGCCGCTGGTAGAGCTTCTGGGCCTGCGCCATGCCGGCCAGCGTCTCCAGGTAACACTGGCGATAGCCGGCGCCGCGCGCGAACTCCAGACAGTGTCTCAGCAGGCGCTCGCCCACGCCGTGGCCCCGGGCGTGCGGCAGGAAGTACATCTTGCGCAGTTCGCAGACGTCCGGCGCGCCCCCGTCCAGCGGCGCGATGCCTCCACCTCCCACCACCCGACCTTCTTGTTCGACGACGAAATAGGCGTGTCGGGGCCGGGTGTAGGCCGCGCTCATCGCGTCCACTTCGGGGTCGTGGATGGCGAAGCCCGGGCCGTCCGCTCCGAACTCCGGCATCACCGCGCGGATGACCGCCGCCACCGCCGCGTCATCCCGGGCCTCGATGGGCCGCAACGTCAGGTCCGTGCTCATGACCTCCACGGTCCCATGAGTCGTTCCCGGCGGCCAGCGTCGGGTGTGCACGTGTGCAGCGGTCTGCACAGGTGCCAAGCGCCCACCGCACCCCGGTGGATTTCAATCCCGCGTCCTTCCAGGGCATTCTGCGTGGCACGTCCGTTGTAGAGGGGGAAGTTCCATGTACTGCCCTGCCTGCCGTCAAGAACGCCTGGGAAGCGCTTGCCAGTGCGTTCTGTGCGGCACCCAGATGTCCACCCGGGTCCGGTCCGCCATCGAGGCCGAGCTCGCGCACGTCCACTTCCTCCTGGACGAACTTTCCCGTTGGGACGCCTCCGACGTGCCGCCCCACGTGCGCCGCCTGCTCACCGAGCGCTACGAGCGACAGGCCCGCGTCCTGCTCGCCGTCCTCACCGAGACGCCCGCCGAGTCCCTGACGTCCGCGCCCGACGTGGAGGCGGCCCGGAACGACGCCGCGTCCCCGACGATGGGGGAGGGGGCCCTCGCCGTCGGTCCCGTGTCGTTCAGCACGCAGGCAGGCCTGGACGCGGAGCCCGCGAAGGCCTTCGTTGCTTCCGAAGCACCCGGCGCGCACGTCGCCACGGAGAACGTCTCCGCCGTCGCTTCCGAGCCGCACATCGCGCACGGCATCGCCGTGGAACCCAACGTCGTCGCTGACCCTGCCTCCGTCGCCCACGCCCTCACCGACACGTCCGTCTCCGCCGAACACACTGACAAGGCCGCCTCGGAAGCCACCCTCACGAACGCGGCGACGACGCCCGAAGCCACGCTCTCCGCGTTTGATGTCTGCGCGTCGCTGGGCGTCGCCACCCCGTCTTCCGGCCTCCCTCACGGTCCGATCTCAGACCTGAACACCGCCCGTCCGCCCGTCGGCGCCAGCGCGCGGCCCCAGAGCGCGAACCACGCGGGGGCCTCCCTCCCGCTGCCGCCGAACCCGGGCGAGCCGTTCATCGATCCGCCCGCGCCGCGCAGCCGCACCGCGCGCATCGTTGAAGAGACGTCGGCGTGGAGCCGCGTATGGCGGCCGTTCCTCTACGAGAGCATCGCGTGGTTCATTGGTGCGTTCCTCATCCTCTCCGGCACGCTCTACTTCGTCTTCGAGTCCTGGGCCGGGATGACGTCCGTCACCCGCTCGCTCACCGTCTTCGTGATGACCGTGGGCTACTCCGTCGGCTTCTCCGTGTGGGGCGGCTTCCTCGCCCGTCGCGAATCGCTGCGCCGGCCGGGCCACATCCTCGGCCTCATCGGATCCGCCGTGGCCCCGCTCGGCGGCGTCGCGCTGGGGCCCATGGGGTTCGGTGAGTCCCTCCAACTGGACGGCGTGCACCCCGCGCTGCTCGTGCCGCTGCTCTTCGTCTGGGCGGGCGTCGCCGCGTTCCTCGCTCGCAAACCCGCCGAGTCCTTCGACGCTCCCTCGCGCCCGTTCGTCCAGGTGGGCCTCGTGGGCGCCACGCTCATCATGGGGCTCGCGCCCCTGGCCGCGCGCATCGGCGCTCCGGCGGTGTGGCTCAACGCGCTGCCCTGCATCCTCTTCTTCCTGCTGTCGCGCAAGGACGTCACCCCACAGCGCAAGGGCGATGCGCTCGCGTTCGCGCTCACCGCGCCGCTGTACCTCACGGCGCTGTTCGCCATCCGGTTGCACCTGGCCCTGGCCTCCGCGGGCGCGCCCGTTCCCGCTGGCACCTACGCCCCCTTCGTCGCCTTCCTGCTCGCCACCTGCCTGCGCTTCCGCAAGCTCGAAGCCGAGCGCTCCGCGGATCCGCTGGCGGTCGGCACCGTGGCGCTCCAGGTGGCCTGCCTCGCGGCCGCCATCAGCGGCACCCAGCCGGCCCTCTTCCTCACGGCCGCCATCTTCACCGGCACGCTGGTGTCGCTGTCCCGTGGCACCGTGGCCCGCCTCAAGTGGCTCTACCCGGCGTACTTCGGCGCCTATCTCTCCTACGCGTCCAGCGTGCAGCTCATCCCGAACGCGGCCAGGCTCCTGCTCAACGCCCTCAAGGCGCGCCTGGGCTACCCGCCCTCGGAGGTGCTGCCCTTCCAGTACGGCGCGCTGACCGCGATTCCCTTCGTGCTCGCGGGGCTGGTGCTCGCGTTCCTCGTCCAGCGTCGCGGCGAGCGCACCGGCGACGCGCGCGACCTGGGCCTCGCGGACGTGTTGCTGCGCGCCACCACCTGGGCCGCGCCCGCGTTCGCGCTCTACGGACACCTGGGCACCGACGCGCGCCCGGCCTTCTTCGCCACGCTGTCCCTGGGCGCGCTGTCCCTGGGCGCGGGCCTGCTGTTCAAGCGCTTCCCGCTGTCCGCCGTGGGCTCGGTGCTCTTCGCCACGCTGCCGTTCTCCGGCGTCATCGCCTTCGGCGCGGGGCCCGCGACCGTCGTGGCCGGCGCGCTCGCGCTGGGGCTCGCGCTCCTCGTGTGGCGCCTGGAGGACGCGCGCACGCAGCGCTTCCTGGGCACGGTGGTCGGGGTCCTCGCGACGTGCGGATTCGCCATCGGGGTGGGGGCCTCTCCCGTCACCGCGCCCCTCCTGGGCATGGCGCTGGGCAGCGCGGGCGTGCTGCTGGCCGCGTTCCGGCTGCGCAACGCGAGCTACCTGGCCTATGGCGCCTTCCTCGCGGCGGCCCTGCTGCCGAAGCTCGCCTCCGTCCATTCGACGCAGGCGGTGCTCGCGACGATGGCGGGCGGCTCGCTGGTGCTCGCGCTCCTGGGCGAACGCGGCGGCCTGCTCAAGCGGCTGGGCGTGCCGGCCTTCCTGTACGCGGGCAGCGCCGTGCTCTGGGGGCTCTTGAGCCAGCAGCCCTTCCTGGGGCCCGTGCTGCTCACCGCCGCCGCGACGGTGGCGGTGGCTTCGCGCACGTTCCCGGACGCGCGGCCGTTCGCCGTGGTGCTCGTGGGGCTGGCGCTGCTGCCGGACCTGCCGGGCCTCTATTCGGCGTGGGGTCTGCCGCCCGCCGTGTCGCTGGTGCTGCTCATCGCGGCCTCGCTCCTGGGCTCGGTGGTGGCCGCGCGCAAGGGCCGCAGCGCGAGCACCGTCACTGCGGGGCTCCTCGCGCTCTTCCTGCCGCTGGTGCCGGCGGAGCTGGCGGGGCCGGGTCAGCAGACCCTGTTCCTCCTGGGCGCGGCGCTGGCCTCGCTCTTCACCCTGCGCATGCTGCCCCCCGCCGTGGGCCTGCTGATGGCCACCATCCAGGCGGGCGTCGCGCTGTACACCGCCGGTCCGCTGGCCCTGCTGGGGCTGGCCGCGTTCCTCAGCGTCCTGGCCCTGCTGGACGACGTGCCCGCCGTGCGGCGTGTCGCCACGGGCGGCGAGTCCTTCTCCCTCGTCTCCACGCTGGCCGCGATGGTGGTGCTGGTCGCTTCCACGGTGTGCTGGGATGGCCATGCGCTGGCCCGGCTGCCGCACGCCACGCTCCTCGCGCTCGCGGGGCCCGCGCTGCTCCCGCTGCTGTGGACGCGCACGCTGCGCCAGTCCTTCGCCGCGGCGCTCATGGTGCCCTTCGGCCTGGTGTCCATCGCGGCCGTGGCGCACCCGCCCGCGTGGGTCGCGCTGTTGCCGCTCTATCCGCTGCTGCTGGTGCGCGCCGTGGAGCACGTGCCGGCCGTGGCCTCGTGGCTGCTGCGCTCGCGTGACGAAGCCCCGCGTCAGTCGCTGTCGAAGGCGATGCAGGTGGCGCTGGCCGGCCTGGGCGCGCTGTCGCTGTTGCTGCCGGACGTGGGCCAGCGCACGGCGCTCGTCTCCGCGCTCGCGCTGGTGCTGCTGCCGGGCGCCCGGCCGTCCCTGCGCGTGGGCGTCGCCTCCGGACTCCTGCTGTTCATCCCCGAGGCGCGGCCCTTCGCCACCGTCCTCCTGCTGGCCCTGGCCCTGGCGGCGCACCACGTGCCGGACGCGCTGGCGGCCTTCTTCCGGGGCCCGCGGGATGAGGCGCTGCGGCCCACCGCCGTGGGCGGGGCCCTGGGCCTGACGCTGATGGCCGTCCTCTCCGCGCCCACGCCCGGAGCGCTGGCGGCGTTCGGCGGGGTGCTGCTGGCGGCGGCCTTCCTGTTGTCCCAGCGGTGGCTCCTCACCGCGGCGGTGGGCGTGTTCGCGCTCGCGCCGCTCGGTCAGACGGAGCTCCTCGCCGTGGGCGAGTGGCGCCCGGAGGCGGGCCTGCTCGTCGCGGGCGTGGCCCTGGTGGCCGCGGTGCTGTCCGCCCTGTGCCAGTCCGGCGCCGTGCAGCGCGCGCTGTCGAACGCCGCCGCGCGCCTGTCGCCAGGCATTGAGGGCACGTGGAGCGAGCCCTTGTGGGTGGGCGGCGCCGGCACCGTCGCGCTGCTGGTGGGCCTGCGGCTGGTTGACGCGGGCCCGGGCGCGCTGCCCCTGCCGGTGGCGCTGGTGGCGGGGCTCGCGGCGCTGGCGCTGATGGTGACGCGCGAGCGCCTGATGATGAACGGCGCCACGGCGCTGCTGGGCGCGGTGCTGCTCGCCGCGGTGCCTCTGCTGTGGGCGCCCGCGGTGCTGGCCGGCGTGGGGCTGGTGCTGACGCTGGTGGGCTTCTGGCTGGACGCGCGGGGCGTGGCGGTGGGCGCGGCGCTGCATCACGGTGGCGCGGTGCTGGCGCTCCTGTCACTGGGCGCCCTGCGGGACCCCAGGCACCCGGGGATGCCGCTGTGCGTGCTCTTCGGGCTGGTCACCGCGTGGACGGTGGTGGCGCGCAGCCGCGAGCGCGAGTGGCTGGGTTGGGCGGCCTCCCTCTTCGCCGTGCATGCGTTCATCGTGCACTTCGGCGCGGTGTACTCCACCGGCCGGGGCGCGGAGTTCATCTTCCCGTACTTCGGCGCGGCGACCGCGCTGCTCGCCACGCTGGTGCTGTCGGTGGCGGGCGCGAAGGTGCGCGGCCGCATGGGCCGGGCCTTCGCGGGCCTGGCGCTCGCGGAGGTGCTGCTGGGCGTGCTGACGGTGCGCGGCCCGGACGGTGCGTCGCGCGAAGCGTGGGTGGCGTGCGGCGGGCTGGTCATCCTGCTCTTCGCCCTGGTGCGCCGGGCAGCGAAGGACGAGGACGAAGCCGCCGCGTGGATGGCGCAGGCGCTGGTGGCGACGGGCTACCTCTGCGTGCGGATGCTGGGCATGAACGCGAGCCTCGGCACGGCGGACAGCCTGGCCTCGCTCGTCGGGGGCGCGGTCTTCACCGGCCTGTACCTGTTCGTGCGGCGCGAGGGCGCGGGCCTCAAGGCCTTCCGCCGCCCGGCCGTCGCGGGCGCGTGGATGTTCCCGCTGGCGGGGCTGCTGTCGCTGCCGTGGGGACAGCCCTTCGTGGCGGTGGCGCTGCTCGTGGGCTACGCGGCGCACTTCGCGGCGCTCGCCGCGTGCTCGAAGGACAAGGGCCCCGCGTCGCTGATGTCCGTCGCGGCCTTCAACCTGGCGCTGTTCTTCGTGTGGCTGGGCACCGGCACCGGCGAGCCGCAGTACTACGCCATCCCCGCGGGCCTGTCCGTGCTGCTCCTGCTGCGCGTGTTCCGGGGCGCGCTGTCGCAGGACGCCTACGCGCAGATGCGCGCCGTGGCGGTGACGTGCATCTACGTGGCGGGGGCCTGGAAGCCGCTCATGTTCAACGACGGCGAGGCGATGCTCCTGTGCGTCGTGCTCTGCCTGGTGGGCGTGGGCGCGGGCGTCGCGCTGCGGATCCGCTCCTACGTGTACCTGGGCTCGGCGTTCCTCGTGACGGCCGTGGCCGCCAACCTGGTGCGCTTCGGCATGCGCGACCACCGCGTGGGCGCCGCGTTCCTGTCGCTGCTGGGCCTGCTGGTGGTGGGTTTCATGGTGGTGCTCAGCGCCCACCGCGCCACCCTGCTCCAGAGGTACGCCCGGGTGCGCGAGCTGCTCGCGACCTGGGAGGGGTGATCGCAGTTTGACGTACAACGATTCCGGGGTTGAATGCGCCCGCGTTCACCCCCGGAGGACTTGTTGCTGCTGCGTCGTTCGTCGCTCGTCGTCCTGATGTCGCTGGGCTGTCTGGTGGGTTGCGCGCACGTCCCGGACGTCGCCTCCCACGGTGCGTTGGAGCGGCCTGCCGCCGGGCCCTCGAAGGCTTCCTGGGTGTCGCCCGGGGTCGTGGCGGTGGGCGCCGGGGGCGCACTGGGTGTGAAGGCGGAGGCGCCCCCTCCGCTGGAGTTCGTGACGCCGGAGGGCCGTGACGCGCTGGCGGCGTTGATGGCGGCGGACCCCCGCGAACTGCCGGAGGAGGCAGGCGTCATCGCGGCGGCGCTGGAGGCCGCGGCGCTCTTCACGGGGCCCGCGCTCTGGGACGAGCTGTTGCCGCCGCCGTCGAAGCAGGCCCGGGGCATCGTGGCCCGCGCGGCGCAGCTCGTGGGCGCGCGGCGGTTGGACCGCTCCGTGCCCAATGACTGCTCGGGGCTGGTGCGGCTTGCGTACCTGCAGGCGGGCATCGACCTGGTGGCGCACGGCTTCCTCGCGGGGGAGAACGCCGTCACGGGCATCTTCCGGCGCGCGCAGGCGGCGGGCGCGGTGCACCGGTTGAACCCGAGGCCGGGGGACCTGGCGTTCTTCAAGGAGACGTACGACCGCAACCGCGATGGCAAGCGCAACGACGGGATGACGCACATCGCGGTCGTCGAGCGCGTGGACGCGGACGGCACCGTGACGTTCATCCACCGCGGTGGCAAGGGCGTGTCGCGCAGCCGCATGAACCTGGCGTTCCCCACGGTGCACCGGCAGGCGAAGGGTGCGCTGCTCAACGACTTCATCCGACCGAAGAGCAAGGGGCTGCGCGCGTACCTCGCGGGTGAGCTGTTCGTCGCGTTCGCCTCGCCTGGAGGTTTGTAGTCTCACCGCAGTTGCCCGGACATACGGTGGGCCTGTTTGAATCAGAGCGCGGGTGTGGCGTCATCTCGCGCATGAGATTGGCCCTGCTGCTGGGAACCCTGCTGCTCTCCTCGGGTTGTGTCGTCGCGAGCTCCCGTCCTTCGCGTCCCCCTCCGAGGCCGGGACCGCCGCCGCGTCCGGTGGCGATGAACTACGACGAGGCGGTGCGCCGGGGGTTCGAGCAGTGCCGCTCGCGCGGCTACCGGTGCGAGTTGAAGGAGGCGCACCTCACCGGCAACAACGTGTGGAAGGTGAAGCTGCGCGCGTACACGCACAGGGCGAAGGGGCACCTGCACCTGGACTACGACGCGTACACGCGCAACCTGCTCAAGGTGAACGATAAGGTGAAGGGCAAGGGCGGCGGTCGCGACGACGACTGGGATGACGACGACGACCACCGGGGGCATGGCCGTGGCAAGAAGAAGGGCCACGCGCACCGGGACGACTGAGGTTCGGGCGTTTCAGCGCGAGGCCGCGGGTGGGGCTTCGCGCAGCAGGGCCCCGGTGTGCTCGAGCAGCTCCAGTCCTCCGGGGGCGTGGTGGCCGGGCACGATGACGCGCGTGTCCGGGTAGTGCGCGCGAGCGCGCTCAAGGCTCGCGGGCCAGGCAGCGGTGTCCGCGTCCTCCAGGTTGCCCAGGTCCTTCGCCGCCGCGTCCTTGATGAAGCAGCCTCCGTAGAGGATGCCCGAGGCCGGGTGGTAGACGATGAGGTTGTCGGGAGCGTGGCCGGCGCCGGGGAAGAACACCGACAGCGGCCCGAAGTCCTGCGCATCCGACAGGCGCTGGTGGGGGACGGGGTTGCCCTGCGCGGTGGCACGGCGGGCGGTGTCCTCGCGCGCGTGGACGGCGATGCCCTGCGCGTCGAGGGTGGGGATGCCCCCGGTCCGGTCCATGTGGAAGTGCGTCACCAGCGCGGCGCGCACCGGGTGGCGCAGTGAGTCCCGGGCCCAGGTGAGCAGGGTCTCGGCGTGGCGCGGATTCCAACCGGTGTCGACGAGGATGGAGGTGTCGCCATCCTCCACGAGGAGGCCATTCGCGGGCGTGAAGCCCCACTCCTTGCCGGCGTTCGTCACGTGCATCCACACGCCGGGCGCGATGCGGCGGATGCGCACGTCCTCCGCGAGCACGACTTCGTCCGTGGAAGTGGGGGAAACGGAGGGCGTGGTGGCGCAGGCGGCGAGGAGGAGCAGCAGGGCGCAGGGGCGGAGTGAGGTCATGGGGCTCGGGGAGGACATGGGGTGGACGGGCGCGCGGATGCAAGGCGCGTGCGAATGGATCCACCGCCACTTGGGCTGAAGACCCGGGGGAAGGTGAGGGCGCCGGGACACGTCCGCGTGGCCCGTGGGCCACGCGGGGCTCCCGCTTCAAGCGGGCAGGTGATTGCTTCCCGGAACCGCCTTCACTTCAACGATTCCGACATCACCTGGTCCCAACGCACGGATTGCCTCCACGAACCGTTCGGAGGCGATGATCAGCGTCACGGCATCCTCCAACCGGAAGATGTCCAGTTCGACGGGCAGGGAGTCCGCATCCAGCCAGCGCTTGGAGGGCATCCGGAATCCCTGCCGCCCGCACGTCGTGCACGGTGGCGGCCTTCCCACGGGAAGACAGGCTTCGTGCAGGCGCCCGATGGGGAGCAACTGAAGCTCGTGGAGGCGCTCCGAGCCTTGCACCGGGAACGACAGGTCCGCCTGCACCGGTACGAGTCCTCGAATCGAACTGGCACGCAAGGAGGCCAGGACATCCTCGCGCAGGAAGATCTCCCAGGAGGGAAAGACGGTGACGGGGCCGAACCGTCCCTTCGCCGTGCCGCGCAGGGGACCGAAGGTGCAGCCAGGCTGGAGCAGCGCACCTGGAGGTAGCAGGGGGCGGACCTGCTCCGCGAGCCGCGCGTATTCCGCGTAGGGCTCCAGGCGCGGTTGCGTGAAGGACCGCTGCTCCGGGAGGAGGGAGAGGTCCACGGCGGGGTAGGACAGCACGCCGCTCCATTCCGCATGACAGGTCGGGCAGAGCACTCCGGGCAGGCCCCACTGCCGCTGCACGCGAAACTCTCCGGTCCAGGGAGTGGTGTCCGTGGGCTCTCGAAGCTCGAAGTAGCGCATTCAGTCCCTGGGAACCGGTGTGAGGTCGAACCGCTGCCAATACGTCATGGTGTAGCCCGCGAGGGCGAACCTCTGGATGAGCGCGCCCGCGTGCTCGAAGTGCTCGTGCTTCTCGGCTTCACCGAGGGTGTGCTCGATGAAGGCACGCCATTCGGCGTTCCAGGGACCTCCATTCTTCCCCCGGTGGATGCGGGCGTGGACCTCCGCGTCGATGGCGATCACGTAGTCGTGCACGTTGATCCCCTTGCGCGCGAAGTAGCCCTGCAAGGCCTGGGGAAAGATGTGATGCCGCTCCTTCGGCCTCCGCTCCCATTCATCGAAAGCCTGCTGCCTCTGGACTTCACTGGGCAGCTTCTCTCGGGGGTGCCAGCGGAACACCATGACGGGCAGCGCAGCGCCGGGCAGTCGCTGCGCGCTCCCCCACGTTCGCTGGGCACTGCTGCCTGGCGCGATGAACACGGGAGGTGGGGTGCCCGCGAATGTGCGGGTGATCCGCCCGACTGACTGTTCCTCACCGCGATACAGGGCACAGCCTGTTTCAGAGCAGACCCACGAGAGGACGCGGTCTCCTCCTCCGCCATGGCAGCCATGAGCGTCCTCGGCGGAGTCCTCCCAGGCGCTCACGGGCGAGACAGGTGGGCGGGGCTCTGATGCCGCGCAGCCCAGCCACCATCCACACAGGAGGAGAGACACCCAGCGCATGTGATCCTCGGAGGCGCGGGCCCGTGCTACGGCGCCGCCTGCGTCTTCTTCTTCAGCTCTTCGAGCGCCCTGCTGAACGCCTGCGGATTGCACGGACGCGTCCCGGCGGCAGGCTTCTCACGGGCGGCTTCCGCCACGCGCGTGAGCGTGGGCAGCGCGGAGGGATCGCCCAGGGTCGCGAGTTTGGACGCCGCCTTCGTGCGCACGCCGCAGTCCGTGGAGTCGAGCGACGCGGTGTAGAGCCGCACCAGGTCCAGGCCTGTCGTGTCCTGCACCGACTCCAGGTAGCGCAACCCGCCCCACTGCTTCATCGACGGCGCTCCGCGCGCCAGGGCCTCGAAGTGCGAGCGCACCGTGGCCTTGGGCAGCGTCTCCAGCACCTTGCGCACGGAGCGGTCCTGCTCCCCGTTGCCAAAGTCCTCCGCCAGCCCGTCCAGGAGCCCCATCTCCAGGCCCGCCCGGCCTTCCTTGTCCAGGCCCAGCAGCAGGACGTGCTCCTCGTCGTGCGCCCCCTGCGCGTGCTTCGCCGCCGCGCGCAGCCGCGTCGTGGGGGCGCCCTTCGGTACGCCCGGGCCACTCAACACCTGGAGCGCCTCCACCGGCTGCCCGTCCTTCAGCAAGCCGCGCGCCCGCACCAGCGGATCACTCGCATGCACCCACCACGCGATCCCCGCTCCCACCAGCACCAGCGCCGCCACCCCTCCGCCCAGCACGCGCGGGCGCTGGCGCAGCATCGCCACCCCCTCGCGCACCTTCGTGCCCAGGCCGCTCAGCGCTTCCAGCGGTGAGCGCTTCGGGCCGGCGTCCTTGCCGCCCAGCCCCTCCGCGAACGGGAGACCCTCCGCCGCGCGGGTGAGCCGGTAGAGCTGGATCTTCTCCTGGCGGCCGGGCAGGGGAATGGTGCCGCACGGGTCCGCGGCCGCTTCGGCGCGGTTGCGCACCATGTTCACGGCTTCGGTGAAGGTCACCTCTCCCGCGGAGGCCACGTGCTCCACCGCCTTCACGACCTCCATCGGCTCGCCGAGCACCGCGTCGTTCGTCACCAGCACTTCGCCCGCGTGCAGGCACACGCGCACGTGGAGCTGCTGCTCCGGCGGCACCGTCTGGTTGTGACGCCAGAGCGCCTGCTGCATCGCCATGCCGCAGCGGATGGACGCGGAGGGCGCCCGGAACACCGCGAGCAACGCGTCGCCGCGCTTCTGCACCAGCTTCCCGTCGTACTCGCGCACGAGCGGCAACAGGAGCCGGTCATGCGTGTCCAGCATCCGCGCATTCTCCTCGTGCGTCTGCCGGCTCATGCGCTCGGTGAAGCCCTGGATGTCGGTGAGCATCACCGTCACGTTCTGCGCCTTCACCACCGCCGCGCCGCCCGTCGTCGCTCCCAGTCCGCCCGTCCGGGCCGCCGTCCCGAACGCCGCCGTGCCCGAGCGAGGCACCGCCGGGGGCGCCGTCACCGCCGGGGACGCCACCGCCGCCTCCGTCACCCCGAACGCCGAAGTGCCGGACCCGGGCCCCGCCGGCTCCGCGCTCACGCCGAAGGCCGACGTGCCGGAAGGCTCGCTCCTCACGCCCGCCACGCCGAAGGCCGACGTCCCCTGGGCAGGCGTCATCCCCGCGTGGACGATGGGCGTGCCCTGGCTCGGCGTGAACGCCATCAGCGCCGCATGGGCCACGCCCAGCGCGTCCGCCAGCTCATGCGCGGTCTGGAGCCGCCTCGCAGGGTCCTTGTCCAGCAGCCGCATCACCAGCGCCAGCAGGCCCACGTAGCGCGACAGCTGCGGCGCCGCGCGGTCCAGGGGCAGCGGCGCGGCCGAGGCGTGCTGCGACAGGAAGTGACGCGGCGACGGCCCGTCGAACGGCAGCCGTCCGGACAGCACGCGGTAGGCCAGCACGCCGAAGGAGTACAGGTCGGCGCGCGTGTCCACCTTCGCGCCCACGGCCTGCTCCGGGGACAGGTACTCCGGCGTGCCCAGCACCACGCCTATCTGGCTGAGCGCGCTGTTGGCATCCGGCTCCACCAGCCGCGCGATGCCGAAGTCCAGCAGGCGCGCTTGTTCGCCGCGCACGCCGGGCGAGATGAAGACGTTCTCCGGCTTCAGGTCGCGGTGGATGATCCCCTTGTCGTGGATGGCCGCCAGCCCTTCCGCCAGCTGCTGGAGCAGCCCCAGCGCCCGGGGCGCCAGCAGCGGGCCCTGCTGGAGCGCGTCGTGCAGGCTCTGGCCCTCCACGAACTCCATCACCAGGCAGGCGGCGTCCCCGGACTGACCGAAGTCCACGATGCGCACCACCGACGGGTGCTCCACGGCGGACAGCAGGCGGGCTTCGCGCTTGAAGCGCTCGGCCATGCCGGGCTGGGCGTGCAGGTCGTGGTGCAGGACCTTGATGGCGACCTTGCGGCCCAGGGACACCTGCTCGCCCAGGTACACCTCACCCATGCCCCCGGAACCCAGGGGTCCGAGGACCCGGAAACGACCATCGAGGACCAGGGCGTCGGGGACCAGCACGGCGCGGCATCTTGCACGGCTTCCCCCTGGAGCGCATGACGTTCCTCGCCAGCAGAATCTCCAGGGGAAGCGCCTGGGTGTCCCGCGCCCCGCCGCCTGCCGAACGAGCGGGGGTTTGTCCAAAATTTCGGGGGCTTAGGGCTCATGGTAGCCTCGCCCCCCTCCGAAGATGGCCACCGATAGCGAGTCCCCCAAGTCCGCCGCCCCCCAGTCGGGCGCCGCCCCCGAGCTTCGCCTGTTGGATCGGCGCGCGTTCGTGGGCTTTCCGGCATTGGAGGTGCAGCCCGGCCTGCGCATCTCCGACTTCGCGCTCCAGATTCCGGACGTCAGCTTCCCGTTCAACGTCAGCGCGGGCGCCACGCGCTACCAGCGCAAGAAGCTGCTCTTCGGCTTCCTGGAGCTGTCCGTCGACGCGGACCTCATCACGCGCAAGGTGGCGGAGCTGGCCGGACGGCTGGCCGGCGTCGAGGACCTGCGCCTTCACTTCCGCCCCGGCTACCTGGAGGGCCAGGGGCGGCTGCCCGCGCCGGAGCGCACGCCGTTCACGTTCAAGGTTGCCTTCGACGCGGACGGGGACCGGCTGGCCGTCTACGTCTACGACGTGCGCCTGTATGGCTTCTCCGCCACGCCGTCGGTGCAACTGCCGGGGCTCCTGTCCACGGCGGTAGGGGCGCTGGGGCTCCTGCCGGACGTGGAGGTGCGCGGCGCCACCGGCTTCTCCACCCGCGTGCTGCCCGCGCTGTGCGAGCGCGCCGCGATGAGCCGGGGCTACAAGGTGCCCACGCTCGACACCGCGCGCCTGTCCGCCGCGGAGGTCTCCAGCACCGGCCTGCGCCTGCGCTTCGCCGCGGGGGGGCTGCCCCCGCCCGCCGCGCCGGACGAGGAGCTGATGCTGGCGCTGGAGGGTGCCCGGGCCTTCGCGGACGCGGAGGGGCTGGTCGCGCAGGGGCGGCTCGCGGAGGCGCGGCAGGCGTACCTCCAGGCCGGGGACGCGCAGGACGCGCACCCCTTCGCCGCGGAGCGACTGCTGGCCCTGCTGGTGGCGGATCCGCAGGCGCACGACCTGGCGCTGGACGTGGCGGCCACGCTGTCGCGCCGTCGCGACCGCAGCCCCGCGGCGCTGTGGGGCGAGGCGGTGGTGCGCGAGCGTCGGGGCGAGGGTGCCCGCGCGGCGGAGCGCTACCTGGCGCTGTGCGCGCTGGCCCGTCGCACGTCGGAGGAGGCCGCCGCGTTCTTCGCCGCCGAGGCCGCGGCCCGCTCGTCCCGCGACACCGCGCCCCAGGTGGCGGTGAAGGCGCTGCACGAGCTGCTGGGCCTCAAGCCGGACCACCTGCCGTCGCTCAAGGCCCTGGCGCGCGCGTCGGATCAGGCGCGGGACCGGGCGGGCGCGGTGCGGGCGTACCGGCGGCTCGCGGCCCTGGCGCGCGACCCGCTGGAGGCGGCGGACGCGCACGTGCACCTGGCGCGGCTGTGCGCGCAGACGGAGGACGACATCGCGGGGGCCCGGCTGCACTGCGAGGCCGCGCTGCGCCTGTCGCCCGACCAGCCGGATGCGCTGCTGTTGCTGGGTGAGCTGTGCCATCGCGGCGGCGAACACCTGCGCGCGCTGAAGGCGCTGGACCGCCTGCGCGAAGTGTCGATGGCGCGCCACGAACTGGACCGCGTGGGACAGGCGGACCTGCTCGCGGGCCGGGTGTGGGAAGAGGGGCTGAAGCAGCCGGAGAACGCGCTCCTGCGCTACCGCGAGGCGGTGTCGCTGCTGCCCGGCGAACCCGAGCCGCTGTTCGCCTCCGCGCGCGTGGCCGAGGGGCTGGGGCGCCTCCAGGAGGCCCTGAGCGGCTACCAGCAGGCGCTGGAGCTCGCGGGCCCGGCGCCGCGCTCGGAGGGCATCCGTCACGCCGCGCACGAGAGCCACCACGCGCTGGCGCGGCTGTCGCGCACGAAGCTGGGCGACCCGGCGCGGGCGCGCGAGCACCTGGAAGCAGCGCTCGCGTTGGATCCGCGCGACGCGGTGGCGCTGGACGAGCTGATTCCGTACTTCCGCGTCACCGGCCGCTCGCAGGAGCTGGCCGAGGCGCTGGAGAAGGCCGCCGCCCTCAAGGAGGAGCCCAAGGCCCGCGCGGCGCTGTGGGCCGAGGCCGGCGAGCTGTACCGGGGCAAGCTCCAGCAGGCGGACAAGGCCGACCGGCTGCTCACGCTCGCGCTGGAGGCGGACGGCGACCACCGCCCCGCGCTGGAGTCGCTGCTCGCGCTGGCCGAGGCCCGTCGCGATGGCGCGCAGCTCACGCGCTGCCTCTCCGCGCTGGCGCGGCTGACGCCGGAGCCGAAGGAGCGCGCGCAGAAGTACCGCCGCCTCGCGGTGGCCGCGCGCGACCTCGCCTTCGACCTGGACCTCGCCGTGCACGCGTTGCAGGAGGTGCTGCGCGCGGAGCCGGACGACCTGCCTGCGCTGGGCGAATTGTGCGCCCTGCAGCGCAAGCGCGCCGACATGGCGGGGCTCGCGACCGCGCTGGAGGACCGCGCGCGCGTGGCCGAAGCGCAGGGCGACAAGCGGCTGGCGGCGGCGGCGCTGCGCGAGCTGGCGGGCGTGCTGGAGGCGCGGCTGGGCCGGGTGGGCGACGCGCTGGTGGCGCTGGAGAAGGCGGCGCGGCTGGCCCCGGATGCCGCCGTGCTGCTGGACCTGGCGGACCTGAGCCTGCGCTGCGAGCGGCCCGAACATGCGCGGCGCGCGCTGGAGTCGCTGCTGGCCATGCTGCCGCGCACCGCGGCGCCGGAGAAGCTGGCGGACGTGCGCGCCCGGCTGGGCCGGGCGTGTGAGCTGCTGGGCGACCGCGAGGGCGCCATCGCCGCCTATGCGCAGGCGTTCCCGCTGCGGCGGCTGGACGACGTGCTCGCCACGCGGTTGGAGGCACTCTACACGGAGGCCGGGGAGACGCAGGCGCTGGCGGAGCTGTGGGCCACGCGCGCGCAGGCGCTCTCGGGCGCCGACCGCGCGGAGGAGGCCGCGCCGCTGTTCCTCCAGAGCGCTCGCGCGCTGCTGGAGCGCGGCGAGAAGGCCTCCGCGCTGATGCGCCTGGCCTCCGCGCTGGAGGCCAGCCCCGAGGGTCCGCTGGCCGCCGAGGTGCTGGAGGCGCTGGCGGAGCTGGAGCTGGAGCGCGGTGAGAAGCTGGAGGCGGCGCGGCTGTATGCGCGGCGCGCCACGCTGGTGCCGGACGCGAGGGCCGGCGCGAAGCTGCTCTTCCGCGCGTCGCTGCTGGCCACGGGCACGAGCCGCGAAGAGGCCTTCCTCGCGGACGCGCTGGAGCGCGACGCCACCTTCGCCCCCGCGCGCATCCGCCGGGGCGAGCTGCGGCTGGCCACCGACGCCCGCGCCGCGCTGGAGGACTTCGAGGCGGTGCTGGCCCTGCCGCCCGCGGACGTGGATGCCCCGCGCGAGGCGGAGCGCGTGGCCCTCACTCGCAAGGCCGCCACCGCCGCCGTGCGCGGCAACCGCACGGACGCGGCCCGCCGCCTGCTCGCGGAGTTCTGCGCGCGCACGCCGGAGGACCTGGACGCGCGGCTGGAGCTGGCCGCGCTGCACCGCAAGGCCGGCGCGCGCGAGGCCCTGGCGGACCTGCTGGTGGAGCTGTGGCCGCGCCTGGCCGGAGACGCCCGCCGTCAGGCCCGCCGCGAGCTGGCCGAGCTGTGTCTGTCATTGGGCCGGGCGAGCGCGGCGGCGGATTCGCTGCGCAGCCTGTTGGTGGAGGAGCCGCAGGACGCCTGGGCGGCGCAGGCGCTGCTGGAGCTGCTGCCCCCGCCGGGCACGGGCAGCGCGGAGGAGGAGTCCGAGCGGCTGGAGCTGTTGGGCACGCTGGTGTCGGCTGCGTCGGGCGAGGCTCGCGCGGAGCTGCTCGCGCGTCGGGCCGTGTTGCACCGGAGCGCCGGTCGCGTCGGGCCCGCGCGGGATGACTGCGCCCAGGCCGCGAAGCTGTCGCGCAAGCCCGCGCCGCTGCTGCTGATGCTGGCGGAGCTGGCGCGCGAGGCGGCGGACGCGCCCGCGGAGCTGGATGCCTGGCGCCGCGCCGTGGCCGCCGATGCCAGCCTGGGCGCGCGCGCGCGGGAGCGGCTGCTGGCCCTGGCCACCGTGCTGCTGGAGAAGGACGAGCGCGCCTCCGCCGGGGATGCGCTGCGCGCGGCCATCGCGCTGGAGCCGCCCGCGGACGCGCGGTGTGACGCCTTCTTCGCGCTCGCGAAGCTGGCCCGCCGTGACGGCAAGAGCACCGACGAGGCCGCCGCGCTGGCCGAAGCCGCGCGCCAGGGGCCCATCGCCCGCCGCGTGGAAGCGCTCCTGCTGCGCGCCGCGTTGCTGGAAGGGCAGGGCGAGCGCGAGGACGCCGCGAGCGACCTGGAGGCCGCGCTCCTGCTGGCACCTCGCCACGAGGAGGCCACGCTCGCGTTGCAGCGCGTGCTGCGCGACCTGGAGGACTGGGCGCGGCTCGCGGAGCTGCTGGCCGCCGAAGCGCCGCATGCGTCTCCCGCCGTCGCGGCGGCGCTGTACGCGGAGCTCGCGAGCCTCTACCTCGACCGGCTGGGCCAGTCCGCCCCGGCCGAGGCCGCGCTGCGGCAGTCGCTGCGGCTGACCCCGACCGACGCGGCCGTCCGCCGCCGGCTGGTGTCGCTGGTGGCCGGTCGCGGTGAGCTGCTGGAGGCCGCGGGCCTGCTGGAGGCCGCGGCCGAGGACGCGGAGCCCACCGAGGCTGCTTCATTGCTGCGCGAAGGCGTCACCTACGCACGGCAGGCCCAGGAGCTGGACCGCGCGCTGACCCTGGCGCGCCGGGCGCATGCGCGGGTGCCCGCGCGGGGCGACGACCTGGCCACGCTGGCGGACCTGCTCTACCTGCGCGGCGCGGTGCGCGAGGCCCTGCCGCTTCAGGAGGCCCTGGCCACGGCGGCGGACTTCCGCGCGGCGCCGGAAGCGGCGGAGGCCGCGTACCTGCGCCTGGGAGACCTGGCCGAACAGGCGGGCGACGTGAAGCGCGCGGTGGCCGCGTACCGCCACCTGCTCACGGAGCGTCCGCTGAGCGAGCGCGCCGTCGAACGGCTCGCCGCGCTGCTGGAGAAGGAGGATCCGCGCGGCGCCTTCGAGGTGCGCGTCGCCCACGCGCGCGTGCTGGCCCCGTCCGAGGACACCGTCGCGCGGCTGGTGACGCTGGCGGAGCGGGCGCGCGAGGCGCTGGCGGACGCGGGCATCGCGGCGTCGCTCCTGGCGCACGCGGCCCAGATGGCGCGGCAGCCCCTGCCCCTGCGCCGCCGGCTGGCCGCGCTCTACCGGGAGACGGGCCGCTCGACGGAGCTGCTGGCCGAGCTGCAGCCGGTGGCCGCGCTCAGCCTCCAGGCTGGCGACGTGGACGCGGCGCTGGCGGCCTACGACGAGGAGGCCCGGCTCGCGGAGGCGCTGGGCCGAGCTGACGAAGCGCTGCGCTCGCTCGCCAATGCGCGCGACCTGCTCGCCTCCGAGGACCGTCGCGCGGAGGCCGCCGCGTGCGAGCGTCGCCGCGCGGAGCTGCTGCGCGACGTGAAGCTGGACCTGAACGCGGCGGAGGAGGCGCTGGAGCGCGCCTTCGGGTTCGCCGCGGAGCTGGACACGGCCCGCCTGGGCGCGGCCCTGGCCGAGCGCCGCGACGACGCGGCCGCCGAAGCCCGCTGGTGGGAGCGCGCGCTGCCCCGGCTGACGGGCACGAAGCAGGGCGCGGCGGTGCTGCTGCGGCTGGCGCGCCTGAACCTGGGCGAGCTCGCGGACGCGCCGAAGGCGGAGGGCTTCCTGCGCCAGGCGCTGCGCCAGGACCGCGCGCTCGCGGAGGCGGAGGCCCTGCTGGCGGAGCTGCTGGAGCGCGACGGACGGCTCGCGGAGCTGGCCGCCTGGTACGAGGAGTGCGCGGAGGCGGAGACCGACGTCGAACGGCACGCGGCGCTGCTGTACCGGGCCGCGGTCATCTACCGGGACCGGGCCGGCAAGCCGGAGGCCGCCGCCGCCGCGCTCATCGCCGCGCGCGCCGCGAAGCCGGACGACCTGGAGCTCACCGCGCAGGCGGCGGAGCTGCTGCACCAGGTGCGCCGCCCCGCGGACGCCGCCGAATTCGACGCCATCCTCCTGGAGGCGGACCCCTTCCGGGAGCCCGTCTTCACGCGCCACCGCGCCTTCCTGGAGGAGAGCGAGGAGCAGCAGTCCCTGGCGGAGCTGATGCTCCGCCGCGCCGAGCGCCAGCAGCCCGCGGAGGCCGCGGTCAGCTACCTCGCCGCCGCGAGCGCCTTCCGCGAGGGCGGTGCCCGCGAGCGCGCCATCCTGTGCGAGGACCGCGCGTTCGAGCTGGACGCCAGCAACGCGGAGGCCTTCCACCACGTCCGTGAGCGCGCGGCCGGAGACGTGCGCCGGCTGGCGGAGCTGCTGGGCCAGCGCGCCGAGGCCGTGTCGCCCTCCGAAGCGCTGCCCCTGCTGCGCGAGCGGGCCCAGCGCCTGCTGGACGCGGGCGAAGCCCTCAAGGCCGCCGAGGCCTTCGACGACTACCTGGGCCGCGCGGGTGGCGACGTGGAGGCCCTCTGCGCGCGCGCGGAACTCGCCGCCCAAGGCGGAGGCCCCGCCGCCGCGCAGCCGTACGACCGCCGCGTCCTGGCGCTGGGCGGGGACACGCTGCCGGTGCCGGTGCTCGTGCGCACGTGGCTGCGTCTGGGCCATGCCTCGCTCGCCTCGGGCGCCTTCCACGACGCGGCGGATGCCTTCGAGGCCGTGGTGTCGCTGGAGCCGGAGGGCGCGCGCGGCGGTGAGGCGCTGTCGCTGCTCGCGGAGGTGCACTCGCGCACCGGCAACGGACCGGGCCTGTACCGGGCGTCGTTGCAGCTCGCGCGCCGGGCCCAGGACACCGCGACGGAGGAGGTGCTGCTGCGCCGCGCGGCGGACCTCTTCGATGATCCGCGCGAGGCCATTGACGCGCTGGTGCCCCTGGCGCGGCTGCGCCCCGCCGACGCGAGCGTCATCGACCGGGCGGTGGAGGGCCTGCGCGCCCTGGGCCGCCACGGCGACCTGCTGGGCATCTACGAGGCCGGCGCGGAGGCCGCGGGAGGCGCGCGCGCCGCGGAGCTGCTGCTCGCCGCCGCGACGGTGGCGAACGACTCGCTGTCGGACGCGGACACGGCCTGGTTGCTCACGCAGCGCGCGGCGGAGGCGGATCCGGAGAACCCGGCCGCCCTGCGCGCGCTGGTGGAGGGCCTGCGCACGCGCAAGGAAGTCCAGGCGCTGCTCGCCGCGCTGGAGCGCCTGGTCCCCCGCACGGACGACGCGGACGAGGCCGCCGTGCTCCGGCTGGAGCTCGCGATGCTCGCGCGCGACGCCGGCCGCGAGGAGTCCGCCCGCGAAGCGCTCGAAGCGGTGGTGTCGCGCGGTCCCTCCGGTGCCGGCTACGCCGACGCGCTGGAGGCGCTGGAGCCGCTGCTGGGTGAGGCCCACGCGCGCCGGGCGGAGGTCCGCGTGGCCCGCGCGGAGCTCGTGTCGGGTGAAGCCCGGGTGTCCCTGCTGGTGGCCGCCGCCCGGGCCTTCGAGAAGGCGGGCCTGCTGGACGAGGCGCTGAAGGCCGCGAAGGCCGCCGTCGCCACGGAGCCGGACCTGCGCGCCGCGCTGCTGGTCGCGCACCTGCACCGTGCCTCGGGAGATGCGCCCCGCGCGGCCCGTGCGCTGTTGCAGGCCGCGCGCCTCGCCGCGCCCGAGGAGCGACCGCCGCTCCTGCTGGAGGCCGCCGGCCTCTGGGAGAAGGCCGGCGACATGGGTGAGGCGCTGGAGGTCATCGAGCGCATCGCCTCCGACGCGCCGGACATGCTGTCCCCGGCGGAGCTGGCCGAACGCTTCGCGCGCCTGGGGGCCTTCGCGCGCGCCCTGGACGTGGGCTTCGCGCCCGCCATGGTCGCGGGCGAGTACACCGACGCGCTGGCCATGGCCGCGCAGGCCGGCGACGCGCCCCGCACGCGCGAGGCCCTCTGGGCCCTGGTCGCGATGCCGGACGTGGATCCGTCCCACGCGGCGGCCCTGGCGGACGGGCTGCGCGAGGACGCGGAGTGGGAGGGCCTGCTGGAGCTGGCCGCCCTGTCCTTCGAACGCGACGTGGCCTTCGCCGTGGCCCTGCGGGACGAGGTGCTGCGCGCCCGTCCGGCCCCGGTGCTCGCGCGCCTCCGCGCCCTGGACGAGCTGGGCGCGGACCCGGGCCTCGCCGCGCGGCTGATGCTGCTGCTGCCGGAGCTGGGCCTGGAGCCCGACGCGCTGGCCGAAGCGGTGCTCGCCCGCGTGCGCGCGCTGCCGGAGCCCGCGCGCCTGGAGTCGCTGGCCTTCGCCGCGGACGGCTGGCCCGCGCGCCGCGAGGAGCTGCTGCGCGAGCGGTACGCGCTGGAGCTCAAGCTTGCGCACCTGGAGTCCGCGGAGCGCACGCTGGCGCTCATCGCGCAGGACACCGTCGACGTGAAGGCGCGCGCGCGGATGCACCTGGAGCGCGGCGAGCTGTTGCAGGGCCCCCTGGCGCAGCCCGCCGAGGCCCGTGAGGCCTTCGAGGAGGCGCTCGCCGACGACGCGGAGAGCCTGGACGCCGTGAAGGCGCTGCTCGCGCTGGTGGACGAGGCGCGCGAGGCCACGGTGTTCCTGTCCCTGGCGGACACGCTCGCGAAGCTCGCCGGCCCGGACGCGTGGACGCCGTACCGCGAGCGGCTGGCGGATGCCTTCGAGGCCCAGCAGCGCTACGCCGAAGCCGCCACGCAGCTCGAACAGCTCCCGGACACGGACGAGCGGCTCGCCCGCCGCGTGCGCTTCGCCGAAGCGCGCGGCCTGGTGGGCGAAGCGCTGCGGCTGCGCGAGCGCCTCACGCAGGAGCCCGCCGAGCTCGAAGTCATCCTGCGCGGCTACCTGGACGCCCAGCTCGTGGGCCCCGCGGTGCGGCTCACCGAACGGCTGGCGGACGCGGGCCACCTCTCGCCGGACCTCACGCGGTGGGTGACCGAGCGGCTGTCTCCGTCCCCGGACGGCGCCGCGCTCGCGGTGCGCTTCTGGCCGGCGCTCCTGCGGCGGAAGTGGCCGGACGTGGACGGCTGGACGCTGTACGCGGAGGCGCTGCGCGCCCTGGGCCGCGCGGACGCTGCCGAGCGCACGGATGGCATTGGCGCGGCGCTCGTCTCCAGCGAGGCCCCCGCGCCGCGCGCTCCCGTGTCCGCGCTGGCCCGCCCCGCGCAGGACTTCCAGCACCCGGAGCCGGAGGGCCAGGTGCCGGTGACGGGCGAGAGCCTGTCGCGCCTGTACGTCGCGCTGAAGCCGGTGCTCGCCGCGCTGGGCGCGGAGCACGTGCGCCTGTCCGTCGACCCCAGGGGCGGCGTGGAGGCGTACCTGACGTCGCCGGACGCGCTGGTGCTGGGCGCGGGCGCGCTGGGCTGCTTCGGCGCGGTGGAGCTGGGCTGGCTGTGCGCGTTGTCGCTGGCGCTGGGGGACGCGGGCGTACAGCTCTCCCGCCCCGGCACGGCGTTGGCGTGGGAGGCCGCGGTGGTGGCGGCCTGGCGCGCGATGCCGGCGTCCCTGGCGGCGGGTCGTGTGCTGGCCCAACTGGACGCGGCCTCGCGCGGCGGCGACCCGACGCGCGTGGACGTGGGCGAGGTGCTGGCCCGCAGTGAAGCCTTCCACCAATTGGCCCTGGCGTCGCTGGACGTCTAACCTCGGGGACGACATGCACCTGAAGCGACTCGCGCTGGCGCTCTTCCCCGCGGCGGCCCTGGCCGTCGCGGTGGGCTGTTTCACGGACCCCGTGTACCCGGGCAACCAGGTGCTGGGCTCGTTCCGCTTCCAGGCGAAGCTGGACGCGGCGCGCACCACCTGCGACGCGGGCTCGCGCGAGTTCGCGCAGCTGGACGACGCGGGCTCCTTCTTCTTCGAGGGCACCTTCTCCCGCGACACCGACGCGGGCACGGGCTTCCTCACGGTGCTGGGCTTCACGCGCGACGCCGGCTACACGGGCCAGAGCGTCAACTCCACCCACCGCGCCACCGCGCCCCGCGCGTCGTGCGGCACCGGCTGCGAGGACTCCGAGATCGAGGAGAACCTCAACGTCATGCTCCTGAGCGACAGCCAGGCGCGCAACGTGGCGCGCGACTGCTCGCGCCTGGACGGGGGCGTCCCCGAGGGCGCCATCCCCGCTCCCACGGAGAACGGCTACGACGTGTCGCTCGCGTGCGGCACGCTCACGGACGTCTTCCTGCCGGGCAAGGGCCCGAACTGCAAATGCCAGCCGGCCACCTGCACCACCGTGTACACGGTGAGCGGCGACCGGCAGGACTGAAGCCCCGGGGCCCGGCCCCGTCGTGTAACGTGCGCCGCCCGAAGTGGAGGATGGCATGGCGAAGCGTGCGGTGGTGCTCCTGTCCGGCGGACTGGATTCGACGACCTGTCTGGCGATGGCGAAGGCGGACGGCTTCGAGCCGGTGTGCCTGTCCATCGCCTACGGCCAGCGCCACGCGGTGGAGCTGGAGCGGGCGCGCGCGGTGGCGCAGGCCATGGGCGTGCGCGACGTGCGCGTGGTGACGGTGGACCTGCGGCAGGTGGGTGGGTCCGCCCTCACGGACGACATCCCGGTGCCCAAGGACCGCTCGGAGGACGCCATGTCCCACGACGTCCCCATCACCTACGTGCCCGCGCGCAACGCGCTGTTCCTCTCCCTGGCGCTGGGGCTCGCGGAGGTGGTGGGCGCCACGGACCTCTACATCGGCGTCAACGCGGTGGACTACAGCGGCTACCCCGACTGCCGCCCGGAGTTCATCCGCTCCTTCGAGGCCATGGCCCAGCTGGCCACCAAGGCGGGCGTGGAGGGCGCGCGCTTCCAGGTGCACGCGCCGCTCTCCGGCCTCACCAAGGCGCAGATCATCCAGGCCGGCGTGAAGCTGGGCGTGGACTACGGCATGACGCACTCCTGCTACGACCCGGACCTCCAGGGCCGCGCGTGTGGCCGCTGCGACAGCTGCCTCTTGCGCGCGAAGGGCTTCCAGGAGGCCGGCGTGCCGGACCCCACCCCCTACGTGGAAGGGGTGCGCTGATGCGCGCGACGACGCGACTCGCGCTGACCCTGGCGCTGCTGGGAGGCGCTCCGGCCCTGGCGGAGGATGCGAAGCCGAAGCCGGCTCCGAAGGCGAAGGCCGCCGCGCCGAAGGTGGAGCTGGTGGACGCGGCCACCGTCATCCCGGACCTCATCCTGGACCTGCGCTACGCGACGGAGGACAACTTCCTCAAGCGCCAGGTGTACCCGGACGGGGCGCGGTGTCTGTTGTTGCCGGACTCGGTGCAGCGCCTGACGAAGGCCGCGGACCTGCTGCGGCCCCAGGGCTACCGGCTGAAGGTGTACGACTGCTACCGGCCGCGCGCCGTGCAGTACGAGATGTGGAAGATATTGCCCAAGCCGGGCTACGTGGCGAACCCGGCGAAGGGCTCCAACCACAACCGGGGCGGCGCGGTGGACCTGACGCTGGCCACGGCGGACGGGGGCGAGGTGGAGATGCCCACCGCCTTCGACGACTTCACCCCCAAGGCGCACCACGGCTACATGGGCGGCACGCCCGCCTCGCGCAAGCACCGCGAGGTGCTGCGCGCGGCCATGGAGGGGGTGGGTTTCAAGCGCAACAAGATGGAGTGGTGGCATTACGACCTGCCCGGCGCTACGAAATTGCCGGTGCTGGACGTGCCCTTTACGCCGACGAACTGACGCTCGGCCGGCTGCTGGCCCAGTGGTTTCGCGCGCTTGCGTCATGGACTGCGCGTAGGTGGGCGCGCGCACGGCGTGCCTGCTATTCCTGGCGTCCCATGAGGCAAACGCTCTCGGCCGGCCTGGAAAACACGCTCATCACTCCGCCCTCGCAGTCGGAGCTGGCGCCCACGCTCACGCCCGGGTCCGCGACGACCAACCGGCGCAACACGGTGCTGCCCCGGGTGCAGTGGACGGGGCAGCAGCCCACCGTGGTGCCCCTGCAACGCGAGCGCTTCGAAGAGGTGCGTCCCCTGGGGCAGGGCGGCATGGGCGAGGTCGTCCTGATGCGCGACCACGACATCGAGCGGGAGGTCGCGCTCAAGCGGCTGCCCCCGGGCGCGGACCTGGACCGCGTGCTGCGCTTCGTGGAGGAGATCCGCACCGTCGGCACGCTGGACCATCCGAACATCGTGCCGGTGCACGACGTGGGCGTGGATGAGCAGGGCCGCTACTTCTTCATGATGAAGCACCTGCAGGGGGAGACGCTGGAGTCCATCATCGCCCGCCTGCGCCGCTCGGACCTGGACGCGCTCGTGCGCTATCCGTTCCAGGTGCGGGTGCAGATCTTCCGGGGCGTGCTGCACGCGCTGTCGTATGCGCACGGCAAGGGCTTCATCCACCGCGACCTGAAGCCCGCGAACATCATGGTCGGGCCCTTCGGTGAGGTGACGGTGCTGGACTGGGGCCTGGCGCGCAAGGTGGGCGCCCCCGCGCCGGCGAGTCTTCCGGAGGGCGCTGGAAGCGCATCGACGGGGCTCGTGCCCGCGCGTTCGCTGCACACGGAGGTCGGCTCCGTGGTGGGCACGCCCCTGTACATGTCCCCGGAGCAGGCGCGCGGCGAACACGACCAGATGGATGCGCGCAGCGACATCTACAGCCTGTCCGTGCTCTTCCACGAGCTGCTCGGGCTGACGCACTACCTGGACGGACTCCAGTCGGTGCCGGACATCATGAAGGGCGTGCAGACGCGCTCGCCCTCCCTGTTCTCGATGCACGCCCACAGCGCCCAGGGCCCGGTGCCCGCGGAGCTGCTGTGGTTCGTGGCGAAGGGGATGAAGAAGGACCCCGCGGAGCGCTTCGCCTCCGTGGACGACATGGTGCTGTCGCTGGACGCCGCGCTGGACGGCCGGTGCGCGGTGCAATGCCAGCGCACGCTCCTGAAGAAGACCTTCCACCAGGGCCTGCGCGCGGCGGACCGCAACCCCATGGCCGTCACGCTGGCCATGCTGGTGGGCGCGGGGCTGGTGGTCGCGTCGGCGGTCCACCTGGGCATGTCGTTCTTCGCGACGGTGCCGCACTGACGTCCGGCGCCTTCCAGGGGCGCCTCCGAAAAGCGCGGTAACTTTTCGCCGCGCGCGGGGTTCCCATCCGCACCATGCGCGCCCTCCTTGTCTGGCCCCTGGTGGCCCTGTGCCTGTCGTGTGCGTCCCGGTCGCGGGTCGCGCCACGGGAGGCGCCGCCCGCCGTGCCCTTCAATGAAGCGAGCGCGGTGCACGTCCTGCAACGGCTGGCCTACGACCCGTCGGCCCGGGACCTGGCGAAGGTGTTCCCGGGCTACCAGGAAGGCACCCCGCTCGGGATGTTCACCTGAGCCCCTGGGGAATCCTCCGCTGCACCCCGGCGATGTGATGGACTGACGGCGTGCAACGCTTCCGTCGCCTGCTCATGGCCTTCCTCATCGTCACCGGCATGCTGTACTTCGCGCTGTGCGCGCTCATGTTCGCCGCGCAGCGCTCCCTCATCTACCCCGCGCCCCGCTCCGAGCCGGAAGCCCTGCGGGGCCTGCCCGGCTTCGGCCAGGTGCCGCTGGCGGCGGGCCTGAGCGTGGACACCTTCTACCTGCCCGCGCCTCCAGGCGCGCCGACGGTGCTGCACTTCCACGGAAACGGCGAGCAGCTGCTGCATCAGCGGCAGTTGGGCCAGCTGCTCGGGGACGCAGGGGTGGGCTTCCTCGCGGTGGAGTACCCGGGCTACGGCGCCTCGCGGGGCAGTCCCTCGGAGGCGGGCCTGTACGCGGCGGCGGAGGCCGCGCTCCAGTTCCTGAGCGCGCAGGGCGTGAAGCCGGATGAGGTGGTGCTGAGCGGACGCAGCCTGGGGACCGGCGTCGCGGTGGAGATGGCGCGGCGCGGATACGGTGCGCGCATGGTGCTGGTGGCGCCGTACACGTCCATGGTGGCCATGGGCCAGCGGCTGCTGCCCTTCCTGCCCGCGACGCTGCTGGTGCGCGACCGCTTCGAGTCCCTGTCCAAGGCCCCCGGCATCTCCATCCCGGTGCTGGTCATCCACGGCGAACAGGACGAGGTCGTCCCGGTGGACATGGGCCGCACGCTGGGACAGCGCTTCCCCCACGCCACGGTGGTGACGGTGCCGGACGCGGGACACAACGACGTGCTGGAGCAGGACGGTTTGAAGGAGTTCGCGAGGCTGGCCACGTTCGCGCTCGACGGAACCTGAGCCGGCCCCTTTCGCCCGTAGGTGAGCCCCGGACTATGCTCCGGGGCATCGGCGCGACGTCCTCGCGTCCTGGTTCCCCGAGGGATGGATGCGCGTCAATCCGGTTCCCGCCACCCCCCTGTCCGACGCCGTCCGCGAAATCGTCGAGGTGGGCCGCTTCCTGAGCGTGCGCAACTTCGTGCCCGCGACCAGCGGCAACTTCTCCCGCCGGCTGGATGCCCGCACGGCCGCCGTCACCCGCTCCGGCGTGGACAAGGGCGAGCTGGTGGAGGCGGACGTGCTGGTGGCGGACCTCCACGCGCCGCCGCCCGAGGGCGCGTCAGCGGAGACGCCCCTGCACCTGCAACTGTACCGGGACCGGCCGGACGCGCACGCGGTGCTGCACACGCACTCCGTGGTGTCCGCGCTGCTGTCGAACCTGCGGCTGGCCGAAGGCGAGCTGGTGCTCCAGGGCTTCGAGCTGCTCAAGGCGCTGGGGGACACGCGCACGCACGAGGCGGCGGTGTCGATTCCCATCTTCCCCAACGACCAGGACATCCCCCGGCTCGCCAGCAAGGTGACGGCGCTCCTGGAGCAGCGGCCGGAGCTGGTCGCGTACCTCATCGCGGGCCACGGGTTGTACACCTGGGGACGGAGCATGGCCGAGGCGCGTCGCCACGTGGTGGCGCTGGAACACCTGCTGACGTACGAACTCGAGAAGATGAAGGTGCTGCGATGAGCAACCTGACGATCTACAGGGAACACCCCCCGGCGGAGCCGCTGGGCGTCTTCACGGAGCCCGCGGACATCGCAAGGGAGCTGGCCCCCATCGGCGTGCGCTTCGAGCGCGTGGACGCCTCCGTCGCGCTGCCGGACGGCGCGGGGCAGGACGCGGTGCTCGCGGCCTACCAGGCCGTGGTGGACGCGGAGAAGAAGGCCCGCGGGTACAACACCGTGGACGTGGTGCGCATCCGCCCGGACGTGGACAACGTGGCGCAGGCGCGCCAGAAGTTCCTCTCCGAGCACACCCATTCGGAGGACGAGTCGCGCATCATGGTGGAGGGCAGCGGCTGCTTCTACCTGCGCGCGCAGGGCAAGGTCTTCCAGGTGGTCTGCACCCGGGGTGACCTCATCCGCGTGCCGGAAGGGATGAAGCACTGGTTCGACATGGGGCCCGCGCCGCTGTTCGCGGCCATCCGCTTCTTCATCCGCCCGGACGGCTGGGTGGGCCACTTCACCGGCGAGACCATCGCCGAGCGCTTCCCGAAATACGCACCATGAGCGCCCCCGTCGCCATCGTCACCGACATCGAGGGCACCACCAGCTCCATCGCCTTCGTGAGGGACGTCCTCTTCCCCTTCGCCCGCAAGCACCTGGCGGAGTACGTCGCGACGCACGGGCAGCGGTCCTCCGTGCGCCAGTGCCTGTCCGACGCCCGCACGCTGGCCGGTGAGCCCGCGCTGGACGACGTGGGCACGGTGGCGCTGCTCCAGCGCTGGCTGGGCGAGGACCGCAAGGCCACGCCGCTCAAGACGCTCCAGGGCCTCATCTGGGCGGACGGGTACGCGCGCGGGGAGCTGAAGGGCCACGTCTACGCGGACGCGGCCCGGGCCCTTCGCGAATGGTCGGAGCGGGGCCTGCGCCTGTATGTCTATTCCTCCGGCAGCGTGGCCGCGCAGAAGCTGATTTTCGGCTACAGCGTGGAGGGGGACCTGACGCCGCTGTTCTCCGGCTACTTCGACACGACCACCGGCCCCAAGCTGGAGGCCGCGTCGTACACGAAGATTGCCCAGGCGCTGGCGCTGCCACCGGGGGACATCCTGTTCCTGTCGGACAACGTGGCGGAGCTGGACGCGGCCCGGCGGGCGGGGTTCGGCACGGCCTGCCTGGACCGCGGGGAGGCGTCCATTCCCCCGGGCCACGACCACCCGACGTTTCACGACTTCACGTCGCTCGACCCGTTCGCGCGCGTGCCCTGAGAGGAGCCTCCACCCATGTCGCGTTCCAACAAGCCCGTGCTGGGCATCATCGGCGGCAGCGGCCTGTACCAGATTGACGGCATGACGGACGTGTCGTGGCGCCGGGTGTCGTCGCCCTTCGGGGAGACGTCGGATGAGCTCTGCTTCGGGCGCATTGGCGACCAGCCGGTGGTGTTCCTGCCGCGCCACGGGCGGGGGCACCGGATCCCGCCCTCGGAGCTGAACTTCCGGGCGAACATCGACGCGCTCAAGCGCAGCGGCGTGACGGACCTGCTGTCCGTGTCCGCGGTGGGCAGCCTGCGCGAGGACCTGAAGCCGGGCACCTTCGTGGTGGTGGACCAGTTCGTGGACCGCACCTTCGCTCGCGTGAAGAGCTTCTTCTCCACCGGGCTGGTGGCGCACGTGTCGATGGCGAAGCCGGTGTGCTCGCGCCTGGGCGACGCGGTGATGACGGCGTGCGAGGGATTGGACCTCCAGGTCGTGCGCGGCGGCGCGTACCTGGTGATGGAGGGCCCGCAGTTCTCCACGCTGGCGGAGAGCCAGATGTACCGGCAGTGGGGCTGCGACGTGATTGGCATGACGAACATGCCGGAGGCCAAGCTCGCCCGGGAGGCGGAGATTTGTTACGCGAGCGTGTCCATGGTCACGGACTTCGACTGCTGGCACCCGGACCACGACGCGGTGACGGTGGACCAGGTGGTGGCGGTGCTCCTGGGCAACGCGGGCAAGGCGCGCGGGCTGGTGAAGAACGTCGCGCCGCTGGTGGGCGGCCACGAAGGCCCCTGCGCCAAGGGCTGCCAGACGGCGCTGGACCACGCCATCATGACCTCGCCGGACGTGCGCGACCCGGCCCTCGTGGAGAAGCTCTCCGCGGTGGCGGGCCGCGTGCTGAAGCGCTGACACGGGAGACACGGCGATGAAAGTCCAAGGCGAGCCGATGCGCTCCATCTGGGTCGAGGCCGACGGCTGGACGGTGGGCATCATCGACCAGACGCGCCTGCCGCATGCGTTCGTGAAGGCGGAACTCGCCACGGCGGAGGAGGCGGGTCACGCCATCCGAACCATGCGCGTGCGGGGGGCTCCGCTGATTGGCGCCACGGCCGCGTACGGCGTGTGTCTGGCCATGCGGGAGGACGCGTCGGACGCGGCGCTGGAGCGGGCGCTGACGATGCTGCGGGCCACGCGGCCCACGGCGGTCAACCTGCACTGGGCCCTGGAGGGGATGCGCCGGGTGCTGACGCCGCTGAAGCCGTCAGAGCGGGTGGCGGAGGCGTACCGGCACGCGGCGGCGCTGTGCGACGAGGACGTGGCCATCAACCGGGCCATTGGCGGACACGCGCTGAAGCTGTTCCAGGACGCGTGGGACAGGAAGGGCCGCAAGGGGCGGCTGAACGTGCTCACGCACTGCAACGCGGGCTGGCTCGCGACGGTGGACTGGGGCACGGCGCTGGCGCCGGTGTACCTGGCGCACGACGCGGGCATGCCCGTGCACGTCTGGGTGGATGAGACGCGGCCGCGCAACCAGGGCGCGGTGCTGACGGCGTGGGAGCTGGGCCAGCACGGCGTCGCGCACACCGTCATCGCGGACAACGTGGGCGGCCACCTGATGCAGCACGGGGACGTGGACCTGTGCATCGTGGGCACGGATCGCACGACGGCGCACGGCGACGTGGCGAACAAGATTGGCACGTACCTGAAGGCGCTGGCGGCGAAGGACAACGGCGTGTCGTTCTACGTGGCGCTGCCGTCGCCCACGGTGGACTGGACGCTCCAGGATGGCGTGAGGCAGATCCCCATCGAGCAGCGGGACGGAACGGAGCTCAGCGACGTCACGGGCCTGCTGCCTTCGGGTGAGGTCGCCACGGTGCGCATCACCCCGCCGGGGAGCGCCGCCGCGAACTACGCGTTCGACGTGACGCCCGCGCGGCTGGTGACGGCGCTCATCACCGAGCGGGGCGTGTGTCCGGCGTCGGAGGAGGGGCTGCTGTCGCTCTTCCCGGAGCGGAGGCAGGCGAAGTGATGGAACACGGTGCGCTGCGCGAGGCGATGGTGGCCACCTGCCGGCGGATGAACACGTCGGGCCTGAACCAGGGCACGTCGGGCAACCTGAGCCAGCGGGTGGAGGGGGGCTTCCTCCTCACGCCCTCGGGGATGAACTACGAGACGATGACGCCGGAGGACCTGGTGTTCATGCGCTTCGACGGCACGCACGCGGGTGCGCGCAAGCCGTCCTCGGAGTGGCAGCTGCACCGGGACATCCTGGCGGCGCGTCCGGAGGTGGGCGCGGTGCTGCATGCGCACAGCATGTTCAGCACGACGCTGGCGTGTCTGCGCCGGGGCATCCCGGCGTTCCACTACATGGTCTCCGCGGCGGGGGGCACGGACGTGCGGTGCGCGGAGTACGCGACCTTCGGCACGCCGGAGCTGGCGCGGCACATGATGGCGGCGCTGGAGGGCCGCAAGGCGTGCCTGCTCGCGAACCACGGCATGATGGCCGTGGGGGTGGACCTGCCCGCGGCCTACAAGCTGGCGGTGGAGGTGGAGACGCTGGCGGCCATGTACTGGCGCGCGCTCCAGGTGGGCGAGCCCGTGATTCTTGACGACGCGGAGATGGCGCGCGTGTTCGAACAGTTCCGGGGCTACGGGCAGTAGGCGGAAGCCCGTGGACTACGCCGGCGGGTAGAGGTCCTTGAGGACTTCCGAGCGGCCCGGGTACAGCGCTTCGAACGCGGCGAGCGCGATGGGCCCGCCATCGAGCGCCCGCATGTATTCGGACCAGGCTTCGGCGAAGTCCTCGGTGTAGTTGCCGGACTTCTCGAAGCTGCCCTCGGTGTAGTCATTGAGGTGATTGCCATCCGCGGCGGCGGCCTCCGCCCAACCGTCGGGGATGGGAGGGGGCTCGCCCTTCAGTCTCTCGATGAGGCCGGACAGGACGCTGTCATTGGCGTTCTCGACCTGCCGCCCGATGAGGTGGCCCATCTCGTGGTGGAAGATGTCCGCCGTCACGTTGGCTGCGTTGTCATAGAAGGTGATGTGTCCATCGCCCGCCGTCGCGGCCGCCCCATCCGGCCCCTTCTCCCCGCGCACGGAGACACTTTCGAGCGCGCCGCGAAGGTCCTCCGGCGTCTCGCTGTACGCGTCGATGATCTGCGCGAGGACGGCCTGGTGGTCGACATGGGCGTCCTTCGCGATGCTCACGCTGAACGTGTCGTCTCCGACCGTGACGGAGTAGATGGCGCCGCCGAGCAGGGGCGTGGCGATGCGGTCGACGGACACCTGCTCCGTCTTCCCGTCGGTGTTGGTGAAGGGGACCGGTCCACCCGTGGACAGGGCCTTGTCGACCGCCGCGCGCCGGGGGTTGAGCTGCTCCAGGCCGTCGAACTTCAGCTTCGGCGCCGCACCCAGGGCGGGCTTCGCCAGGGTGGGCTCGAACAGGTTGTCCTTCGCGAGGCCCCGGAGCGCCGAGTTCGGGGCGCGGCTGGTGGGCGCGGCAGAGAACGTGTCGACGCGAGGCTTGCTGGTGGCCTTCGGTGCCAGGGCGGGAGCCGCGGCGGGGGTGGACAGCGGGCGGGGGCGGAATTGGATTTTTGAAAGCATGGAAGTGCTCCTTGTCCCCCCTGTACGTGGCCGGTCCCGACCCGGTTACACCGCCACGCACGACATTTCAGGAAGTCCCCCAGCCCCGGATGTTCAGGCGCTGCGCAGGGTGAGCAGCGTCACCTCGGGCGGCACTCCGATGCGGAAGGGGAGCCAGTGCCCCGTGCCGCCGGAGACGTAGAGGTGGCTGTCGCGGAACCGGTAGCGCCCCAGCATGTGCTTGAAGGCGAAGCTGAACAGCGGGATGCCCAGGAAGGCCACCTGTCCGCCGTGGGTGTGGCCTGCGAGCGTGAGGCGGGCGCCGCGCTGGGCGGCGTAGGAGAAGAAGTCCGGGTGGTGGGACAGGCAGATGACGACGTCGTCCGGCTGGCCTCCCTGGAAGGCGGTGTCCGCCGAGTGCTTCCAGCGGGCCTCGCGCACGGTGTGGCTGCGTCCGGACATGGGATAGTCCACGCCCACCACGCGCACGCGTTGGCCTCCGTGCTCCAGCACGTGGGATTCGTCCACGAGCAGGCGGACCGGGGCGCCGCGCTGGGCCAGGGCCTCGTAGCCGCCCAGGACCTCCTCCAGCCCGCGCCAGTGCTCGTGGTTGCCGAGGATGGCGAGCATGCCGTGGCGGGCCGTGTTCGCGGCCAGGGCGGCCATCGTCGCGTCGACCTGGTTCACGTCGTCGATGAGGTCGCCCGTCATCACCTGGAGGTCCACGCCGGCCGCGTTCATCGCGTCCACGGCGCCGCGCAGGTACTCGGGGCTGATGAAGGGGCCCACGTGGACGTCGGTGATCTGCCCGATGCGGAAGCCGTCGAGCGCGGCGGGGAGGCCCTTCAGCTTCACCTCCACCTCGCGCACGGTGAAGCCCAGGCTGCCGCTCACGACGCCCAGGGTGCTGCCGGTGACGGCGAGCACGGGCATGGCCTGTCCGGCCTTCACGAGCAGGCCCCGGCGCTCCAGGTCCACCCCGGGAGGCGCGGCCTTGCGGCGACGCTCGCTCCACAGCTTCAGCACCAGGAACGGCAGGCCGAGCAGCGTCAGCCCCAGCGCGGCGATGCTCCAGATGACGGCGAACAGCTTCACCGGCACGAGCGGCGCGGGCGTGTCGTGGAGGCCATAGCCCGTCAGCGCGGGAACCAGCCAGGCGACGGATGACAGCCCCATCAGGCCCAGCAGCACGCCATGGCGCCACCCGCGCGTGACGGTGGGCCACAGCCTGCGCAGCACGAGGTACGAGCCCAGGTAGACGAACAGCAGGACCAGGAGCCTTCCCATCGTTTCCGCGCTCTCCTTCACGTCCCGGGCTCAAGAGGTCCGGGGCCGCCCTCGACATGAGGGAGCCCGAGGATAACGGAGCCCCTGACAGCGCGCTGTCCCACCGACACCGGGGTTGCTCGCCTGTGTCACGGCGCACCCGGATGGTTTGAACGGGAAATCTCTGGAAGAGAGGGGCCAGCTCCGGGAGGCGGGATGCGCGTGTGGTGGCTGTGGGTCTTCTTGTTGAGTGGTTGTGCCTCCGTGTCCCAGGTGTCCGCGCCCCCGCAGGAGTGGGCGGACGCACGGGAGTGCGAGGCCCGCGATGAGGACCAGTGCCTCACGCACGTCTGCGAGGAGGACGTCTGCGCCTTGTTCCGGTGCGAGGACCTGGCGCCGGACCGGGTGGTGCGCACGCGCGGTGCCACGGCGGCCGTACCCGTGTTCGTGGCGCCCGGCAGTGGGCCAAGGCGAACGTGGGGTAGTGCTCAGGGGGTGCCGGACGGTGCGGTGCCCGTCATGGTGTTCCGCTGGCACCCGCGCGAGAAGCTGCCGAGCGAGCTACGACGCGAGAAGGCCCGGGAGGCGTGGGCGAAGCGGCCCAAGGAGCGTCACCACATCTTCCCGCAGGCGTTCAAGGCGCACTTCGAGCGAAAACGGATCGAGATCCACCAGTACGTCCTGGCCATCGATGCGGAGGTGCACGCGCGCATCCACAGAGGGGAGCGAGGTGGACCTTGGAATCAGGATTGGAATGACTTCATCGAAACCCGGGGGGCGAAGGCCGATGTCCCACGTCATTTCGAGCATGCCTCCTGGATGATTCAGAAGTACGGACTCTTCGGGTTGTCGATGACGTACTGGCAACAGGTCGACCTCATGCCCGTGCCCTTCGAGGACTGATACGTGCGCTATTTCGAAGTCAAAAGCCCACAGTGGGATGCGCCGGCACATTGGAGTGGAGCGTATCGAGCCAGTCACCGATGGCATCTGCCAGGAGTGGATTGTCCCAGGTGTGGAAGCTGGGCAGGAATGGGGGCATATCCTTCGGTGGACCTGTCGGGTGTGGAGGAACCCGTGCTGGCAAAAGTGACGGGGCCCACGAGTTTCGCGGAGTACATGCGATTGGTGTCCCTGGTTCGGCCCTGCCTTCCTTCCGCGATCCCCATCAAGGGTGGGAGTTCGTTCGGGCCCATGGTCGGAACCGCACGAGGCAAATTCGGGCCCATCACCTGCTGGCCCTCATGGGAGGTCGTGCTCCGTGAGGACGCGGTCGAATTGCTCAAGGCAGAGGGGCTGAACGGCATCATCGCGGTCCGGATGGAACTCAAGTCCCGCCGAAGCACCACGCCCACGCTCTATGAGCTGGAGTCTCGTCCCCTCGCGAAGCTGCATCCTGACTGCATCGGAGAATGGAAGACGCCCCCGTGCGATGTCTGTGGCCGGCCTGAGATGTTCGACCTGCCGCCGAAGCGCTGGCTGCTGCGCTCGTCCATCCCGGATGGACTCGACGTCTTTGGCCTCGAAGGCGCAAACCCGCGCGTCGTCAGCGAGCGCTTCGTCGAAGTCCTCCAGAAGCTGGGCCCCGCGGATGTCACCTACCGCGAGCTGCCCGCAGGGTAGTTCCGTGTCATCTGTCCGTGGGCCGCTCAGGTCGAGAGCACGACGAAGATGGAGGGTGGCATGCGCGTGTGGTGGCTGTGGGTGTTGGTCGTGCTGGGAGGTTGTGCCTCAGTATCCGCGCCCCCGCGGGAGTGGGCGGACGCACGGGAGTGCGAGGCCCGCGATGAGGACCAGTGCCTCACGCACGTCTGCGAGGAGGACGTCTGTGCCCTGTTCCGGTGCGAGGACCTGGTGCCGGAGCGGGTGGTGCGCACGCGCGGCGCCACGGCGGCCGTACCGGTGTTCGTGGCGCCCGGCAGTGGCCCTCAACGGAACTGGGGCAGTGCGCAGGGCGTGCCGGACGGTGCGGTGCCCGTCATGGTGTTCCGCTGGCACCCGCGCGAGAAGCTGCCGAGCGAGCTACGGCGCGAGAAGGCCCGGGAGGCGTGGGCGAAGCGGCCGAAGGAGCGTCACCACATCTTCCCGCAGGCGTTCAAAGCTCACTTCGAGCGAAAACGGATCGAGATCCACCAGTACGTCCTGGCCATTGATGCGGAGGTGCATGCGCGCATCCATCGGGGAGAGAGGGGCGGTCCCTGGAACCAGGACTGGAAGTTGTTCATCGACGGTGAAGGGCTCGATGCGACCATTCCGCGTCATTTCGAGCATGCCTCGTGGATGATTCAGAAGTACGGACTCTTCGGATTGCCGATGACCTACAGGCAGCAGGTCGACCTTGCGCCCATCCCATGGGTGGATTGATCCATGCGCTACTTCGAGATTCGTGGCCCGGCCGAAAATGTGGAATCGCAATGGAGCGGGGAGTACCGGGCCCATCACCGCTGGCATCTGTCTGGGGTCGAGTGCCCCAGATATGGGCCCTGGGCATGGATGGACGCGTTCCCGTCGGTGGACCTGTCGCATGTCCCTGAACCCGGGCTGTCCGAGCAGAAAGGGCCGACATCCCTGGAGGAATACAACCGCCTGGTGGCGCTGGTTCGGCCCTTCGTTCCACCCGAGCTTCCCGTCAGGGCAGGCGCTTCGTTCGGACCCATGGTCGGAACAGCGCGAGGCAGGTTCGGCCCCATCTCCTGTGACCCGCCCTGGGAAGTGGTCCTCCGCGAAGACGCCGTCGAACTGCTCAAGTCCGAAGGTCTGAGCGGCATCATCGCGGTCCGGATGGAACTCAAGTCCCGCCGGAGCACCACGCCCGCGCTCTACGAACTGGAGTCGCGTCCCCTGGCGAGGCTGCACCCCGACTGCATCGGGGAATGGAAGACGCCCGCGTGTGACATCTGCGGTCGGCCCGAATCATTCGCCCTGCCGCCGAAGCGCTGGCTGCTGCGCTCGTCCATCCCGGAAGGGCTCGACGTCTTCGGCCTCGCAGGCGCAAACCCACGCGTCGTCAGCGAGCGCTTCGTCGAAGTCCTCCAGCGCCTGGGCCCCGCGGACGTCACCTACCGCGAGCTGCCCGCCGCCGACTGACCGTCACATCCCGCCGCCCGGGCTCGCGAGCCGCAGGTGCGAGTGCAGCGTCTCCGCCCGCAGGTACAGGAACTGCGCGTCCCCGAACGACAGCGCATCCCCGTCCGCCAGCAGTCGCGTCTCTCCCTCGCCCAGGGCCGCGGCGTTCAGCCAGGTGCCGTTCATCGAACCCAGGTCGTGCACCGAGCACGTCCCCTGCTTCTCGTGCCAGCGCAGCACCGCGTGCTGCTTCGACACCGACGGGTCATGCACCATCAGCGCGCAGCCCTCCGTGCGCCCCACCCGCAGCTCCTGCCCGTCCGACTCCGGCGCCAGGAAGTGCACCTCCAGCGAGTCGAACCCCTGGAGCATCACCAGCAGCCGGTCCACCAGCCGGGAGCGGTGCGCCATGCCCACCGTGCGCGCCTCCGCCAGTCGCAGCGCGACCTGCTGGAACACCGGCTCCGGCGGCTGTTGGATGAGCACCACCGGCCCGGAGGCTTGCAGGAAGGCCTGCACGGGCGCGTAGGCGAACGGGCGGAGCTGATGGACGGAAGGCATCACCTGCCTACCGTAACCCCAGCCCCGCCCCGGCGCGAGCCGCCAGCCCCCAGTGTCAGGTGCCCGGCGGTCGCTTCAACCACTTCAGGACGCGACCGGGGTCTTCAACAGGTGGTCCCCGAAGTCCTCCCGGAGCTTCATCTTCAGGAACTTCCCCGTCGACGTGCGCGGAATCTGCGGCACGAAGAGGAAGTCATCCGGCAGCCACCACTTCGCGAACTGCTTCTCCAGGTGTGCCGTCAGCTCTGCCTTCGTCGCCTGCAGCCCGGCCTTGAACACCACCGCCGCCAGCGGCCGCTCGTCCCACTTGGAGTGCCTCCCGGCGAACACCGCCGCCTCCAGCACGGACGGGTGCGCCATCAGCGCGTTCTCCAGCGCCACCGAGCTGATCCACTCGCCGCCCGACTTGATGACGTCCTTGCTGCGGTCGGTGATGTGCAGGTAGCCCGCAGCGTCGATGGTCACCACGTCGCCCGTCTTGAACCAGCCGTCCGCCGTGAAGCGGTCCTTGCCCTCGTCCCCGAAGTAGGAGGCCGCCACCATGGGCCCGCGCACCTCCAGCTCGCCCATCGCCTTGCCGTCCCACGGCAACACCTCCCCCGCGTCGCTCACGTGGCGCGTCTCCACGAAGGGCACCGAATAGCCCTGCGACGCATACGCATCCAGCTGCGCCTCCGGAGACGCCGTGTGCAGGTCCCCCTTCAGCCGCGCCAGCGTGCCCACCGGGTTCATCTCCGTCATGCCCCAGGCGTGCAGCACCTCCAGCTTGTGGCGCTTGCGGAACCCGTCGATGAGCGACGGCGGCGCCGCGGAGCCGCCAATCACCATGTGCCGCATCGGGCTCAGGTCCCACTTGCCCGGCTCGCGGTCCAACTGCGCCAGGATGCCCAGCCAGATGGTGGGCACGCCGCCCGCCACCGTGACCTTCTCATCCCGCATCAGCTCCAGCAGCGACTGCGGATCCAGGTGCGGCCCGGGCAGCACCTGCTTCGCGCCCGTGAGCAGCGCGTCGAACGGCAGGCCCCACGCGGCCGCGTGGAACATGGGCACCACCGCCAGCACCGTGTCCGTGTCCTTGAGGCCCAGCACCTCCGGCAGGCAGCACACCAGCGTGTGCAACACGATGGAGCGGTGGCTGAAGAGCACGCCCTTCGGGTTGCCCGTCGTGCCGGACGTGTAGCAGAGCATCGCCGCGCTGTTCTCATCCAGGCGCGGGAACGCGAACGTGTCCGACTCCGCCGCGAGCAGCTTCTCGTAGTCCAGCCGCCCCTCCGGCACCGGGCCGTCGTCCGGGATGACGATGACGTGCTGGATGCAGGGCGCTGACTTCTCGAACTTCTCCAGCAGCGGCAAGAGCGACCGGTCCACCACCACCACCGTGTCCTCCGCGTGGCTCGCGATGTAGGCCAGGTCCTTGGGGTGCAGCCGCAGGTTGAGCGTGTGCATCACCGCGCCCATCGCCGGCACCCCGAAGTACACCTCCAGGTGCTGGTGGTGGTTCCAGCTGAGCGACGCCACCCGCGTGCCCGGCTTCACCCCCAGCCGCGTCAGCGCGTTGGCCAGCTGGCTCGTCCGCTTGTGGAAGTCCGCGTACGTGTAGCGGTGCAGGGACTTGTCCGGGTTGCGGCTGACGATCTCCTGCGTGGCGTAATACGAACGCGCACGCTCCAGGATGTGCGTCAGGGTGAGCGGGAAGTCCATCATGCGACCGGTGAGCATCGGCATCATCCCTTCGCGAACGGGTGAGGCGCGGATGCTACCGGATGCGCGACGCCATGCCCTTCACTCCCAAAGGAGGAGGGCATGGCGCAGTACGTCAAAGTCGACTGTCAGCCGAAGAAGACCTGGGCGACCTCGAAGAACTCCTTGGGCACGCGCTTGAGCTCGCGGGTGGCCTCGGAGAGGTGCTCGCTGACGATTTCGTTGCCGCGCAGGGCGGCCATCTTGCCGAACTCGCCCCGGGCGACCATGTCGCACGCATGCACGCCGAAGCGGGTGGCGAGCACCCGGTCGTGCGCCGTGGGGGCGCCGCCGCGCTGGATGTGGCCCAGCACGGACACGCGCGTCTCGAAGCCGGTGCGGCGCTCAATCTCCGAGGCGACGATGTTGCCCACGCCGCCCAGGCGGGGCCGGCCGGCTTCATCCAGCGAGCCCGTGGTGACCAGCTGTTCGTTCTGGTCCGCGGACATCTTGATGCGCGTGCCTTCGGCGACGACGACGATGGAGAAGGTGCGCCCGCCCGCGTGCCGGCGCTGGAGGTGCTGGGCGACGGCCTCCAGGTCGGCGGGGATCTCCGGGACGAGGATGACGTCCGCGCCGCCCGCGATGCCCGCGTAGGTGGCGATCCACCCGACGTGGCGGCCCATCACCTCGCAGACGATGACGCGCTTGTGGGACTCGGCGGTGGAGTGCAGCCGGTCCACGGCCTCCGTGGCGATGCCCACGGCGGTGTCGAAGCCGAAGGTGAAGTCGGTGCCGTTGAGGTCGTTGTCGATGGTCTTCGGCACGCCGACGATTCGCACGCCCTCCTGGGACATGCGCGTGGCGGCGGACAGGGTGCCCTCGCCGCCGATGGCGATGACCGCGTGGATGCCATTGCGTTCAATGGAGCGCTTCACGCGCTCCAGCCCGTTCTCCACCTTGAACGGGTTGACGCGCGAGGTGCCCAGGATGGTGCCACCCCGGTGCAGGATGCCGGAGGTGGTCTCCCGCGTGAGGCGGAAGTGGTTGTCGTCCAGCAGGCCCTTCCACCCATCCCGCAGGCCCATCATTTCGAAGCCGTGCTCGCTGGCACGGCGGACGATGGCGCGGATGACCGCATTGAGGCCGGGGCAATCACCCCCGCCGGTGAGCACGGCGACTTTCATGGGTCCGGTTCTAGCCCGACCGGGGCCTCGCGCGTGAGGACCGTTTGCGCCGGACGCTCACCGGGGGACGCTCCCGGCCCCAGGGCGTGCGGGGGAACGGCCGTGGGGTGGAGGCTTGTCAACGGGGGCCGGCGTATGCTGGAGGCCCCATGAACCTACGCGTGTTCGAGACGGAGCAGGAGGCGGCCAGCACTTGCGCGGCGCGCATCGCCGAGGCCGTCCGCCACACACCGGAGCTGGTGCTGGGGCTGACCACGGGGCGTTCTCCGCTCAACGTGTACCGGGGCCTGGCGGAGCTGGCCGCGCGGGGGGCGCTGGACCTGTCGCGGGCGACGACGTTCAACGTGGACGAGTTCCTGGGCCTGCCGCCGGAGGACGGGGGCAGCTTCCGGGCGTACATGGACCGGCACCTGTTCCGGCATGTGAATCTGTCAACGCAGCGGATCCACTTCCTGGACGGGTGCGCGCCGGACGCGGAGGCGGAGTGCGCGCGCTACGACGCGGCGCTGGCGGCGGCCGGGGGCCTGGACCTGCTGCTGCTGGGCGTGGGGCCCAACGGGCACATCGCGTTCAACGAGCCCGGCGAGGTGCTGACGGCGACGAGCCACCGCGCGCGCCTGAGCCGGGAGACGCGGCTGTCGCACGTGCTGCCGTTCGGTGACGACCCGTCGCGCGTGCCCATGGCGGCGCTGACGCTGGGCATGGCGGCCATCCTCCAGGCCCGCAAGGTGGTGGTGCTGGCCTTCGGGGTGAACAAGGCGGCGGCGGTGACGGCGATGGTGCACGGGCCGCTGACGCCCCGGTGCCCGGCGTCGTTCCTGCAACTGCACCGCGACGTGGAGCTGTGGCTGGACACGGGCGCCGCCAGCGGCCTTCAGGCCTCCCGGGTGGACGCGGCCCGCGTGCGCGGAGGCTGATGCCCTCCCGCGCTCCCGCCTCAAGCCTTCTGCGCGGACGCGAGCCGGGGCGCGGCCCTGGCGGGGGACACCGGCGGGGGCGCGGGCTTCTTCACGGGCGTCGTCACCCTGGGGGCCACCGGGGGCTTCGCATGCGCGCCGGACGGGCGGGCCTTCCTCGCGGCGGCCTGGGCCACGGGGGCCTTCTCCGGTGCCTTCTTCCGGGGCGCGGGCGGGCGGGTGTGCTCGTACGCCGCGAGCACCTTGGCCACGTAGAACTCCGTCTCCCCGTTGCGCGGCACGCGCCCGTTCACCGAGCCCGGCCCCGCGTTGTACGCGGCCACGGCCAGGCGCACGTCGCGGAAGCGGCGAAGCTGCTCGGCCAGGTAGCGCCCGCTCGCGTCGATGGAGGGCGCCGGGTCGAAGGGGTCCTCCACGCGCATCATCGCGGCCGTGTCCGGCATGAGCTGCCCGGGCCCCATGGCCCCCGCCGGTGAGATGCGGTGCACCCGCGTCTCCGACTCCACCTGGATGAGCGCCCGCAGGAGCCCCGACGGAATCCCGTGCCGGCGCTCCGCGTCCGCGATGAGCGGCTCCAGCGGCGGGTGCGCATCCAGCATGCACGCGGGCCGGTGCGCCGCGTAGGCGCCCAGCGCCCGCGCCTTGGTCTTCAGGAAGGAGAAGGACAGCGGCGACACCTGCGTCTCGCCCAGCCACGCCACGCCCACGTTGAGCAGCACCACGGGCACCAGCACGCACGGCGCCAGCCACGCCCATTTCGGAATGTCGAAGCCGCCCACGGTCCGCTTGCGTCCCACCCTCCCCACTTACGGGCCCCAAGCCGTCCCGTCCAACTTCCGGCCCCGCGCCGTGAACACCTTGCGTCAGCACCTCCCCCGGGGGCCGGCCCCTGTCGCCCGCCTCACGGGGGCTGGCCGCGCTGTGCACTGCCGCTCGCTTCGGTGTTGCGGGGGCGCCCCCGCGTGCCCATCCCCACGGGAGAGGGGAGGGGACGATGATCGGCATTCCGCTGGGCTGGGCGTACTCGAACTTCGGGGAGTGGGCGCTGCGCCGGTACGTGGCGCCGGGCCGCCGTCACGCTCCCGTGCCACCGCACCCGGCCTTCGCGGCGTCACCCTGCGCGGACGCGTACCTGCGCTCGCGGTGGACGCGCGCCGCGGAGCTGCGGGAGCGGGTGGGGCTGGCGGTGCTCGCGCTCGCGCACGTCCCCCTGCTCCCCCTGGCCCCCTTCTTCGTGGGCACGGTGTGGGCCTGCGCGTTCAACTTCCACCGCGTGCACCGCCGGGCGCACCTGGACCCGGCGTGGGCCCGGGCGAGCGTGCCCTGGCTGTGCGACCACCACCTGGGCCGCGTGCCGGACGCGAACTGGTGCGTGACGCATCCGTTCTTCGACCACGTGCTCGGCACGCGCCTGGAGCACCTGGGCATCCAGCCCGCCGCCCCCGCCCCGGCGCTGTCCTGACGCCGGGGACGGGGACGCAGGCCCGTCAGAACACCAGGTTGAAGTAGTTGGCGCTCGCCTTGGCGCCCACGCACACCCGGACGTCCGCGCTCCACGGCTGTTCGGGCAGCGACCCCGAGGCCTGGAAGAGGAACTCCAGCTCCTCCTGCTTCGCCAGGTCCAGCACGTCTACCGCGCCGCTGCCGGTGAGCTGGAGCGTGTTGGTGGCGCCGCCGTTGCCCGCGCCGCGGAACTCGCCCAGCAGGACGTACTCCGCGGAGCCGGGCTTGCGCACGGAGAGGCTCGCGCGCTCGATGCCGCTGATGTCGGTGGTGGCGGTGGCGGTGAAGACCTTCAGCCGCAGCTGGGTCTCCACGTCGGTGTCGTCGGGCAGCGCGCTGGCGAAGTCGCCCAGCGGCACCTGGATGGCCTGCTCCACGGACGCAGTGCCCGGGAAGGCGGCGGGGAAGGACAGGTCGTCCTCGGCCTTGCAGATCTCCTCGGCCTCCACCTCGATGGCGAAGAGGGACTCACAGCCCGTGGTGAAGAGGGGCAGCGCGCAGCAGAGCAGGAGGGTGCGGAAGTTTTTCGTACGCATGGTGGGGAGTCTCCTGGCTCAGAAGAAGTAGAGGATGAAGCCCAGCTTCACGGACGGGATGGTGGCGCGCACGTGCAGCGGCCCGGACGTGACGGTGTCGTCGTTGGTCGCGTCCTGGATGAGCGGCGTGGGGTCCGGCACCGTGAGCGCCACGTAGCTCAGGCCCACGTGCAGGAAGAAGTTGAAGCGGCTGTGCGCGCCCACCTCCAGGCCCACGCTGCCCGTCACGTAGTTGTACGTGACGTCGCGGATGGCCTGCGACGTCGTGCTCGGCTCGCGGCCCAGCCAGTCCAGCACGTCGCTGTACTCGGAGCCGAAGTAGTGACCGACCTCCGCGTTGAGCGACGGCGCGATGAACGTGTCCAGCGGCAGCAGGCTCACCCCGCCGCGCACGCCGACGCTCAGCGTGTTGGTGGTGGGGCCCGCCTGCAGCCGCAGCCACTGCGTGGGCCGCAGCACCGCGGACACGCCGATGCCATGGGGCGCGCCCGCGTCCACCATCAGGCCCAGGACGTGCTTCGAACCCTCGTCCTCCGCCATGGCGGGGGTGGAGAAGCCGAGTGCCGCCAGACACCCCAGCGCGAGGCCGGAGGACAGCAGGGAGGTGCGTCGTCTCATTGAAAGGAAGTCCATCGTCATGACGAAAGTTCCACGGTGGTTGCCGGCCCGGTGGACATCTTTCGCGGAAGGCACCCCAGAAGAGAAGCGATGTCGTGTGAAACCCGTACGGGCTTTCCGGGATGCCGCGATGTGCGGAGCGGTGACTGCCCGGTTCCGGACACGTCCAATCCCTGTCGGCTCACGGACGTCCCGCTCCATCCCGTGGGCAATGGGCAGACGCACGAGGTCCTGCGAGCGTACGATGGGCAGACACGGCGTAGCGGTGGACAGGCCGGGAACCGGGGGGCCAAGGATGATCGACGAAGTCGATCAACGCATGAGGGCGTGGGTGGGACGTGTCGCCACGGATGCGCCGGTGTACCTGGGCGTACCGGACCGGGACTCCCTGGAGCGGGGCGTCTGTCTTTACCTCCTGGAGCTGGGGCCGGCGCCCATGGCGCGCCCGGGCAAGCGGGGCGTCCTGCAATTCACCGTCTGCTACCTGGTGACGGTGGGCGCGGACACACCGGAGCGCGCGCACCGGCTGCTGGGCGATCTGGTCTTCGCGGCCATGAGCGACAAGGAGATTGAAGTGGACCTGAGCCCGGTGCCAGCCGCGCTCTGGGCGGGGCTCCGTTCGGTGCCGCGCCCCGCCTTCCGCCTGCGGGTGCAGGTGCGCAAGGACCAGCCCCCGGCGGAGGCGCGGTGTCTGTCATTGGTGGGCCGCGCTCCCTCGCCGTCCGCGCTGCTGGGCCAGGTGGTGGGGCCCGGTGACGTGCCCATCCGGGGTGCGTGGGTGGCGCTGCCGTCGCTGCAGTTGAGCACGCGCACGGATGCGCAGGGCCACTTCCAGTTCCCCCGCGTGCCGCCCGCGCGGTCGCTGGGCCGCCTGGAGGTGCGGGCCGAGGGCGAGATGCTGGCGGTGGAGTCGGAGGTGCTCGCCTCCGGCACCACGCCGTTGATCATCCGGATGCCCGTGAAGGAGGACGGGTGACGCGCGGGGCCGCCCCTCCCGCCAGGGCCGTGCAGGGCGGGCCGCCGCTCCGGGCGCGGTGCCACCTGGCGTGGGTGCTGGCCCTGGCGCGGTGGGTGAAGGGCTGGGCGGAGCGGGTGCTGGCCGAACATGCGGCGGCGCTCGCGGAGGCCACGGCGCCGAGGGGCGGCGCGCGGGTGCGCTCGCTGCCCGTGCGAGAGCCGGAGGTGGTGCTCTTGCCGGTGCCGCTGTGGCCTCCGCGTCTGGAGTCTTCCAGCGTCACGCCCCGGATGACTCCGGTGTCGTCGGAGATCTCCCCGGAGCCATTGGACTCCGGCGCGCCCACGCCGCGCCCGAACGCGTTGAGGTGCGTGCCCATGCCGGAGGGGCCTTCGCCCTTCGACCTGGAGCCCGAGCGGGGCACGCCTCCCAGGCCGCCGCCCGGTGTGCCCTTCGGCTTCGATCCGGATGACATCCTGCCCGCGGAGCCCGTCGCCACGGTGTCCCAGCGCCCCGACCCCGCGGCCCTGCTCCAGGCCGCGGCGATTCCCCTCCCGGACGTGACGGAGCACCCCGTGCCGGCGCACGCTGCTCCCGGACAGATGCACGCGCCGCCCGTGCTGGCGCCCGCTGCTCCCGCGCCGGTGCCCGCCGCTCCAGGGCAGGTGCCCGCCGCGCGATCTCCGGCGCAGGCCGTGCCCCTGCTTCAAAGGGATCCCGCGCGGGAGCTGCTCACGCTCCTCCAGGAGTCCGAAGGCACGCCCACCCAACCTCCCGTGCCCTGGCTCGAAGTCGCTCCACCCCCTGGCGCCGGGTCCACCGACGCACAAGAGGTGCTGCGCCAGTGCGCACGTCTGGAGTTGGAGACGCCGGGCGATTAGGGCGCGGGAGCGCTCGGGCGCGCTGCCTCCGTCCATGGCCCCGGGGCGTTAAGCTTCGCGGCGCCATGTCCCAGCGTCCCCGGTCCTCCCCCGCGCCTGATGTCCTCACGGCGTCCGACGCCGAGCGCCAGCTCGAAGGGCGCGCGGAGCTCATCGCCGAGGCGCTGCCCCTCCATGCGGAGCTGGAGCGCGTGCTGTCCGGGTCCGGCTGGCGACGGAGACTGCTGAAGCGGCCGGAGCTGGTGCCCACGCTGGTCTCCCGGACGGAGGCGTTGAAGGAGGCGCTGGAGCGCGTCCAGCATCGCGCGGCCTCGGATTCCTGGAGCGGCTCCCTGCCCGTGCTGCGGCAGGCCCGGAAGCTGTCGGAGCTGCGTGAGCGGCTCCCCGGGCTCGCGCGGCGTCGGCTGGAGGCGCTGGCCGTGGCGCCCGCGGACCTTCCGCTCGAAGAGGTGCTGACGCGGCTGGAGGCGCTGGTGCGTCAGCCCGTGAGCCAGGCGCTGAACCCGGGCGAGGTGCTCGTCTTCGAAGCCGACTCCCGCTGGCATCCGGGCCGGCGCCTCATGCAGGGATTCATCCCCCATCCCGAGCGGGGCAGCTCGCGGGTCCCCTCGTTCATGGCGGCCCTCATGGGGGGCACGCTGAGGCCGCTGTGGTGGCTGGCGCGGCCCCTGCTGGGCTCCGGCCGGGTGCGCATCACCAGTGAGCGGCTGCTCTGGATTCCGGCCATCGGTGAGCCCCAGGCGGTGCGGCTGGGCACCATCCCCGACGGCGGCATCACCGTGGATCCCTTCACCCTGGACCTGCGCGTGACGGGGGACCGGCGGCTGCATGCGCGGGCGGTGTTGGATGCCTTTGAAGTGGCCTCGCTCCTGGAGTTGCACCGCCAGCCGCCCCTCCGCGGCGCCGCGCGGAGCGGGGTGCGCCTGAAGCAGGTGGCCATCCTCCCCGCGTCGCTCCAGGGACCCGACGAGGAATGGCTCAGGGGGCACTGCGTGCTGCGCCCCGGGGGCGTGTCCTTCATCCCCGAACATCAGGGCCAGAGGTCCCTCCAGGCCATCACCGGCAAGGACTCCCCGCTGGAGGGCTTCGACGCGGACGGGGTCCTGGAGTCCCTGCGCTGGTTGCCCCAGGAGGAGTTCGACGCCTGCGTGGCGCGCGTGGTGAACGCGACCGGGGGCACGTTCTGGGAGGCGCGGCGAACACACCATGTCCCGCAGACGTCGGCCTCGAAGTGGAGGTCGGTCCTCATCGAGTGCGGCAAGAGCGCGCTGCGGGGCCGGCTGGACTGGACCCAGCAGGCTGACGTCGAAGCGCTGCTGAGCGAGTGGCCCCGGAAGTGACCAGCCGCCAATCCTGGCTACGTAGAGGTGGAAGTCGTTGCGCGGTGCAATGACTTCCACCGGGTCCAGGACCACCCGTTCCCCTGCTCAAGACGCGTCCACTACAGTTGAAGCGGGGGCCTCCCTCCCCCTTCCCAGAGAGACATCATGACCCCCAGACCTCCGGCCGCGCGCCGTGGCATGGCGCGAGCCGTGTCCGCCGCGCTGCTGCTGTTGAGCTTCACCGCGTCCGCGCAGCACTTCACCGTCTTCGAGAGCGGCCAGGTCCGCCCCCTGGCCCTGTCCCCCAACGGCCAGTGGCTCTTCGCCGTCAACACGCCCGACAACCGGCTGGAGATCTTCCAGGTGGGCACCAGCGGCCTGACGCACCGGGGCTCCGTGCCCGTGGGCCTGGAGCCGGTCGCCGTCGCCGCCCGCACCAATGACGAGGTCTGGGTCGTCAACCACCTGTCCGACAGCGTGAGCATCGTGCGCGTGGACGCGGGCGGGCACGGGGGCGCCGTGACGCGGACGCTGCTCGTGGGGGATGAGCCGCGCGACATCGTCTTCGCGGGCACCGGGAAGAAGCGCGCCTTCATCACCGCCGCGCACCGGGGCCAGAACACCGGGTTCGACCCGCAGCTCACCACGCCGGGCGTCGGCCGGGCGGACGTCTGGGTGTTCGACTCGGACAGCCTGGGCGCGACGCTGGGCGGCACGCCGCTCACCCGCATCACCCTGTTCGGGGACACGCCGCGCGCGCTCGCGGCCACGCCGGACGGCTCGCGCGTGTACGCGGCGGCCTTCCACTCCGGCAACCGCACCACCGTCATCCACGAGAGCCTGGTGCCCAACGGCGGCGAGTCCGCGGGCGGCGTGCCCGGCCCCAACGTCAACCACCAGGGCCTGCCCGCGCCGGAGGTCTCCGTCATCGTGAAGTACAACGGCGCGGACTGGGTGGACGTGCTCAACCGCCCGTGGACGTCCTACGTGCGCCTGTCCCTGCCGGACAAGGACGTGTTCGCCATCTCCGCCACCGCCAACCCGCCCGTGCAGGTCGCGGGCGCGGCGGGCGCCTACGCGGGCGTGGGCACCATCCTGTTCAACATGGCCGTCAACCCGGTGAGCGGCAATGTCTACGTCAGCAACACCGAGGCCCGGAACGACCTGCGCTTCGAAGGTCCCGGCACCCTGCTGGGCAGCACCCTGCGCGGCCACCTGCATGAAAGCCGCATCACCGTGCTGGGCAGCGGCGGGAGCGTCGTGCCCCGCCACCTCAACTCGCACATCAACTACGCCGCCTGCTGCGCGGCCACGCCCAACACGGAGAGCGAGAAGAGCCTCGCGCAGCCCACGGGCATGTCGGTGACGTCCGACGGCGCCACGCTCTACGTCGCCGCGTTCGGTTCGTCGAAGCTGGGCGTGTACGCCACCTCCGCGCTGGAGGCCGGCACCTTCGTGCCTGGCACCGCGAACCAGATTGAATTGAGCGGCGGCGGCCCCACCGGCCTCGTGCTGGACGAGGCGCGCAACCGCCTCTACGTGCTGACCCGCTTCGACAACGCCATCTCCGTCGTCAACACCACCACGAAGACGGAGGTGGCCCACCTGCCCATGTTCAACCCGGAGCCGCCGAGCGTGGTCCAGGGCCGCCCGTTCCTCTACAACGCGCGCACCAGCTCCAGCCACGGCGACTCGTCCTGCGGCAGCTGCCACATCTTCGGTGACTTCGACAGCATCACCTGGGACCTGGGCAACCCGGACGGCAGCGTGACGGCCAACTACAACCCCATCGTCCCGGTGCTGCCGGAGTTCGGCCCCGACCCGACGTTCGGCCAGGACACGGCCTTCCACCCGATGAAGGGCCCGCTGTCCACCCAGAGCCTGCGCGGCATGGCGAACCAGGGGCCCATGCACTGGCGCGGGGACCGCACCGGCGGCAGCACCGGGCCCAGCGTCCAGCCCAACGGCGGCGCCTTCAACGAGGTGGAGGCCTTCAAGCAGTTCAACCCGGCCTTCATGGACCTGCTCGGCCGCAGCGCCCAGCTCACGCCCGTGGAGATGCAGAAGTTCTCCGACTTCATCCTCCAGGTCGTCTACCCGCCCAACCCCATCCGCAACCTGGACAACTCCCTCACGCCGTCACAGCAGGCGGGCCGGGACTTCTTCGTCAACACCACCAGCTTCTTCCCCGGCTCTTGCGAGTCCTGCCACCGCGTGGACGTCAACGCGAACCCGGGGGAGGGCCCCTTCAAGGGCTTCTTCGGCACGGACGGGAAGAGCTCCTTCGACGCGGAGCCGCTGTTTCCCAAGGTCCCGCACCTGCGCAACATGTACCAGAAGGTCGGCATGTTCGGCGCGGGCTTCCCCTTCGGCAACACGCCCACGGATCCGTTCCTCGGGGACCAGGTGCGTGGCATTGGCTTCAACAGCGACGGCGCCATCCCCACGCTGTTCCTCTTCAACAGCGGCTTCGACTTCCACCCCATTTTCAACGCGGTGGGCATCCCGGACACGCCCGCGGGCTTCCAGGTGAAGAAGGACATGGAGCAGTACATGTTCGCCTTTGAAACCAACCTGGCGCCCATCGTCGGACAGCAGGTGACGCTCACCGCCACCAACGCCACGGTGGCCGGGCCGCGCATCGACCTGCTGGTGGCGCGCGCGAACGCGGGGGAGTGCGACCTCATCGCCAAGGGCCGCGCCGGCACCTACGAGATGGGCTTCCTCTACGTGGGCGGCGGGCTGTTCAAGACGGACCGCGCCGCGCTGCCGCTGGTGCCCGCGGCGTCGCTCCGCTCGGCCGTCGCCACGAACCAGGGTCTCTTGACGTACACCTGCACGCCTCCGGGCTCGGGGATGCGCGCCGGCATCGACCGGGACCTGGATGGGTTCTTCGACGGGGACGAACGGGCGGCGGGGACGAACCCGGCGAACCCGGCCAGCCACCCGTGAGGTGAGCACTTGAAGGGCGCGGCGGCCCGGGTCCACCCCGGGCCGCCGTGAGGGGCGGGAGGACGTGCGCTGGCTTTCGGACGGAGGGCTCGCGGGACGATGGTGCGAGGGCGCCCGGGGGGACACCTTCGCGTCGGTCGTACCTCGCCGTACCGTCAGGAGACAGCCATGGACACCCAGTCCCGCAGTGCGCACGTCGGGAAGCTTTCGGGCAGCTACGTCACCACCCGGGATGGCACCCAGCTCTACTTCAAGGACTGGGGCCCCCGGGAGGGCCAGCCCGTCGTCTTCTCCCACGGCTGGCCCCTGACGGCGGATGCCTTCGAGGACCAGATGCTGTTCCTGTCCGAGCGTGGCTACCGCACCATCGCGCATGACCGCCGGGGCCACGGGCGTTCGTCCCAGCCCTGGGGCGGCCACGACATGGACACCTACGCGGACGACCTCGCCGCGCTGACGGGCGCGCTGGACCTGCGCAAGGCCATCCATGTCGGCCATTCGACGGGTGGCGGCGAGGTGGCGCGCTACATCGGGCGCCATGGCACTTCGCGCGTGGCCAGGGCGGTGCTCATCAGCGCCGTTCCGCCCATCATGCTCAAGACGGACTGGCACCCCCATGGCCTGCCCATCGAGGTCTTCGATGGCATCCGCGCCGGGGTGAAGAAGGATCGCTCCAGCTTCTTCATGGAGCTGAGCCTGGCGTTCTACGGCTTCAACCGACCGGGCGCGCAGGTGTCCGAAGGGCTCCGGGAGAGCTTCCGGCTCCAGGGCCTGATGGGCGCCCTGAAGGCCGAGTACGACTGCATCCAGGCCTTCTCCGAGACCGACTTCCGCGAGGACCTGAAGCGCTTCGACGTGCCCACCCTGGTGATGCACGGGGACGATGATCAGATCGTCCCCTTCGACGGTGGGGGGCGGCTGACGGCGACGCTGATCAAGAGCGCGATGCTGAAGGTCTACCCGGGCTTCAGCCACGGCATGTGTTCGGTCAACAAGGACGTCATCAACAACGACCTGCTGGCCTTCATCCAGGGGTAGCTCGCCCCAGCCCTCACAGGTCCAGGATGAGGCCCACCTCGTCGGCCTCGTCCGGATCCTCCTGGCGCACCGGGTCCTGGTCGTCGGTGTCGTCCCCGTAGACGGACAGGCCGCCGGGGATCGCCTGTCCGATGCAGCTCACCTGCCGGGGCGGCGCGCCCACGCCGTCCCCGTCCCGGTCCGGATAGAGCACCATCCACCGGTAGAGGTCCGGGTCCGCGTCGTCGCAGTCATTGCCCACGGCCTTCGCGTGGTAGGGCGCCGGCAGGGCCGCCCCGGTGCACACGAGCGTCGCGGGAATCGGCGCGGTGAAGCCGTCTCCGTCCTGGTCCGCGAGGGAGGCCGTGAGGTCCCTCCACCGCGTCGCATCCTCCGCGGCGCAGTCCGTGCCCAGCGAGGACCAGGGCGGCGGCACCTGCCCGTTGGTGCACAGGGCCGTGGAGGCACCCGCGCCCACGCCGTCCCCGTCCGTGTCCGTGAAGGCGGACACGGTCTGGTAGCGGGAGGCGTTCGTGTCATCGCAGTCCGGGCCGGACATCGCGTCGGTGGCATGGCCCGCCGGCAGGGACACGCCCGCGCACAGCTCCCCGGCCTGCTCCACGGTGAAGGTGTCACCGTCGGCGTCGCGGAACGCATACGCCAGCATCCGCCACCGCGCCGCATCCGCCGCCGCGCAGTCGGTGTCCGTCGTCGCGTAGCCGGTGGGCACCTGCGCCCCGCCACAGATGGCGGTCGCTGGACCCGCGCCCACGCCGTCCCGGTCCGAGTCCGCGTGGACGCTCCAGGTGCGGAAGCGTGTCACGTCCCGGTCGTCGCAGTCGTCGTTCACGACCGACGCGGAGAAGCCAGAAGGCAGCCAGAAGCCACTGCACCGCAGGCCTGACGCCGGCGCCAGGTAGCCGTCGAAGTCGACGTCGCGGGACGCGAAGGCCAGGTACTGCCAGCGCGTCCCGTCCCCGGGCCCGCAGTCGCCTCCCTGGAAGACCTCGCCTGGAATCGATTCCCCGGGGCTGATGCAGCGCAGGATGGGGTCCCCTTCGCCCACGCCGTCGCCATCCGTGTCGGCCCAGCGCTCGATGGGCACGGTGCGGTTCCGGTTCCGGTCATCACAGTCGGTCTGGATGCTGTGGGTGGCATGGCCCGGGGGCAGGGCCGTCCCGGCGCACACCGTTCCCGCCTGGGGCACCGTGAAGCCGTCCTGGTCCTCGTCCCGGTAGGCGTAGGGCAGCATGCGCCAGCGGCGCGCGTCCCCGGGCGCGCAGTCCCCGGACACGAGGACGTGACCCGCTGGGGGCGTGCGGCCCTGCCCGGTGCACCACCGGATGGGCGTGCCTTCACCCACGCCGTCGCCATCCGAGTCCACCCAGGCCAGCTCGGAGTGCCAGCTCCGCGGGTCCTGGTCGTCGCAGTCGGGCTCCCCTGCCTGTTCGCGATAGCCCTGGAGCGTGTCTCCCACGCACAGCCATACCGGGCCGGGCCCCGTGGCCCCGTCTCCATCCAGGTCCGGGTAGACGGCCTGCGCGGGCCACCGCCACCGGGTGGCGTCCTGGGGCGCGCAGTCGCCCTGTTGCTCCGTCCAGCCCTCGCTGCCGTCACCCACGCAGGAGACCGGGCGCTCCAGGTCCCCGTGCCCGTCCCCGTCCAGGTCCTCGTAGCCCCTCACGGTCCGCCACACGGCGGGGTCGTGGTCATCACAGTCCAGGTTCACCGCACGGCCGTCACCGTCCGCATCCACGGGCGTGGGGTACGGGGGCTCCGGCTCCCGCCCACCGCAGCCGAGCTGGAAGCCCAGGGCCACGCACACCAGCGCCCACGTCGTTCTCGCCAGGAGGTCCATGGAGGGCGTCCGGGGTTACTGGCGCGTCAGCCGGCAGCGGGTCGGCTGGGAGCCGCCGCCCTGGGTCATCTCGAACACGTAGCGTCCGGGTCGGTTCATCGCGAGCAGCGCCAGCCGGTCACAGCGCGACAGGTGCTGGCTGGAGTCCGCGTTCACGCTGGTGTTGTAGATGAAGCGGAAGACCCGGGGCAGCGTCTCCCCCTGGAGGATGCCGGTGACTTCCACGGTGCTGGGGTTGATGACGGCATAGTCATCCACCGTCGCGAAGACCTGGGGCACCTGCGAGGGCGGGGTCTCCGCGGCGGCCAGGGCGCCAGGGGCGAGCGTCAGGGAGGCCAGCAGGGCGAGGGCGCGGAAGGGCTTCATCGGAGGCTCCTGGGAAGGATGGGGGCCGCGATGGGGACGCGACCGTCGCGTCGTATACGGGCCCAGCCTGGATTCTTGGCCACCCGAAGTCCTTCCCGGAGCCGACACTGTCGGTTGCCGGCACCCCGTCCCACCCCCGGGGCGGGGAGGGCCACGCGCTCGCGACGCTGGCCGACCCTGGACGCACCGCGCCACTTGTCACGCCGGGGTGCGTGCAATACGCCTGGAGCCATGTCCACGCCCGCGCTGCCCGCCGACTTCCTCCGCGCCATCGCCGAGTCCTTCCCCGGCGACTTCCTCACCCGCGAGCCCGGGGAGCTCCAGGAGTACGGCCGCGACTGGACGCGCGTGTACACCCCCGCCCCGGGCGCGGTGGCCTTCCCCCGCACCACGGACGAGGTCGCCCGCTTCATGGCGCTGTGCCACCAGCACCGCGTCGCCGTGGTGCCCTCCGGCGGACGCACGGGACTGGCGGGCGGGGCGGTCGCCGCGAAGGGCGAGGTGGTGCTGTCCCTGAAGCGGATGACCCGCATGGACCCGCTGGACCTGCTCGGCAACACGGTGCGCGTGCAGGCGGGCGCGGTGACGGAAGGCGTGCACCAGCACTGCGCGCCGCACGGGCTCACGTGGCCGGTGGACTTCGCCTCCAAGGGCAGCAGCACGGTGGGCGGCAACATCGCCACCAACGCGGGCGGCGTGAAGGTCATCCGCTACGGCCTCACCCGGCAGTGGGTGCTGGGCCTCCAGGTGGTGACGGCGCAGGGGCAGGTGCTGGAGCTCAACGGCGCGCTGGAGAAGAACAACACCGGCGTGGACCTGCGCCAGCTCTTCATCGGCAGCGAGGGCACGCTGGGCATCATCACGGAGGCCACCCTCAAGCTGACGCGCCTGCCGGGCAAGCAGGACGTGTTCCTCTTCGCGGTGCCGGACGTGGCCGCCGTGCTGCGGCTGTTCCGCGACGCGCGCGAGGCGCCGCTCACGCTGTCCGCCTACGAGTTCTTCACCGACAAGTGCCTGGCCCGCGTGCAGCGCCACCGCAAGCTGCGCTCACCCTTCGAGGCGCCCAGCGGCTGCTACGTGCTGCTGGAGTCCGAGGGCGGCGACCCGGACGCGGTGGAGACGTGGCTGGGGTCGCTCTTCGAGCGGGGGCTCGTCACCGACGGCACGCAGGCGCAAGGGGCGGGGCAGGCCGCGGAGCTGTGGTCGCTGCGCGAGTCCATCAGTGAGAGCCTGTCGGCCACGGGCGTGCTGCACAAGAACGACATCTCCCTGCCGGTGGCGAACCTGGAGGCGTTCTGCGCGGAGCTGGACGCGGTGTTCGCCAGCCGCTACCCGGGCTGGGAGATCTGCCTCTTCGGCCACATTGGCGACGGCAACCTGCACGTCAACGTGATGAAGCCGGACGCGGTGGAGAAGGCGGACTTCTTCGCGCACGCGAAGCAGGCGGACCACGCCATGTTCGACCTCGTGCGCAAGCACGGCGGCAGCATCTCCGCCGAGCATGGCATCGGCCTCTTGAAGAAGGACTACCTGGACTACACGCGCGCGCCCGGGGAGCTGGAGCTGCTGCGCACCCTCAAGCGCGCCCTGGACCCGCAGGGCCTGCTCAACCCCGGGAAGATACTGGACGCGTAGGCGCGCCCGGCGCTCAGGACACGATGCGCGTCTTGATGTCCGTCTCCAGCCCGGCGATGGCGTCGCACACCTGCTGGGACACGTCCTGGTCCAGGTCCATCACCAGGTAGCCCACGTTGGCGTCGGTGCTCAGCACCTGCGCGTGGATGTTGGCGTTGAAGTCGGACACGATGCGGTTGATGTCACGCAGCACGCCCGGCGTGTTGCGGTGCACGTTGATGATGCGGTGGGTGCCCGGGTTGATGGGCGCCTCCACGTTGGGGAAGTTCACCGCGCCCGTCGTCGCGCCGCCCTTGACGAACTTGAGCAGCGACGTGGCCACCTCCTTGCCAATGGACGCCTGCGCCTCCTCCGTGGAGCCGCCGATGTGAGGCGTCAGCAGCACGTTGGGAATGCCCTGCAGCTCCGTGACGAAGCCGTCCGAGTTGCCTTCCGGCTCCTCCGGGTACACGTCCACCGCGGCGCCCCCCAGGTGCTTGGAGCGCAGCGCCCGCGCCAGCGCCGGGATGTCCACCACCGTGCCCCGGCTGGCGTTGATGAGGCACGCGCCCGGCTTCATCGCCTGGAACTGCTCCGCCCCCATCATCAGGTGCGTGGAGGACAGCGCCGGCACGTGCAGCGTCACGAAGTCGGACTCCGCCAGGAGCGCGTTCAGCGTGGGCACGGAGCGCGAGTTGCCCAGGGGCAGCTTCGTCATCACGTCGTAGTAGAGGACGCGCATGCCCAGCGACTCCGCCAGCACGCCCAGCTGCGAGCCGATGTGCCCGTAGCCGATGATGCCCAGCGTCTTGCCGCGCACCTCGTGGCTGCCGGTGGCCACCTTGCGCCACTGGCCGGCGTGCACCTCCCGGCTGCGGTCGAAGAGCTGGCGCGTCAGCACCACCACCTCCGCCAGCACCATCTCCGCCACGCTGCGCGTGTTGCTGAACGGCGCGTTGAACACCGGCACGCCGTGCACGCTGGAGGAGAGCAGGTCCACCTGGTTGGTGCCGATGCAGAACGCGCCGATCGCCAGCAGGTCCTCCGCGTACTTGAGCGACGCCTCCGGCACCGTCGTCTTGCTGCGGATGCCCAGCAGGTGCACGCCCCGCAGCCGCTCCGCCAGCTCCTCCGGCTTGAGCGCGGAGTACGTGCGCTCCACCTGGAAGCCCTCCGCCGCCAGCATCTCCTGGGCCGAGGCGTGGATGTTCTCCAGCAGCAGGACGCGCAGCGGGCCCTCGTTGCTGACGGGGCGGCGGGGCGACGGCGGGAAGCGGGGTGTGCTCATGGCGCCTTGCGTTAGATCTGGCCCCCCAAGGTGTCAAGTCCCGGGTGGGCGGGGAAGCCCCCCGGACCTGGGGGCAGGGGAGCGGTGGATGTCGAGCCGGTGCCCCGGCGCGCTGCGACCTGCCGGGGGCGGAAAAGCACCGGGCCCGCCCCCCTCCGCCCTGACGGTGGAGGGGCACGGGCCCGGGAGGAAGCATTACCAGCGGGGGCTGACTACTGGACGGTCCAGGCCAGCGTGCCGTCGCACGCGGAGTCGCCGAAGCAGCCGATGCGCATCTGGTACACGCCGCCCGCGCCGGAGGGCACGGTGTAGGCCGCGCGGGACAGCGAACCGCACGCGTCGTCGTTGAACGTCACCTGCTGGCCGGCGGCGTTGAACAGCCGCACCACCGTGTCGCCCGTGCCGGACGCGCCCGTCACGCCGCAGCTGCCGAAGGTCAGCGACTGGCCGGCCTGGAGCGTCACGTCCACGTTCGCCGTGTTGCGCGTGGCGCTGGCGGTGTCGCTGACTTCGAAGGCGCTGGCGCCGGCCGTCGGGGTCGTGCCAGCGCCCGGGGTCACTTCCCAGGCGACGGTGCCGCCGCAGCCGCCGTTCTGGTAGCAGCCGGCGCGGACTTCATAGGTGCCCGCGACGGTGGCGGTGTAGGTGATGCGAGAGCCCGTGCCGCCGCACGCGTCGTCGTTGGAGGCGACCTCCGCGCCGGACGGGCCGCGCAGGCGCAGGTACGAGTCGCCGGTGACGGCCGCGCCGGTGACGCCGCAGGTGCCCACGGTGAGCTTCTCACCGGCGGCCAGCGTCACCGTGCCGTTGCGGGTGTTGCGCGTGGCGGTGGCGGTGTTGGACGCGGTGAAGTCGTACTTCGTGGGCGGGGGCGGCGTGGTGTTGCACAGCCGCGCGTTGGTCGTCCGCGCGCACAGCTCGCGGATGGCCTGGTTCACGTAGATGATGCCCTCGCCGGCGCAGGCCGTCTCCTTGCACACGTTGACCACGTTGCAGCTGCCGCGCGCCACGTAGTCCTCGTCGCCGAACACCAGGATGCCGGCCACGGTGTTGTTGGTCGTCTCGTACACGCCGGAGCCGGAGTTGCCCGCGAAGGTGTCCGTGGTGGCGACGAAGTAGTCCAGGAAGGACGCGTTGTTCTCACGCACGGCGCCGCCCGAGTCGATCTTGAACGGGATGCCGCTGCCGCTGCCGATGACGGCCACGTTCGTGCCCACCGCCAGGGCCGTGTTGCCGGGGCGCACCGGCGCGGGGGTGAAGCGCGGCGCCGCCGAGCGGTCCAGCTTCACGATGGCGAAGTCCACGTAGCGGTCGCCCGACTCCTGCAGCTTGCGCGCGACGATGCTCTTGCAGGAGAAGACGTCCGCGCTGGTGAGGGTCTCCATCACCCCTTCCGCGGTGCGGTAGAACTTGAAGACGAAGCGCGTGTCGTCGCACTCCGACTGGTTCGTGATGCAGTGGCCCGCGGTGAGCACCAGGTCATCGTCGATGAGCGTGCCCGAGCAGAAGGCCGGGGCGGGGTCGTCGCGGAAGCGCTGGTCGGTGCAGAGGTTCTCCCACTCGTCCAGCGTCGTGCCGTCGAGGATGACGTTGTTCGGGTTGGAGGCGTCGATGGACTCCGGGAACAGCAGCGCCACGGTGGACTGCCGCGCCCGGTCCCGCAGCGCCGCGCTGGGGTGGTCGTAGACGTCCCTGCGATCATCCGTGCCGTAGACGACCGGCGTGCGCGACTCGGACAGCGGCGTCTCTTCCGGAGCGCCGGACTCGGCGGCCGGTCCGCAGGCCAGGGCGGTGAGGGTGCACAACAGGGTGCCGAGCAGCTTCGCTCGGAAGGCGGGGACGGACTGGGACATGCGGGCGACTCCTGACGGGACAGCGACAGACTCAGCGAAGGAATGGGGTGCTACTGTAATACGGAGACGGACGTGTGCGGTCGCAGGGCGTCCGCACGACGGTGGAGGTTTCCCCGGGGGAGGGGGCTAGTCCGCGTCGGGGGCTTCGAGCCAGGCCAGCGCCTCGGCGCGGGTCTCGAAGGTCTTCGCGGGGATGGTGAGGCCGGCGTTCTTGGTCATGCGCCACGCCTGCAGGCCGCTGCCGGGGTCCACGACCACGCGCGCGGAGCGCACCATGCCGCGCTGCTGGGCGTACGCGTTCAGCCGCGCCATCTCCCCCACCACCGTGGCGGGCATCACCCGCAGCTTGGACTGGTCCACCAGGGCGGACCATTCCTTGCCGCCGCGAGCGGTGATGTCCTTCTTCAGTTGCTCGACGTAGTCGGTCACGTCCTTCGGCGTCACTTCCGAAGGGTAGATGACCTCGATGATGTCGTGGGGCAGGTGGGCGATTTCAATCTTCATGCGCGGTACGGCTCTCCAGGCGGGGCGCGCCATCCTAACCGCAGTGCCTGTCGTCGGATACCGGACGCCCGCATTCCCCTGGCGGGCGGGGCAGGGGATGTCAGACCTTGCTGGTAGAACCGTCCCTGCCAGCTCGACCGGACCCGGTGCGTCACGACGCGCGCCGACGGAAAGCCGAAGCCGGCAAGGGGGAGGTCATGCGAACGAAGCTGTATGTCCTGGGCGCGGTGCTGGGCGCGGCCCCGGCCGTGCCGTCCGTGAGGGACGCACTGGGAGGGAAGCCCTCCCTGGAGACCCGCGCGAGCGGGGAGGACCGGGAGCGGGCGGGGGTGTCCGGCAACCACGCGGTGGTGGCGCCGCTGCCCGTGGAGGGCGTTGACGGGGGCGCGGACGCGGGCACGCGGCCGGACGGGCTGGACGCGGGCCACCGCACCCGCGCGCTGGAGGCGCCGCTCCACCCGTGCGAGCTCATCACCATCATGCAGGTGCCGTGCGACGAGACGCGGGCCACCTGCGAGTACACGTACTGGGAGTGCCCGGAGCAGCTCCACCCGCTGAGGGTGTGAACCGGTGCGGCGGTCGCGGTGGAGTGCGTGCGATTGAACCCCTCCGCGTCCGGCCTGTCATTCCGACCGGCCGGACGCGGAAAAGCTTTCACCCTGTCGTGGAAGTCCAGGTGCAAGGGTGCGGAAGGATTGCACCCAGGTTGTGGCACGCAGGGCGCATGACCTCTTGGGCGCGGCGGACGTCGCGCGCTGGGGGTCCTCTCATGGGGAAGCTGCGGCTGGGTGAATGGCTGGTGCGTTGGGGCCAGGTGTCGTCCAAACAGGTGGACGTCGCCCTGGAGTACCAGAAGGGCTGGGGCTGCCCGCTGGGGGAGGCGCTGGTGGCGCTGGACCTCCTGGACGCGGAGACGGTGCAGCGCGGCCTGTCGCGGCTTTTGGGCGTCCCCTTCGTGCGGGGCGAGGAGGTGCGCAAGGTGTCCCCGGCGGTGGTGCGGATGGTGCCGCACGCGGTGCTGCGCCGGCTGGGGGTGTTCCCGCTGCGCCTGTCCTTCCGGGGCGCGCGGGGCGAACTGCACGTGGCCACGCACCGGCCGCAGGACCTGGCGCTGATGGACGCGGTGGCGTTCGCCACGGGCCTGAAGGTGCACCCGGTGCTCGCGGTGCGACAGGACATTGAAGACGCGCTGGAGCAGCACGGCGTGACGGGCGGCGGGAGCGCGGCGGGCCCGTCACGGGGGCTGAGCCTGGCCTGGCAGGACGACGGGGACAGCTTCCAGATCCTCCGGGGCATCGAAGGCTAGCCCCTCCGTCCGCGCTCCGGGGGGACGGGCGTGGAAGGGAGGTGGAGGGCCTGTCTGGCCGGCAGGAGCCAGAACGGGCGACCCCGGGGCGCGCGGGAAGTGGATGCCCTTCGCTCCCAGGTTGTCAGGATGATGCCTATGCGCCAGAACATCCTGTCGGTCCACGGCGCGGCTTTGCCGGTCGCGCCTGAACCCAACCACCTCGTCCTGGTGACTCCCCCCGCGGAAGATGAAGGGCCGGAGCAGGCGCTCGTCGAAGCGCGGGAGTGGCTGGACGCGCTGCACACCCGGATGCTGGAGGGGCCGGACGACGTCCTGCACCACGGCATGGCGTCCCTGCATGGGGGCCTCATCGACCGGCGGCGGCAGTGGAGCCCGGAGGTGTGGAAGCGCTTCTGCCAGGAGCTGGCGCGCAAGCACCCGATGCGCCCCTTCCTGCACCAGTGCCCCTTCACCCGGCACGCCTTCGAGCGGCCTCGCGGCTACGCGGGGGACGCGGCGCTCATCGACTACCTGTACATGGACCACGCCGCGGACGAGCTGCACGCGGGCCGTGAAATCTACCGGTACATGCACGGGCAGCCCTCCGCGCGCAGCGTGCGCGAGCGCCGCGCGCTGCTCGCGCGGATGATGGATGAGACGGCGGAGCGCCGGCCCGACGGGCGCATCCTGTCGGTGGCGTGCGGCCACCTGCGGGAGGCGGAGCAGTCGCGCGCGGTGGCGCAGGGCCGGCTCCAGGAGCTCATCGCGTTCGACCAGGACCCGGTGAGCCTGGCGGAGATCTCCCGCCTGCACCCGGGCGGCGTCGTGCGGCCGGTGTGCGGCTCCGTGCGCGCGCTGCTGTCGGGCAAGGTGACGTTCTCGGAGCTGGACTTCGTGTACTCGGCCGGGCTGTACGACTACCTGTCGGACTCCGTGGCCAGCCGCCTCACCGCGGTGTTCTTCGGGATGCTGCGTCCGGGGGGCCGGCTGCTGGTGGCCAACTTCGCGGTGCACCCGCCGGAGACGGGCTACATGGAGGCCTTCATGGACTGGTGGCTCACCTACCGCGACGAGGACGGCATGCGCGGCCTGCTGGCGGAGACGCCGCTGGAGCAGGTGGCCAACGTGCGGCTGTTCCGTGACTCGCAGGACAACGTCATCTACCTGGAAGTGACGCGCCGGTAGGCCCGCGGGCCCGGCGCGCCCCTCAGTGCATGGGCGCGCCGGAGCGGGGCAGGGTGACGGTGAAGGTGGAGCCCTGGTCCTGGGTGCTCGCGACGTCGATGCCGCCGCCCAGCGCCTGGACGATTTCGCGGACGATCCACAGCCCCAGGCCGAAGCCGCCGTAGTGGCGCACGGACACCGCGCGCTCGAAGCGCTCGAAGATGCGCGCCCGGTCCTCCTCCGCGATGCCGATGCCGTGGTCGCGCACCTGCAGGCGCACGCGGGTCGCGTCCCCGTCCAGCGTCACCTCCACGGGCTTGCCCGCGCCGTACTTCATCGCGTTGGTCAGGAGGTTGCCCACCACCTGCTCCAGCCGCAGCGCGTCCCAGTGGCCCACGAAGCGGGGCTCGGTGGCGTGGAAGCGCACCTCGCACTCCGCGCGCGTCAGCGATTCGCGGCTGCGCTCCAATTGCCCGCGCACCAGCGTCACCAGGTCCACGTCCTCGCGCTTGATGTGCAGCTGGCCCTGCCCGATGCGGGAGATGTCCAGCAGGTCGTTGACCAGCTTCCCCAGCCGCTGCGTCTGTGAATAGGCGGACTCCAGCTTCGCGGTCAGCTTCTCCGGCGCCATGGGCGCGCCCTTCGCCTTCGCCTGGAGCCCCTGGATGTGCAGCTGCAACGACGTGAGCGGCGTCTTCAGCTCGTGCGCGGCGATGGACAGGAAGTCGTCCCGGCGGCGCACCGCCTCCTGCTCCTCCCGGTAGAGCCGGCCCTGCTCCTCGGAGAGCGCGGCGATGCGCGCGAAGTTCTCCGCGTTCTCCAGCGCGGCGCCCGCGAGCACCGCCACGAAGGACGCCAGCCGCTCCTCGTCCTCGCCGAACAGCGCGCCCACCTTGCGGTGGCTGGCCACCACGCACGCCACCGTCTTGCCGCGCACCTGGAGCGGCGCGCACAGCAGCGAGCGCACGCCGAGCAGCTCCATGCTCTCGCTGATGCCGCCGGGCAGGCCCTGGCCCAGCACGGTGATGCGCCCCGTCTCCAGCGCCCGCGCGAGCGCGGTGCGGCTCAGCCCCTGCGTCTTCGCGTCCTCCTCCGACACCAGGGCCCGGGGGTCCACCACCGCGCAGCGCTCCGCGCGCAACAGCTCCAGCATGGCGCCGCGCGCGGTCTCGAAGACGGCCTCGCGCGACAGGGCGGAGGCCAGCCGCCGGCCCGCCTCCAGCACGCGCGGGAAGCGGTCCACCAGCGACAGCGTGCCCACGCCGGACGTGCTGTCCGGCTCCGGGTGCAGGCCGTCGTCCATGGCCTCCAGCTCGCGCGTGGCCACCTCCGAGTCCCGCGCCGCCCCGGCCCAGCCCAGGGCCTGGCCCACCTCGCCCCGGGCCTTGAGCGTCAGCGCGCGCTCCTGGCGCATCTCCAGCGCCTCGGCCACGCGCAGCGCTTCATTCAGGAGCCTCCGGGCCTGCTTGGGGCGGCCCCGCAGCGCGGACAGCAGCCCGCGCTCGCGCAGCGCGTGGGGCAGGTTGTTGCGGTAGGTGCGCGCCACGGCGTGGGCCCGCTTCGCCACGGCCTCGGCCTGCGCGAGCAGGGCGTCCCGGCGCTTCGGGTGCAGGGGGCTGGCCTCCTGCGCGAGCTGCCGGCGCGCGGTGGCGAGCCACGGGGTGATGGGGGCCACGTATTCCTGGCGCAGGTGCGCGTCCTCCACCACGCGCTCGGCGCGCTCCAGCACGTCCGCGGCGCGCGCCGGGTCGCCCGCGTGCAGCAGGCGCAGGGCCTCCGCCTGGAGCACGCCCGCGAAGGACTGCGGGTCGGTGGCGGTGGGCGCCGCCAGCTCCGTCTCCAGCAGCGCCGCGGGGATGCGGCCCCCGGCGGACTTGGCCCACGCCTCCAGGCCCAGGCGCAGCGAGTAGCGGTCCCCCAGCGTGAGCGCCGCCGCGTGCAGCTTCTGGCTCACCCCCGCGGCCTCCTTCAAGCGGCCCAGGCGGTAGAGCGACATGGCGATCTGGAAGGTGGCGTTGTTCACCTCCCACGGGTCGCCGGTGCGCTCCAGCAGGCGCACCGCTTCGCGGCACCGCTCAATGCACTCGCGGAAGCGCGACGAGGCATAGAGCGCCAGGCCGTAGAAGTGCAGCGACTGGCCCTGGCCCCACACGTCGCCCAGTTGCTGGCGCAGGGCCAGCGACTTCTCCGCGTAGGCATACGCGCGCTGGAACCAGGGCAGGGTGGTGAGCGCGGGCGAGTGCGCGGAGTACGCCTGCGCCAGCTCCGGCGTGGGCGGGTAGCGCTCCGCCAGGTTCATGTCGCGCAGGTGGGCCCACAGCACGGCGGCCCGGCCGCGCTGGTACCAGTAGCCGTATGCCAGCCGGCTGTAGAGGTTGACGGCGAGCATGTCCTCCTCGCCGTTCGCCAGCGACTTGCGGCCCAGCCACAGGCGCGGCGCCAGGGTGTGCGCGGCCTGGGTCAGGATTTCCCACGCGGCGCTCGCGCCGGTGGTGAGCGCGTCGGGCGGCACCCAGCGGCCCAGCAGCTTCAGGCCCTGCTCCAGGTAGGCGTTGGCCTGCACCGTCTGGCCGCGCTTGAAGGCGAGCTCCCCCAGGTGCCCCAGCGTGCGGCCCTGCTCCAGCCGGTCGCGCGCCAGCCGCTGCGCGGCCTCCAGCTGCGACTGGGCCTCGTCGTAGCGGCCGCGCATCATCAGCGCGGTGCCCAGGCCGGAGGCGATGCGGTAGCGGGTGTGGGCATCCGCGCCCGCCGCGCCGCGCTCCGCGATGCGGTAGTTGAGCTCCGCGGTGTCCAGGGCGAAGCGCTGGCGGGCCTGCTCCGCCGCGACCAGCGCGTGCGGCAGGGCCTGGGAAGGCTCGCCCGCCGCGTCGAAGTGGTAGGCCAATTCGAAGGGGTCGGAGGGCACGGCCTGCGCGGCGGCGCGCGCGGCCAGCCGGTGCAGCTCCCGCCGCTCCTCCTGCGACAGCAGGTCCAGCAGCACCTCGCGCAGCTTGTCGTGCACGAAGGTGGAGCGCGTGCCCTCCATCCACAACATGTGCCGGCGGCGCGGGGGCTCCAGCGCGGTGTTGACGGCCTCCACCGGCGTGCCGGAGAGGGCCGCCACCGCCCGCGCGTCGAACGCCTTGCCCAGCACGGCGCCCACGCTCAGGACGTGCAGCGACTCCGGGGGCAGCAGCCGCAGGCGCCGCACGAGGAAGGTGGCCGCCTGGCGCGAGGACCTCGCGTGCGCCATCGCCTCCGCCTGCACCTCCCAGCCGTCCGGGCCGGGCATGAGCACGCCGTCCTCCACCAGGCCGTGCAGCACCGCGGACGCCATGAAGGGGTTGCCCTCCGACAGCCGCGTCACCAGCTCCACCGCCTCTGGCGGCAGCACGCCGGCCATGGACTCCGCCAGGAGCGCCACCTCCGCCGCGCCGAAGGCGGACAGCTTGAGGTGCGCGCCCGGAGACAGCCGCCGCAGGACGTGCCCCTGGGGGATCTCCTCGCTGCGGAACGACACCAGCAGCAGCAGCCGCCCGTCCGCCGCGCGCCGTCCCTGGCTCCACGCCTCCAGCGCGCGCAGGGTGAGCGCATCCGCCCACTGGCAGTCCTCCAGCACCACCACCGCGGGCGCTTCGGGGGTGCCCAGCGCGTTGAGCAGCGCGGTGAGGCACCAGATGCTGCGGCTCTCGCTGAGCGACTCCGGCCCCAGGCCCTGCGACTGGGGCTGGGACATGCCGGGGGCCAGCACCTCCGTGAGGTGGGGCAGCACCGTGCACAGGCCGGCCTCCTGCCCGGAGAGCCGCTCGCGCAGCAGCGCCCCCAGGGCGGGCTGGTCGCGAACGGCCTGGGCGATGCCCTCCGCCACGCCCGCGAAGAGCTGGAAGGGGCGCTGCGCGGCCTGGTCCTGCGCCTGTCCGTGCAGCACCCACGCGCGCTGGCCCGTGGCGCGCGCGGAGAACTCCTCCAGCAGTCGGCTCTTGCCGCCGCCGGACTCGCCCTCCACGACGACGGCGCGGGCGCCCCCGGCCCTCGCGTGCGCCAGCTCGCGCTCCAGCGTGGCCAACTCCTCGCGGCGGCCCACGAAGGACGGCTCGGTGAGGCTCTGGCGGTGGTCGTGCGCGCCGGTGACGAGCGCGGGCTCCGCCTCACCCCGGAGGAGCGCGGCCTCCAGCGCGTTCAGGTCCGCGAGCGCGGCCTCCGCGGACTGGTAGCGGTCGCGCGGGTCGGTCTGGCTCAGCCGCGCGATGAGCTCCTCCATCGCGAGCGGCACCTCCACGCCCACCGGCCGCAGCCGGGGGTGCACGGCGAGGTGCAGGCGCAGCACCTCGCCCACCGAGGCGCCCTCCAGGGCGGGGCGGCCCGCCAGGGCCTCGAAGAGCACCAGCCCCACGGCGTACAGGTCCGACGGCGCCTCCACGGGCCGGTTGAGCAGCCCCGCCTGCTCCGGCGACAGGTAGCGCGCGGTGCCCACGGGCAGATCGCGCAGCGAGGGGTCCAACCGCTCGCTGCGCGACAGGCCGAAGTCGGTGAGCCACGCGGCCGACAGCGGCGCGCCGCGCACCAGCACGTTGGACGGCTTCACGTCGCGGTGGAGGATGCCCTCGTGGTGCGCCTCCCGGAGCGCCTCCAGCAGGCGCTGGCCCAGCGTGACGGCCTCGCGCACGGACAGGGGGCCGCGCAGCAGGCGCGCCTCCAGCGTCTCCCCCTCCACCCAGGGCGTGACGAGGTAGAGCAGGTCGTCGAAGGTGCCCAGGTGGCGCACGGGCACGAGCGCCTGGCCGTGCAGCCGCGCCAGCACCTCCGCCTCGTGCTCCAGGCGGTGGCGGGCGGTGGGCACGAAGGCGGACAGGGACGTCACCTTCACCAGCACCTGCTCCTGGGTGAGCAGGTCCAGGCCCTGCCAGGTGGAGATGCCCCGGCCCGTCTTCAGGCGCTGGCGCAGTTCATAGCGATTGCCCAGCCGCCGGCCCGGGTGTGGCTCCCCCGAGGTGTTGCCGGCCTGTTGGAAGCCTCCCGCCATTCAGTACCCTCGCGCGCCCCTACCTCGTCGCCCCGGTGTCGTGGTCGGCCGGACAGCCCTCCCCACAACCTGGGTTGCCGCCCGGGTCCCTGCCAGGGGGCAGCGCCACACGGGGGGCGTGCGACGCTCGGGTCTTGAACAGTCGACACGTCCGCGCTTCCCGGCTCCATCCCCTGCGTCCCCCCGCCCGTCCGCGGGCCAGCCGGCCGGGCAGCCCCCCGCCGCCTCGGGGGTTTCCACGAGGCCCCGGCGTGGCGGTCCCCGGAGGCAGCAGCGAGCGTGCTACCGGCCAGCAGTGTTGCTGGAGGGGAAACGGAATGCCGCGCCGCGTTCAACAGGCGTGCTTGACTCCCCTGATGCCCCGGCGGAAAAGCCGTGCAGTTCAGGCGGTCCGTCTTCCTCCCCTCCGGCCGCCCAGGGAGCCCGGAATTGAAGCTCGCGACGCTCAAGGACGGAACCCGCGATGGGCGGCTCATCGTCGTCAAGCGGGACAACTCCGCCTATGCCCTGGCCACCAACGTGGCCTTGACGCTGCAGGCGGCACTGGATGACTGGGACGCGCGCGAGCCGCAGCTGCGCGCCCTGGCCCAGCAACTGGAAGCGGACGCGGTGCAGAGCCGCCCGCTGGACGTGAAGGCGCTGCACGCGCCGCTGCCCCGCGCCTATGAATGGGTGGACGGCAGCGCGTACATCAACCACGTCCTGCTGGTGCGCAAGGCGCGCAACGCGGAGCCGCCCGCCACGCTGCGCTCGGATCCGCTGGTGTACCAGGGTGGCTCCGGCGACTTCCTGGCGCCCACGCAGGACATCCCCCTGCGCGACGAGGCCTGGGGCCTGGACTTCGAGAGCGAGGTCTGCGTCGTGCTGGGTGACACGCCCATGGGCACGCTGGCCCAGGACGCGGGCAAGTACATCAAGCTGGTGATGATCGCCAACGACGTGTCCCTGCGGAACCTCATCCCGGAGGAGCTGGCCAAGGGCTTCGGCTTCTTCCAGAGCAAGCCCGCCACCGCGTTCGGCCCCTTCGCGCTGACGCCGGACGAGCTGGGCTCCGCGTGGCGGGACGGCCGGGTGCACCTGCGCATGCGCAGTCTGCTCAACGGCGAGCTGGTGGGCGACACCGACGCGGGCCCGGAGATGCACTTCTCCTTCCTGGACCTCATCCAGCACCTGACGCGCACGCGCGCCTTCACGGCGGGCACGGTGCTGGGCAGCGGCACGGTGTCCAACGAGGACCGCGCGCGGGGCATCTCCTGCCTCGCCGAGCGCCGGATGATCGAGACCATCGACGAGGGCAAGCCGAAGACGTCCTTCATGAAGCCGGGGGACACCATCGAAATCGAGATGCTGGACGGCGAGGGCCACAGCCCCTTCGGCCGCATCGCCCAGACGGTGGTGAAGGTCCCATGATGCAGGTGCGCCTCCACGGCTACTGGCGCTCGTCCGCGTCCTGGCGCGTGCGGATCGCGCTGAACCTCAAGGGCATCCCCTTCGAGTACCTGCCGGTGCACCTGGTGAAGGACGGCGGCCAGCAGCACCAGCCCGCCTACCGGGCCGTCAACCCGATGGGGCGCGTGCCCACGCTGGAGTGGACGGACGACGGCGGCCAGGAGCGCCGGCTGTCGGAGTCCATGGCCATCCTGGAGTACCTGGAGGAGCGCGGGGGCTCGCCTGCCCTGCTGCCCTCGGAGGCGTACCTCCGGGCGCGGACGCGGATGCTGGCGGAGATGGTGAATGCCGGCATCCAGCCCTTGCAGAACACGTCGGTGGTGCTGCGCGTCAGGGACGTGTTGAAGGGGGACGAGAAGGCCTGGGGCGCGCACTGGAACGCGCACGGGCTGACGGCCCTGGAGACAGCGGTGCAGGCCACGGTGGGGCGTTATTGTGTGGGGGACGCGGTGTCGTTCGCGGACATCCTGCTCGTGCCCCAGCTCTACGGGGCCCGCCGCTTGGGTGTAGACCTGACGCCGTACCCCACGCTGCTGCGCATTGAAGCGGCGTGCAACGAACTTCCCGCCTTCCAGGCGGCGCAGCCGGACCGGCAGCCCGACGCGCAGCCGGCGTAGTCCCCACATCTTTCTCATCACGAGGAGTCAGCGACATGGCCAAGCAGGAATCGCTGGGCATCAAGACCCTGGAGAGCATCCACTGGTACGTGCATGACCTGGAGCGCAGCCGCCAGTTCTACACGAAGGGGTTGGACTTCGCGGAAGTGGCGGTCTCCGGGCCGGAGCTGGACGCGCACGGCAAGCAGAAGTCGGCGCTGTTCCAGGCGGGGGACGTGGCGCTGGTGGTGAGCCAGCCTGTCGGGGAAGGGGGCCGGGCGTGGCGCTACCTGCGCAAGCACCCGGACGGGGTGGGGACGCTGAACTTCGAGGTGGAGGACGTGGAGAAGGCGTTCAAGCTGCTGGAGTCGCGCGGCGCCACGTTCATCACGGACATCCAGCGCTTCACGGACGACGCGGGCGGCAAGCTGTCGTTCTTCTCCATCACCACCCCGTTCGGTGACACGACGTTCCGCTTCCTGCAGCGGGACAACTACAAGTCCATCTACCCGGGCTTCCAGGTGCACGCGCAGCCCCAGGGCGGCCAGAACAAGTATGGCTTCGACCGGGTGGACCACGTCACGTCGAACTTCCAGACGATGAAGCCCATGCTCCTGTGGATGGAGCACGTGATGGGCTTCGAGAAGTTCTGGCACATCGAGTTCCACACCGACGACGTGGCGTCGCAGCAGAAGCGCGACCACGGCAGCGGCCTGAAGTCGGAAGTGATGTGGGACCCGAAGAGCGGCGTGAAGTTCGCGAACAACGAGCCCAAGTTCCCGTTCTTCAAGGCCAGCCAGATCAACATCTTCAACGAGGACCACCGCGGTGATGGCGTGCAGCACCTGGCCATCACGGTGAAGGACATCCTGACGTCCGTGAAGGACATGCGGCAGAACGCGGGCATCCAGTTCATGCCCACGCCGGGCTCGTACTACGACGCGCTTCCGGAGCGCATCCAGCGCATGGGCATCAAGAAGATCGACGAGGACATCAACGTCCTGCGCGACCTGGAGGTGCTCATCGACGGTGACAAGGAGCGCAGCTACATGCTCCAGATCTTCATGAAGGACGCGGCGAGCCTCTACAAGCAGCCGGACGCGGGCCCGTTCTTCTACGAAATCATCCAGCGCAAGGGAGACCAGGGCTTCGGCGGCGGTAACTTCCGCGCCCTGTTCGAGAGCATCGAGCGTGCGCAGAAGGCCGAAGGGCGCATCTAAGGCCCGGGGCCGGGACAGGCGTGGCCAGGGATTCGGTTCCTGGCCACCCTGGCGCTTCCTGTTGCTGCTGTGTTTGGTGGGCCTGGGCTGCCCAGGCCGCTCGTGACCCCGTGACATGAACCTCATTGAACCCATCATCCTTGCGGGCGCGGTGCTGGGGAGCGTGGCGGGCGGGGTGGTGGGCTTCATGTCGGGAATCGGGTGGGGCGTGGCCGGCTTGCTGGCGGGCGCCGTGCTGGGCGCACTCGCCTTACCTGCCCTGCTGCTTGCCCTGGCGCTGCTGTTCGGCCTGGTGACGCGGGGGGCCCGTCAGCTGCTGAGCCTGTTTCGTGGGACCCCCGGGCCGAAACGTTAGGGGCCTACCCGAGACGCCACCCCCCGAAGGCTTCCCATCCTTCGGGAGGAGCGGTCGCCCGAGCGGCATGGGGAGGTGTCCGTCTTCGTCTCAGCGCCTAGCTTGAGTTGGCTGCCTATGGCCGGACAGCGCCAACCCATGGAGCGGACGAGATGACCGGGCATCCCTGTGGAATCAGGCTCAGCGTCCTGCGCGCGCTCGCCGTCGAACGGCGACGCGGGGGCGCGAAGGTCTCCAACCTCGAATTCCCCATGGCCCCCTTCCGGTGAAGCGTGAGCGCTCCCCCTCGCATGAAAGGGATTCAGCATGGAAGCCAGGATTGTCTGGGGAATACTCGGCGGATTGGTGTTGGGGATTGCGTTCGGCCAGGTGGTCGGCAGCGCGGGGATTGTGACTGCGATCTGCATGGCGGCTGGAGCCCTGGCGGCTGGGCTCTGGCACCACCTGGAGACACGCGGCAGACGGGGCTGACGCGCTCCTCGGTGGAGGCCATGCGGACGTCTGGCTTCATTGCCGGGTCAGCACGGCGGTGCACTCGGGCTGCGGCGCCTGGGGGTTCGTGTCCACGATGTCCCGGCAGAGGAGCTTCCGCCCCGGCGGGGCACTGTCCGTGAAGTTGCAGTTCCGACTGAGGTAGGGACGCACCTCTCCTCCATCTGAGTCGAAGCGGCTGTAGATCAGACCCCAGAGCTCGCGGGCCAGGTGGCTCTCCCCGGAGGAGAGGCGGCTGCTGGGCATGCGGGGATTGACGTCGGTGGGAAGGCCCAGGCCCTCGTCCATCTCCGCGAAGGCCTCACAGGAGTCCTCTTCGGAGAACACCCGCAGCGTGCCCGTGGCGGAAGGTCCGCACGTGTTCTCCGTGACCGCGTAGGTGACGGAGTCGTAGTCGTGGTTGCAGACGTCGGGATCCGAGCACGCGACGCCCAGCAGGGACATCCCCACGAGCGCCAGGACACGACCCATTGCTCCATTCCGCATGATGGACTCCCCCGGTGCCACGCCATGGCCAGCGCGGCCGGGGGCCATCCTACCCGGCGGTGAAGGGCAGGGCAGCCACCGTGACGGTGCCAGCCCCGTCCGCGAGCGTCAGCTCCGTGCCCGGCTCCAGCGACTCACGGTGCACGTAGCCCAGCGCCACGCGCTGGCCCTTCACCGGCGAGCGCACCACGCTCGTGACCCAGCCCACCTTCTTCTCACCCCGGCGCAGCTCCGTGCCGGGCGCCACGTCCGTCTCCCCCAGGAGGAGGCCCGCGAGCTGGCGGTTCATCCGGCCGCGGAAGGTGGCCCGGGCGATGACCTCCTGCCCGATGTAGCAACCCTTGTTGTAGGAGATGGCGTGCGTGAGGTTCGCCTCCAGGGGAATGGTGGTGTCCACCATGTCCTGCCCGTAGCGCGGCACCCCCGCCTCCACCCGCAGCAGCTCCAGCGCGTCGAACCCCAGCGGCTTCAGCCCGTGCGCCGCCCCCGCCTGTGCGAGCGCTGTCCACACCGCCTCCAGCCCCGCGCGCGGCACCAGCACGTCCACGCCGGACACCCCGCCCGGCAGCGCCGTCCCCAGGAGCCACACGTCCTGGCCGGCCAGCACCGCCGGCTGGCTGGCCTGCGCCGCCAGGCCCTCGAAGGGGCGGCCCAGGACAGCCGCCAGCACCTGGGCCGTCCGGGGGCCGAGCAGCCGCAGCCAGCCGGACTCCGAGGTGCCGTCGTGCAGCTCCGCGTCCTCGGAGATGAGGTACTTGTCCAGGAACTCCCGCACCTTGGCGCCCAGGCCGGGCTCCATGTCCAGGAGCAGGTCGCCCTCCCGCTTGAGGATGCGCGCGTCGCCCACCATGGCGCCCTTCACCGTGATGAAGGCGGCATAGGCGGCCGAGCCCACCGGGAGGTTCTTCACCTCCTGGGTGACCATGCCGTGGAGGAAGGAGGCGCGATCCTCCCCCGTTATCCGGAGGATTTCGCGGTAGGACGCATCGTGGAGTGCCACGGCGTCACGGGCCGCGCCATACTCCGTGCCCACGTCTCCATACCCGGCCACCACTTCACGGCCGCCCACCGAAATGAAGCGGGCACCCACTTGCTCGTGAACAAAATGCAGCGACAGCGGTTCCATGCCCGTCGCTATATAGAGGCGAAGGAGCGATTGCCACGATGGATGTGAAGCAGCTTGCGGCCTTCCAGGGGTTCTCCCTGGAGAAGCTCCAGAAGCACACCGTCTTCCAGTCCGGTCGCTTCTTCCTCGACGTCTACTGTCTGGCCCCGGGCCAGGCGCAGAAGCCCCACCGGCATGCCACGTCCGACAAGGTGTACGTCGTGTTGGACGGAAGCTGCCGCTTCCGCATCGGCGATGAGGAAGCGACGCACGGCCCCGGTTCCACCCTTTTCGCCCCCGCGGGCTCCGAACACGGCGTCGTCAACGACGGCCCGGACAACGCCCGCCTCCTCGTCCTGATGACCCCGCCTCCGGAGCACGCATGAGCAAGAAGGCCTCGACCCCGGCCGCCCCCGTCCCCACCCGTGGCGCCCTGGCGCTGCTGGTCCTGGGCATCCTCACCAGCGGGCTCGCCATCTACCAGTGGATGGAGCTGCTCACGCTGCGCGCGGGCGGATCCACCAGCTGCGGCATCAGCGAACAGGTCAACTGCGAGACCGTCTGGAACTCGGACTTCGCCAGCGCCGTGCACGACACGCTCGGCATCCCCATCGCCGGCCTGGGGCTCGTGTGGGGGCTCGCCGCGGTGGGCCTCTGCGCGCTGTACCTCGCGTGGGCGAAGGCGAAGCGCTCCGTGCGCCCGGCCACCAACGGCCTGCGCCTGCTGGCCGTCGCGGGCATCGTCTCCGTCATCGTCTTCGCGGCCGTCAGCGCCCAGGTGGGCGTGATGTGCCCCACGTGCATGGGCACCTATGCGCTGGTGCTCGCCTTCGCGGGCGTCGCCTGGCGAGGCCTCCCCGGTCCCCTGATGCCCCAGGCGGGCGAGTGGGGCGATGCGCTCAAGTGGACGGTGGGCATCTCCGCCGTCGCCTTCGTCGCCATGCAGATGCCCGGCCGCGCCACCCCGCATGCGCAGAAGGCCGGCGCCTTCGTGCCGGGCTCGGCGGCCCCGGAGAAGGTCACCTACGGGGACGAGGTGGAGCCCCCGCCCGTGACGCCGCCGACGCTGGAGGCCTACCTGGCGAGCCTGCCCCAGGAGCAGAAGCAGTCCCTGTCCAACGCGCTCGCGGTGTACCGGGCCGGAACGCCGCAGCCCGCCGCCTACCCCGCGCGCCACATCTACGGTCCGGAGGACGCGCCCGTGAAGGTGGTGGAGTGGACCGACAGCAAGTGCCCCCACTGCAAGACGCTGGTGGAGGAGCTGGCGTACATCAAGCGCGCCTCGCCCGAGGGCAAGCTGTCCGTGGAGGCCCGCCACTTCCCGCTGGATGGCGCGTGCAACCCGGCCATCCCGCGCCGGGGCCCGGACGCGCCCAGCGTGCGGTGTGAGGCCGCCAAGGCGCAGGTGTGCCTGGAGGGCGCGAAGGACTTCTGGAAGCTGCGCGAGCGGCTGTTCGCCGCCCAGGCCTTCCTGAGCACGGACAAGGTGATGGAGATCGCCACGTCCGGCTCCGTGGCGCGCCCGCAGCTGGAGGCGTGCATGAGCGACCCCCAGACGCTGGGCAAGCTGCGCCAGGACGTCGAGTACGCCATGAAGTTCGACATCCGGGGCACGCCGCTGGTGCTGTTGAACGGCCGGATGGTGCCGCCGTCCGCGCCGCTCATCTATTCGCTGGTGCTGGCCAATGGGGACGCCAACGCCGCCCCCTTCATCACGCTGCCGCCCCCGCGCGCGCCGTCCGCGCAGAGCGGTCACGAGGGCCACGCCCACCCGTAGGAGTCACCGCACGCCATGGGCAAGCGCGACAAGAAGGACGAGGCCCCGGCGTCCCCGGGGCCCTTCAACAACCCCTTCGCCGCCCTGTCCGCGCAGCGGGAGGCGCTCCCCGTGGGGCCGCCTCCGCCCGCGCCGAAGGCGAAGCCCGAACCCAGGGGCCCCGCGCGCGCCGTCGTGCGCATGGAGCGCAAGGGCCGGGGGGGCAAGGAGGTCACCGTGGTGGAGCAGCTGGGGCTGCCCGCGGCCCAGCTCGACACCTGGCTCAAGGCGCTCAAGGGCGGCCTGGGCTGCGGCGGCGTGGTGGAGGAGGACGCGCTGGTGTTGCAGGGCGACCAGCGCGAACGGCTCCCCGCGCTCCTGGAAGCGCGGGGCGTCCGCAAGGTCATCATCGGGTGAAGTGCCAGACAGGGGTGGAGGGCTGCTCCACCCCGGGACCGCCGCGCTGACTACAGCGCGGCGATGATGGCGTCGGTGAACTCGCGCGTGGTGGCGCTGCCGCCCAGGTCGCCGGTGCGCACCTTCGCGTCGCCGCCGTAGACCTTCTGGATGGCGCCCTGCATGCGGCGGGCTTCGTCCTTCAGCTCCAGCCACTCCAGCATCATCACCGCGGACATCATCAGCGCGGTGGGGTTCGCGATGCCCTTGCCCGCGATGTCCGGGGCGGTGCCGTGCACGGCCTCGAAGACGGCGGTGCGCTCACCGATGTTGGCGCCCGGCACCATGCCCAGGCCGCCGACGAGCCCCGCGCACAGGTCGCTGACGATGTCGCCGTACAGGTTCTCCGTCACCATCACGTCGAACCGGGTCGGGTCCTTCACCAACTGCATGCAGAGGTTGTCGACGATGACCTCGTCGTACGTGATTTCGGGGAACTCGCGGCCGACCTTGCGGCAGCAGTCCAGGAAGAGGCCGTCCGACAGCTTCATGATGTTCGCCTTGTGGATGGCGGACACCCGCTTGCGGCCGTTCTTCCGGGCGTAGTCGAAGGCGAAGCGCGCGATGCGCGTGGACGCCTTCTCCGTGATGATCTTCAGCGCCTCCACGACGCCCGGCACGACGATGTGCTCCAGGCCGGCGTACAGGTCCTCGGTGTTCTCACGCACGACGACGAGGTCGACGTTCTCGTAGCGCGTCTTGACGTTGGGGACGCTCTTCACCGGGCGCAGGGACGAGTACAGGTCCAGCCGCTTGCGCAGGCCGACGTTCGCGGACGGCAGGCCGCCGCCGACGACGGTGCCGGTGGGGCCCTTGAGGGCGACGCCGCTCTTGAGGACCGCTTCCACTGTTTCGTGCGGCAGGTTGGTGCCGAACTTGGCCACGACCTCCGCGCCGGCGTCCTTGAACTCGAACTCCAGGGGGACCTTGAGCGCTTCGAGGACGCGAATGGTGGCCGCCGAGACCTCGGGACCGATGCCGTCGCCGTTGATGACCGTCACAGTGCGCGTATTCGCCATGGGGCGGTTCACACCACAATTCCGGGGGGGCCGGAAGGACGAAAACAGCCACGTTTCACCCAGGGACATGGCCCCCATCAGCCGCAGGGTGTCCCAGGCCCTGCCCGTCCGGGGTGTGGGGGAAGGGCCGCCCGTGGCAGGCTGGCGCCCTGGCTCTCGCGGCGGGGTGTGAAGAAGATGAGCGGCAAGCGGTTTCCGGTCGGCCTGATGCTGGCGGGCATGTGGCTTTCGGCCTTCGTGCTCGTGGGAGGCTTCTTCCTGTTGCGCCCCATCCTCAACCCGCCGGAGCCGCCGGGTGACATCCCCAGCCCGACGCTGGCGGACCTGCTCAACGCGAGCGTGGACGAAGAGCTGCGGCAGATGAATCCCATGTGGTCTCCCGGACTGATTCCGGAGGCGGCCGCGAACGCCCGGACGTTCCTGGGCGAGCTGCGCGAGGTGGTGGTGCGTTGCGAGAAGGGGTCCTGGTCCTACGGCGACAAGTACAACGCCGTGAAGTACGACCTGCTGTTCGTGGATGGCCGGAAGCTGGAGGGCGCCGCGTCGGGCTCGCGGTGTGGCTCCAACCCGCTCATCCTCCGCGCCACCTTCCAGGACGGCCGGGTCGTCCAGGTCACGACGGATGGGCGTGAGCGCGCCTGGCCCGTGGAGCGGGCCCGGGGCCGCGTGGCGGAGTTCGGGGAGCGGGTGCTCCGCGTGGACTGGAGCCTCCACCGGGCGCGCTACTTCCCTCCCACGCCGCCAGAGCCGACGCAGGAAGACATCGCGAAGCAGTGGAAGTGAGCCGCGGTGGGCCGGCCCTCAGTGGTCGAAAGGCGACGAGGGGCGGGACTGCGTGGGGCGGCTGGTCGCCGCGCGACGCGGGCGCTTGCGCCGCTGGATGGCGTAGGGCCGGTAGAAGGTCTCCCACATCGCGGCGCGGCGGCCCCGGGGGCGCGTGCGCAGCTCGCCCAGGGGCGCCCGGATGAAGAAGGACGCGATGAAGAAGTAGGCCGCCGCCAACGTAATCAACAACAGGATCCCCATCACCATGGGCCCGGGGATCCAGGCCACGTGGGCCCGCTCCGTGAAGTCGTCGAAGTCGCGGGGCGGCCGCGGGTGGCTGTAGACCTTGAAGAACCACGTCACCAACAGGACGATGAGGATGGGGCCATACGCGCGGTTGAGCCGCGTGGCGATGGCCGACCCCAGCGACAGTTGGATCTGCGGCCGGGACATCTCCACCGCCAGCTCCCGCAGGGCGTCTGGATCCACCGGCTCGCGCCGCAGCATCGGCGCCCACCAGCCGTCCTCCAGCAGGCGCACCCGGCGGTTCCACAGGTCGTAGTAGCGGTAGCGGCGCGCCTCGATGAGCAGGAAGGACACCACCATCCAGATGCCCACCAGGAAGGTGACGTGTGAGCTCTCCGGCGTCGCGAAGCCGAAGGAGATGACGGCCGCCGTCGTGGTGAGCGCCCAGTTGGTGGTGGTGTCCAGGCGCGTGCGCCACGTGTCGGAGCGGCTCAGCTCCCCACGGAAGAGCTGTGCCATGGCCTGCTGGGAGACCACGGGCTGCTCCAGATCATTCTGCCTGCGCTCTTTCACGCTCATCCGTGCCTGGGAAGGTGGGGATGACCGGCCCCATCAGCCAGGGCTGCCCGGCAGGCTGGCCCTCGGGACCCGCCGCGGGCCCCGCCGGGTGTGTGCGAGCGGACATTCGCGTGGGGCCCCTCCGGGGGGGCCGGGTGGCTGGACGCCTGGAGCGTGCGCATCGTCCGCCCTTGAGCGTGCCTTCCGATACCGCCATCAGCGCCCTGTCCGGCCTGCTCTCCGACGAGGGCGAGCGCATCACGCGCCTGTGGGCCAAGCGCGTGCGCGCGGAGACCTACGAGGTGGAGGTCCCGGGCCGGGATCTGCGAGCGCCCCTGCACCACCTGCTGGACGAGCTTGCCCGCCTGCTCCGCGACCGGGGTGAGGACGCCATCCGGCTGTGGCCGGAGGTGGTGCGCTCGCACGGGGCCTTCCGGTACGACCAGAACTTCGAACCCGAGGACCTGACGCGCGAGTTCAAGTCGCTCCAGGAGGTGCTGCTCTACGTCTACGCGCGCCGCAACGGGGGCGTCATCGACGCGGACGTCGCGGAGCTGGTGTCGGAGCTGGTGTGGGAGGCGGACGCCTCCGCGCAGGCGTCCTACGCGCGGGTGCTCAAGACGGAGGAGGTCCGCTTCCGCGAGGCCGCGGTGATGGAGTCGGTGCTCAACCACGTGGAGGTGGGCATCCTGCTGGCGGAGACGGACGGCATGGTGTCCTTCGCCTCGCCGCCGGTGAGCCGGCTGATGGGCGTGCCCATGCGCGCGGTGGTGGGGGCGCGGGCCGCCACCTCCCTGGCGCCCGTGCTGACGCAGGTCAACGCCCGCCACCCCACGGGAGAGCCCTTCCGCGTGCAGGACATGCCGTTCCTGCGCGCGCTGCGCGAGAAGGGGCCGGTGCGCGGCGTGATGATGGTGGTGGAGCGCCCCGGCGGCAGCGACGCCACGCTGGAGATGAGCGCCACGCCGGTGTGGGAGGAGGACCAGGTCCTGGCCGGCGTCATCCAGACCTTCAGTGACCGGACCGAAGCGGCGGTGAAGACCAAGGCGCTGGAGAGCGCCCACGGCGAGGTGCGCAGGCTCCAGGGGCAGCTGCTGCGGCGCACGCGGCAGCAGGCGCTGGGACAACTGGCGAGCGGCGCCGCGCACGCGCTCAATAACTTCCTCAACGTGCTGCGGCTGCGCATCACGCTGCTGCAGCGCGAGTACAAGCCGGAGCACGTGGAGGCGCTGGACAAGACGGTGGGCCAGATTGGCGAGCTGGTGTCGCGGCTGCAGGAGTTCAGCGTGCAGCGCACCGAGGAGCGCCTGGCCAACGTGCCGGTGGACCAGACGGTGCGCGAGGCGCTGGAGCTGGCGCGGGGCGAGCTGGAGCAGCGCGAGCACCCCGTGCACACGGAGCTGGACCTGGGCTTCCCGTGGGGCGTGAAGGCGGACGCGGGCTTCTTCCGCGAGCTCATCGTCAACCTGCTGCTGTCGGCGAGGGACCGCATGGACGGCGGCGGCACGCTCCAGGTCCGCACCCGGCCGGAGGGGGAGGGGTGGCTGGCGCTGCACCTGGAGGACGGCGGGCCGCCCTACGCGGTGGAGGAGCTGGCGCGGCTGTTCGACCCGCTGCGCAGGGATCCAGGCGCGCCGCAGTTCTCGTTGTTCCTGGCGGTGGCGCGCACGCAGGTGCAGCGCTGGGGGGGCGAGCTGACGGTGGAGAACCGGCGGGACGGCTCGGGCGCGAGCTTCGTCGTGCGGCTGCCGCGCTTCAGTGACACCTCGCAGGGCGCGGCGGCGCCGCCCCCGCTGCCCCCGTCCCTGGCCCCGGGAGGCGTGCCGCGCCTGACCCGGCCCGCGCGCCGCGTGCTGGTGGTGGATGACGACCTGGACAACGCGCGGATGATGGCCGAGGTGCTGGGCGAGGAGGGCTACGACGTGCAGGTGGCGCACAGCCCGGACGTGGCGCTGCGCATCTGGGAGAAGCAGCCCTTCGACGCGGCGCTGCTGGACGCGGTGATGCCGGAGATGACCGGCTGGGAGCTGGCGCGGGAGCTGCGGCAGCGCTCGCCCCAGACGCTGCTGGCCATCGTCACCGGCGCCGACGTGCGCGGGCAGAACCGCGCGAGCCTGGCGTTGGTGGACGCGGTGTTCCGCAAGCCCATCGACGTGGGGGCCCTGGACGAGTTCCTCACGCAGACCCGGAGCGAGGAGGAGCCCGCCGAAGGGCTGGGCGCTCCGGACGCGGGCCACTAACCCCCTTCAGGGAAGTCGGGTAAGGGGCTACCGGTTACGTCATGGAGAGGTGGCGTCCATGGCGTGGCAGCCAAAGCACTGGACGGCGCAGCAGCTTGAGGAGCGGCGGCTTGCAGCCGGACAACTCCTGCGACGGGGGCACCTGTCGCAGGCGGAGGTGGCGCGCCGTGTGGGTGTCAGCGAGGCCTCCGTCAGTCGTTGGGCGCGGCGACTGCACGAGGCAGGCGGCAGTCCACGCGGGTTGAAGGCGAGGCCGCGCACGGGCCGGCCGTCGAAGTTGAGTTCGGGGGAATGGCGGCAGGTGGCGGAGCTGGTAGGGGCAGGGGCGCGCACCTGCGGTTTCCCTACCGAGCGCTGGACGCTGACGCGAGTGGCGCACCTCATCCACCGCACGTTCGCAGTGCGCTACCACCCCAACTACCTGGCCGAGCGCCTTCACCGGCTGGGTTTGAGTCCGCAGCAGCCCCGCACGCGAGCCAAGGAGCGTAACGATGCGTTGGTGGAGGCATGGCTGAAGCGCGACTGGCCCCGCATCAAAAGGGGGCTCGAAGAAGCGGGCGGGCCATTGCCTTCGTGGACGAGACAGGTAGTTCGTTTCGGGCCCGCGTAGCGTCTACCTGGGCGCCCGTCGGGCATCCGCCCACCTTGCGCCGTCGTGACAAGCGGCGCGAAGTCTCCAGCATCGTCGCCCTCGTTGCTCCGTACGGCCGCAGGCCGGCGCGCCTGTATTCGCGCCACCGAGAGGGCAGCTTCACCAGCCAGGACATCATCGCGGCCCTGCGCTACTTCCGCGGGAAGGTGGGCCGTCCTCTCACCATCGTGTGGGACGGCCTCAACCAGCACCACAGTGCCGAGACGCTCGACTTCGTCGCCCGCCACCCCGAGGACTTCCGCCTTGAGCGGCTGCCAGGCTACGCGCCAGACCTCAATCCCGAGGAGGGCTGCAACGGCGTGGTGAAGGCCGAGCTGCGCAATGCCACGCCCGACTCTGTCGTCGAGCTGCGCGCCCAGGCACGCGCTTCATTCGTGCGCCTGGGCCACCGCCACGACGTTCTCGCCGCCTTCTTCCTTCACGCTGGCTTGCGCCTTACCGGACTTCCCTGAAGGGGGTTAGAGTCCCCGCGCGTGATGCCCCTGGCGGAACTGGAGCGCCTGCGCCGCAAGGTGGAGGCGGGAGACGTGCTCAGCGACGCGGAACTGGACGCGCTGCGCGCCGAGGCCGCGCAGCGTCCCGGTGCCACGCTGCGCCTCACCGTGGCGCATGCGCTGGTCAACGCGGACGCGGAGCGTGAAGCCCTGCCGCTGATGCAGGCCCTGCGGCGCGACTTTCCCCGGGACCTCCAGGTGCGCCTGGGGCTCGCGCGCGCGCTGCTGGGCCTGGAGCGGCACCGCGACGCGGAGGCCGAGCTGCGGGAGGCCCTCGTGCTGAGTCCCGGCGACCCGGAGGCCTTGAAGGTGCTGGCCGTGCTCGCGCTGCGCCAGGGCGAGGCCGAGCGCGCCCGCGCCTACGTGGCGGAGGCGGTGGCGCGGGACCCCTTCGACGCGGAGGCGAAGCTGCTGCGCGCGGAGCTGGAGGCCGCGGACCTGCCGCCCGCTCCGAAGCCCGAGGAGCAGGTGCTGCGGCCGGAGTTCACCGCCGCGCTCACCGCCGCGCTGGGCCGCGCGGGCGTGGGTTTCCGGCGTCAGGGCAGGGACCTGCTGGTGAAGCTGGCGTCGGGCGGCGTGGGCCGCGTGGACGTGGGCTCGCTGTATGCGGCGTACCGCAAGGCACCGGGAGCCCAGGGGCTCACCGCGCACGCGGAGGCGCTGGCGGCGCGGCTGGGCGGCCTGTCCTCCGGCGTGGGGCCGGCGGGCGTGGCGCTGGACACGGTGCGGCCGGTGTTGCGGCCGGTGGGCTTCGTGGCGGGGACCCAGGGCGCGCTGTTCCGGACGGGCCCGGCGGAGCTGGAGGTCTACTACGTGCTGGAGGACGCGGAGTTCGTGCGCTACCTGCCCGCCAGCGCGCTGGCGGGCTCAGGGCTCACGCTCGAAGCGGTGGACGCGGCGGCGTGGCGCAACCTGGAGGCGCATCCCGGGGACGTGCGGCCCGTCGTCATCGACCAGGGCGAGGTGCGGCTGGCGGAGGCGTTCTCCGGCGTATGGGCCGTGACGGGCGGCGACGGACATGACGGAGCGCGGCTGCTCACGAAGTCCCAGCGGCGCTGGGTTGAAGCCGCCACGGGCGGAGGTCGCCTGCGCGTGAGCCTGGGCCTGCGCGAGGTGGCGCTGCTGTGCCGGGATTCGGACGCGGAGTCCGTGCAGGTGCTCACTTCGCTGGGACATGCACCGGACGGCGTGCCGGGGCTGTTCCTGCTGGAAGGCGATTCGCTGCGGTCGGCGTGAGACGGCAACGGGCGCGCACGCGTCCCGGCCCGAGTCAGCCCGCCGTCCCCAGGGGCAGGGTCTCCACGAAGCGCACCTCGCGGAAGCCCAGCGTGAGCAGCAGTCCCCGGAGGGAGCGCTCCGCGGACTGCCGGGCCTTGTCCTTCAATCGCGCGTCCTCCCGCACCTCGCGCTCGAAGGCGAGCCGGGCCTTCTCCAGGAGCTGCGCCGTCTGGGCGCTGTCCAGGTTGGAGTCGATGACTTCCGTCTCCCCCGGCCGCAGCGCCACCGTCACCACCATGGGGGGCAGCAGCACGTCCACGCGCGTGCCGGTGGCGTGCAGGTGGCTTGCGTCGAAGCGCTGGAAGTCGAAGCCCAGGTGGGCGTCCGCGAAGACGATGGCGCGCCCGTGCGGGTTCTTCAGCGTGTAGCTGGCCCAGAGCAGCACGTCCTTCCACAGGGCGTCGGTGGCCTGGGGCTCCGGCGTGAAGACGACCTTCTTGTAGAGGGCCACGTCCAGCGTCTCCAGCCGCGCCACCTCCCGCATCTGCTCCACCACCACGGCCGTGTCCGGCTGCCGGAAGGACGCCGGACGCAAGAGCAGCCACGCGACCAGCGCGCCCAGGGCGGCGGCGGCGAGGACGGAGAGGACTCGCGAGAGGTTCGCCATGCCCCCAGTCTACCCGCTTCCTTCGGAGGGGCGTCCTGGGGCAGCGTGCCGGTCAGGGCTCCTGGCGGGTTGCTGGAGCCCGCAGGCCAGGGAGGCCGGGTGGACCTGACGGACGCGGAGGTGGAGGCGCTGGGCTCGCACGGCTACTTCGTGCGCGACGCCTTCCTGGGTGAGACCCGCGCCCTCGCGGTGCGGGACGCCGCGCTGGCTCGCGTGCACGCAGGGACGCTCCGGCCCGCGGGCATCCGGCGCGGCGCGGACCACGCGCTCGACACCTCCGTGCGCGGGGACCACATCGAATGGGTGCTGCCCGGCGCGGACGCTGCGCTGGAAGCGCTGTGGGGCCCCTTCCGCGCGCTGGGCGAAGCGGTGTCCTCCCGCGCGTACCTGGGCCTGGGCCGCTTCGACGTGCAGCTTGCCTGCTACCCCGGCGGCGGTGCGCACTACGCCCGCCACCGGGATGCGTTCCCGGGCCAGTCCAACCGGCGCCTCACCGCCATCTGGTACGCCAACGCCGGCTGGACGCCCGCGGACGGCGGCATGCTGCGCCTCCACCCGGAGGACACCGGCGCCCCGCTGGACGTGGCGCCCGTGCTGGACCGGCTGGTGGTGTTCCTGAGCGAGAGGCTGGAGCACGAGGTGCTGCCCGCGCACGCGCGGCGCCTGGCCCTCACCGCGTGGTTCTACGGACGGGGGCCGTAGCCCGCGTCGAACGAAGGACCCGGGCCCGCGTCGTATGAAGGACCCGGACCCGCGTCGTAGGCGGAGCCTCCGTCCGAACCGTACCTGCCCTCCAGCACGCCGATGATGTGGATGCTCCCGGTGCCGGAGTTCGGGCAGTTCTCCGGGATGCGCATCAGGGTGATCTGCACCGGCGACACCGGTCCGGTGTAGACGTTCACGTACGTGGAGCCGGCGTACACAGCCCTCCCCGCCGCGTTGTAGGCCGTCACGCCCACCCTCCGGTCGAGCCCCGAGGGGACGTTGCTCACCCCGCCCTCGATGTAGCCGTTCCCGACATACAGGGCCACCGGTCCAATGGTGGGGAAGTCGTCGCCCCACACGTGCGCCTGCGCGGACACGACGCCGCACGCATCGCCGCTCAAGGAGATGCGCATCTCCACGGCTTCGGTGCCCTGCGGCTCCTGCTCGCTCCCCTCGGGCTCGCAGGCCGTTCCCAACAGCGCACAGCTCAATCCCAACACGACTCCCCAGCCGGCTCGCTTCATCGTCCCTCCCTGGTGGCGCATGGACCGCGCCTTCTCCAGACACGCTCGCCCGCCCGCTTGGGACATCCCTTTCTTCAAGACGCTCCGGCGCCCCCGCGCGGCAACAGCCCTGCTGGATGACGACCCGTGCCCGCCTGCCCTCCGGCCAGACTGGGTTTTCACGCCCTATTCCAGGCGGGACGGCGGCGCCGGGAGCGCCCGCACCGCCTGTTCCCCGGCCAGGGAGTGCCTACGTTGCCCAACAGTCATCTTCGTACGGGGGTTCAAGATCATGTTCCAGAACAGGACGAAGCGTCATTGGGTGATGGGGTTGGCCATGGGGGCGTCGATGGTGTTCCTCGCGGGCTGCGGCGGCTCGAAGGCCGCCCGTGTGGATGACGCGATGATGGCGCGGGTCCCCGAGGATCAGCTGGGAGACGTGCGTGAGGCGCAGCTCGCCCGCACGAAGGCCGCCGACAACGTGACGCGCGCGGAGGTGGCCGTGCGTGACGCGGAGCGCGCCGCGGAGGTCGCCCGCCGCAACGGGGACGCCGCGAAGAGCCGCGTGGACGCGGAGAAGGCCGGCGTGAGCGCCGCGGAGGCCACGGGCCAGTCCAGCCCCATCGCGCAGGCCAGATCCAAGCTCCAGGGCGCCGAGGCGGGACGCGCCGCGGCCGAGGCCCAGGTCGCCTGGCATGACCGGCAGATTGAGACGCGCAAGGCGGAGAAGAACCTGCGCGACGCCGAGCTGAACGTGGCGGACGCGGAGCTGAACCTGGCCCAGTTCAAGGCCTTGGAGAGCACCGGCGACGTCCGCGCCAAGGACATGTCGGAGGCCAACTTCATGTCCGCGGTGGCGGAGGCCAAGCGCGACGTGGAGGACTCGCGCCGCCGCGTGGACGAGCAGAAGCGCGTGGAGAAGGACGCCCGCGCCCAGTGGGAGCGCCTGCGCTCGGAGACCCCGCAGGCCTTCGGCGGCAGCGGCTCCGCGGACTGACGCTCGCGCCCTTGCGCGTGACGTCCTGAAGCGCTGAGAAGAGCAACAGGCCCCTCGCGCCTTCCGGGTGCGAGGGGCCTGTCTGTCTTGAAGCGCTACTCCACCCGCAGCGTGGCGGTGTCCACCAGGTCGCGCTGGAGGGTGAGCCACAGGCTCTTGCCCGCGGTGTCCACCGACGCGAAGTAGTCCGTGTCCGCCGTGAGGGCCAGGCCGTTGAGCGTCACCGACTTCGGTGCGCTGGTGGCGGTGTAGCCGTGCACCACCACCATCGGGTGCACGAGGGGGCGGCCCCCGATGTCGAACTTCAGCGTCGCGCGGTTGGAGGCCGCGTCCGCTTCCCAGGTGGCATAGACGGGGTTGTAGCCCGCGACGTCATACGCCACCGTGTCGGTGCGCCCCACGCCGCCCGGGCCGCGCGTGCGCACGGTGCCTTCGGTGGCGGTGAGCTTCACGCCCTGCCACGTCTCCACCTCCGACGCGAGCGACAGCACCGGGTTGGACGCGTGCGTGCCCAGCACCATGAAGACCGAATAGCTCTGGTACGGGTGGCCGGAGAGCATCGCGTCGTCCCCCATCCGGGGGTACTGCGTCCTGCCCACCGCGCCGAAGTTGCTGCCCCACGCGAGGCGGTGGGAGTTGGTGACGGAGGGCAGCTCGTACTGGTTGAGCTGGTAGGGCCAGTTGTAGGCCACGGGCATGGGGCCGGCCTCGTGGCGCGTGTTCCACTCCGGATACAGCCAATAGCCGCCCGCGGGCTTCTGCTGCCACGTCTGGGTCTGCACGACGCCCATCTCCGCGTCCGGCGCCGCGGTCCACATGCGCGTGTAGGGCACCACGTTGGGCTCGCGGTAGTCCCAGCCGCTGTTCATCGTCACCGGCGAGTTCAGCGTGACGAAGCGGTGCTTGTCGCCCCAGCCCAGGCCGGCGATGTCCGTGTTGGCGTTGTCGTCGAAGGCCAGGTCGCCGTAGGGCGAGCGCACGTCGGCTTCAATCTGGTCCGCCGGGAAGCCGGAGGCGTCGTGGGTGATGGCGTAGAGCGGGTGGTCGCGGCCGGTGGCGAACAGGTACTGCACCGTCACCTGCACCACGTTCCCATCCAGCGACAGCGGCCACTTCAGCTCATGCAGCGCGTGGTGCGCGCCCTTGAAGAGGACGCGCCCGGTGCCGCGCACGTCCTGGGTCCAGGCACCCCACGTCTTGCCCTCCTTCAGGTGGCTGGTCACCACGCCCCAGCCGGGCACCTGCGCGCTCTGCCCGTCGCAGGTGCGCTGGGCCCCGGCGACCTCATACGTGTAGCGGCGGATGTAGCCGCCATTCCATCCGGCGGGATCCGCCGCGTCGTTGCGCACCAGCGACACCGAACGCACGCGGCAATCGCTATCGCGCCAGACGTAGCGGTCCGTCTTGAAGTCGTTCAGGTCCTTGGCGCACTGCAACCGCACCGGCGCGCACGCACCGCTGGCCGGGTCGGTGGAGGGCACGTCCGTCGCGCAGGCCTCCGCGACGTCACCGGGAACCTCGTCACCCGGGCGCACCTCCTTGCCGCCACAGGACGACAGCGCCATTGCGAAGAGGGCCACGGCGCCGCGTGCGAAGGGAGGGGAGGTCTTCATTCCGGAGGTCATGGTCGGTCCCTTGGAGGAGTGCCTGGGCCTCCTGCCACCCTCACCCCGGGTGATGCAAGTCTCCACTCCGAGCCCCTGCCCGTTTCATTGCGCACCTCAGCGAGCAGGCAGACGGGCTCCCGACGGCACGACGGGGAAGCCCTGGAGCGTCAGGAGCATGCGCATCCTTGGGGAATGGTGGATGCGTGGCGGCGTGCGGCGGTGGGGTTGCTGGGCCTCGTGTCGCTGCCCGCGCTCGCGGCGGACGGGGTGCAGGGGCGGGTGCAGGAGTTCTTCCTCGGCGACGGGGCCGCGCCCTCGCAGAAGCGACAGGTCCAACTGGGCACGGGCCTGGATTGGACGCGACAGGAGGGCACGACGCGCTTCGAACTGCCGGTGTTCGCCGAGTATGGAATCAGTGACCGCGTGCAGGTGGAGGCGGCGGTGGCGCTGACGACGCCGGAGGATCCGCGCGGGCTGGACGCCGCGGAGGCCGGCGTGGGCTGGGCGCTCGTCAATGATGGACGGCGCGGCTTCACGCTCAGCGTGGGCCTGGACCTGCTGGCCACGCGCGACCGGGTGGATGAGCGCTTCCGTCCGGGCTTCGAACCGTACCTGCTGGCGTATCAGGACGTGGGGCCCCTGGGCTTCAACCTCCAGCTCAAGGCGGAGGCGCTTCCCGGTGTGCGCGGGCTGGGCGGGGAGCTCCATCCGGACTTCGCGGCCGGCGCGGTGCTGGAGCTGGGGCCGCTGCGGCCCACGGTGGAGGCGGCGTGGTGTGACGAGGACGGCACCTCCACGGTGGTGCTGGCGCCGGGCCTGCTGGCGCATCCGGTGCAATCGCTGGAGCTGGGCGTGGCGGTGCCGTGGCATCTCCACGCGGGCGGAGCGCGCGACGTGGGCGTGATGGGGATGCTCATCTGGCAGGGCGGTGGGACGTAGCGGCGGGCCGCCCATGCCTCGCGCCCCGCCTGGCTTCGCGGGGCGTCAGAGTGACGGGGTGAGCAGCACGACGGAGTAGCCCACCGCGGTGCGCGTCCCCGGGTTCTCGTATGAGTGCTTCTGGTCGCCCCGGAAGACGACGACGTCGCCCACTTCGAGCACGAAGCGCTCGCCGCTGGCCACCAGCGCGAGCGTGCCGGACTCACAGGCCAGGTACTCGCGGGTGCCGGGCGTGTGGGGCACGCCGGTGATGCGCGCTTGCGGCGGCAGCTCCAGCCGGTCGAACTCCATGCCGGGGAGCGGGTCGGGCAGGAGCTTGCGCAGGAAGGCGGCGCCACGCTGGCGCGTCGGCAGGCTGTCGCGGCGGTAGTGCCGGGCGCTCGCCTTGGGACGGGCCAGCAATTCCTCCAGCGACACCTGGAGCGCTCCCGCCACCCGGTGCAGCACGGAGAGGGTGGGGTTGGCCGCGCCGGATTCCATGTGCGCCCAGGTGGCCCGGGGCACGCCGGCCAGCTTCGCGAGCTGCACCTGCGTGGCCCCACGCGTCTCACGCAGGGTCCGCAGGTTGCGCGCCAGTCGGCCGGCAAGGTCCTCGTCGCTCATGCGCCGGCATTCTGCCAACCCATTGGCGGTGTTGCCATCCCGTCGGAGCAGCCACACCGCGCTGCTCCAGGCCCCCGCGCCGTCACTGGACGGTGGCGCCGGGCTCCAGCTCCACCTTCACCCAGCCCGGCTTGCGCAAGTCGAAGTTGCGGTAGGCGTCGATGGCGGAGGCCATGGACTTCACGTGGCTCAGGATGGCGGTGGGGTCCACGGTGCCGGAGCGCACCAGCTCCAGCAGGCGCGGGATGTACTTGCGGTGGTTGCAGTTGCCCATGCGCAGGGTGAGGTTCTTGTTCATCGCGTCGCCAATGGGGAACGCGTTCATCGTCTGCGGGTACACGCCGATGATGGACAGCGTCCCGGCCTTGGCCAGCGACTGCACCGCCCACTGCGCGGCCTGCGACGGCCCGTCGCCCGGCACCCAGTTGTCGCCGTCCGGCTTCGTCTTGGGGGCGACCATGGCCACCTCGCGCTTGAACTCGGGCTTCTCCGCCTTGGCCTTCTTCGCGGCGGGGCCGTGGTGCGCGTGCATGGCGTCCACGCCCACCGCGTCGATGGCGCGGTCCACGCCGATGCCCGCGGTGAAGCGCTTGAGCGTCTCCACGGGGTCTTCCTCCTCGAAGTTGATGACCTCCGCGCCCTGCATGCGCGCCAGCTCCAGCCGGTCCTCGTGGCAGTCGATGGCGAACACGCGGCCGGCGCCCATCAGCTTCGCGCTCACGATGGCGAACAGGCCCACGGGGCCGCAGCCGTACACGGCCACGGTGTCACCGGGTTTGATCTCCGCCATCTCCGCGCCGAAGTAGCCGGTGGGGAAGATGTCGGAGACGAGGATGGCCTGGTCGTCGGTGACGCCGTCGGGCACCTTCACCATGGTGACGTGCGCGAACGGGATGCGCGCCTTCTCCGACTGGAGGCCGTCGAAGGGGCCCGTCATGCCGGGGCCGCCGAAGAAGGCGGTGCCCGCGGCGGGGCCGTTGGGGTTGGCGTCGTTGCACTGGGAATAGTAGCCGGCCCGGCAGTAGGAGCAGTTGCCGCACGCGATGGTGGAGCAGATGACCACGCGGTCGCCCACGTTGAAGTTGCGCACGTCCTCGCCCAGCTCCTCGATGACGCCCACGCCTTCATGGCCCAGCACGGTGCCGGGCTTCATGCCGGCCATGGTGCCGCGAATCATGTGCAGGTCGGTGCCGCAGATGGCGCTGGCCGTGAGCCGGACGACGGCGTCCGTGGGGTCCTTGAGCTTCGGCTCCGGGACGTCGTCCAGCCGGATGTCGCCAATGCCATGGAATACGACGGCCTTCATGGTGCGCTCCTTGCCCGCCCGGGGCCTTGAATGACGAAACAGCCCCCGGTGCGCGCCGCGCACGGGACCTGTTGTCACTGGAGGTGGCCACGGCGATGTGGCCGGGCAAAACCCGCCCAGCTCCCCTCTCTGGGGGACAGGCAGGGAAGAGGGAGCCCTAGCGCCCGGCCGAGTGCACCTGGAAGGCGAGCCGCTTGCCGAAGACCTTGCGGAAGGGGAGCACCTCCCGCTCCGCGTTCCACAGCTCCAGGTCCAGCGGCTGCTTCGCGTGCAGGTGCAGCGTCACGATGTCGCGGCCGTGCGTGACCTTGAAGTCGCGGATGGGCTGGTGGTGGCTGTGGTCCAGCGCGTTCGCCAGCCGCAGCAGCGTGGCCAGCTTGCGCACGCGGCGCGCTTCGGACGGGGTGAGGCCCGCCATGCCGGAGTGGGACAGCTCCGGCTGCGAGCGCCGGTGGTAGCGGGCGACGCGCGCGATGATCTCCCGCTCGCGGTCCGCGAGCCCGGGGATGTCCGCGTTGTGGATGAGGTAGTACGTGTGCCGGTGGTGACGCTCGTGGCTGACCGCCGTGCCGATGTCGTGCAGCAGCGCGGCGACCTCCAGGTGGGGGCGCACGGAGAGGGGCAGCTGGTGCAGCGCGGCCAGCCCGTCGAAGAGGGCCAGGGACATGCGGGCCACCTGGCGTGCGTGCTTCTCGTCGAAGAAGAAGCGCTGCCCGATGGCGAGCGCCGCGTCCGCGAGGCTGTGGTCGTCGCGCGTCTCGTCCTGGCGGTAGAGCAGGTCCACCAGCAGGCCGTCGCGCAGGCCCCGGTTGACGACGTTGATGGACTCCACGCCCAGGTGGCGCGCGACGCCCTCCAGGATGACGGCGCCGGCGACGATGATGTCCGCGCGGCGCGGGTCGAAGCGCTTGCGGCGGCGCTCCGGCGGCATCGCGGCCAGCGTCTCCACGGACTGGGTGAGCTGGCGCACGGTGGCGTTGCCGCCGTTGTCGTTGACGGCGTAGCCCACCACGGCCTGGATGGTGCCGGAGGAGCCCAGCGCCACGCGGGGCAGCGGCGGGAGCTGTTCGGGCAGCGTCTTGTGGAGCACCTCGTTGACGAAGCCGCGCATCAGCCGCAGCTGCTTGGGCGTCACCTTGCGGGAGGTGTCGAACACCTCCGTCAGGCGCACGGAGCCCAGCGAGAGGCTCCACAGGTCGTCGGGCTTCTCCCCGGTGGCGATGGCCACCTCCGTGCTGCCCCCGCCGATGTCCACGAGCAGGGAGCGGGCGTTGAGGGGCTTCCTGTGCAGCACGCCCAGGCAGATGAGGCGGGCCTCCTCCTTGCCGCTGACGACCTCCAGGTCCAGGCCCGCTTCCTCGTGCACGCGGCGCACGATGTCCTGGCGGTTGCGCGCCTCGCGCAGGGCGCTGGTGGCGACGGCGCGCACCTGGGCCTTGTGGCGGCGGCAGAGCGCGGCGTAGCGGCGCAGGGTGGACAGGAGGCGGTCGGCGGTCTCCGGGGACATCTCGCCGGTGGTGAAGACGCCCTCGCCGGGGCGGATGGGGTCGCGCTCCTGGTGGAGGGTTTCGAGCGAGCCGTCGACGTCGGGCCGGGCCAGCTCCAGGCGCACGGCGTTGGTGCCCACATCGATGGCGGCGAGGACGGGAGGCGGCGTGGGGCGGGCGGAAGGGGCCATGGGCTCGCGGGCTGAACGCTCGGGCGGGGCGCGGTCCTTCCGGGCCGCGCCCCCTCCGGGTGGGGGGCGTTCCTAGCGTAGCCGTGTGACGGCCGTATGGCGCTTGCGAAGAAGCGGGGAGGGGAGCGCTTCCTGCGCGCGAGGCGTCAGGAGGGAGAGGCGATGCCGGTGGAGCTGTCGGCCCGGATCCGGCGCGAGCGCTCGCGCAGGTCGCGCCAGGCGGCTTCGTACTCCTCGCGGGCCTCCTTCCAGGCCGCACCGCGCGCGCGGCCCAGGTGCAGCAGCAGGCTGCGGGTGTTCAGGAGATCGCGCTTCATGAAATCAATCTCCTGGCGGGTGAGGAGCGAGTCCTCGGCGGTGGTGCGTGCATGGGCGGCCTCCCACTGGTCCATCTGGGCGCCCAGGTTGCGCAGCTCGGCTTCACGCTCACGGCGGTAGGCCGTGCGCAGCTGGTCCCACTGGAGGCCGGCGCGGTCGAGGTGATCCATGAACCGGGTGCGGGCCTTCTCCGCGGCGGTCTTCACCCGGTGCCAGTCCTGCTGCTCCGCGTGGCGCAGGGCCTGGACCTCGCGTTGGAAGTCGTCGCTGCGCTCCTTGGCGCCGGTGATGAGGTCCAGCTCGTCCTCGCTCTCCGCGAGGTCCGACTGCGCTTCGAGCTCCTGGAAGCGCGCGGTCGCTTCACGCTGTTCGGCTTCCATCTTCTGGATGTAGGCGTCCCGTTCCGTCATGTCATTCCCCCATGGCAGATTCGACGGACACAGCATGGGAATGCGCGCCCGGGGGTGCACGGACAGGGGGAACAGGAGACGGAGCGCTCAGTCGAGGAAGCGGCGCTGCCAGCTTCGCCGGTCGGTGATGAGGGGACTCTGCTCCGCGGCAGGGCCAGGGGGCGTCTGGAAGAGCCAGGGCTCCAGGACGCGGGCGAGCTCCCGGCAGGCGGGGAGTGTCTGGCCTTGTTCGGTGTCACCGGCCTCCGGTGCCGGGCCCAGGGTGACGACGGCGCGCTCAGGGCCCAGCGCCTGCACGGTGGTGTCCGGGGAACGAAGACGGGCGCGAAGGGCTTCGGCGCCTCCCAGCTCCGCGAGCACGGGCGGCCCCAGGAAGGTCATCCAGGAGGGGCCTCGGACGCGGGTTCCCAGTTCCATGGCCAGGGTGCTGAGTGTGGACACATCCATTCCTGGATGACGCAGGCTCCGCGCAGCGATCTCATCGCGGATGCCCAGGACGTCGAGCTGGCATTGAAAGGAAGGTCCTGCCTGACCGGAGGAGAAGGGAAGGTCCATTGCCAGGGCCAGCGCCAACTCACGCACGCTGTCCGGACCCCGCTCGTCCATGAACTCGGAGGGGAGCCAGAAGCCCAGGGAGCTGATCACCGACGGGCTGTAGACCCGCGCGGGGTTGCCAAGGTCCTTGCCGTGGTACTCGAAGCGATAGCGCATCGCTCCGCTCTCAGCGTCGCTCAGCACCACGTTGGAAAAGCCCTCGGCGTGCAGTTCATGTCGCGCGGCGCGCCACCCCTTGTCATCCAGCGCCGCCCACTCACCTTCCTCGGTGGCGTACCAGCCCAGGGCATCCCTGCCCACGGTCTCCAGATAGAGGTCCAGGGCCTTCTGGACGACATGCGGCAGCCGTGAGTGCGGTTGGGGCATGTGGAAGTGGATGCGCAATCCCTCGCGGATGAGCAGGGTTCCATTTTGTGAGTACACCCGGATCCGGGGAAGGTGTTGGCTCATGGTGAAACGACTCCCATCCGGGGCATGACACGCAAGGGACCTTCGAGGAGGCGCAGGGCCTCCCTGTAGAGCTGGTCCTGATACTCACCCTCGTAGGGGTGTCCTCGGGGATACCTGCGCCATGGGGGCGCTGTCTCCCCATTCACGCACGGGAATTTGAAGTCATAGACGGACTGGGCTTGAAGCGGGTTGCCCTCGTGGATGACGACGTCGGGAACGAGGGTGCCCTTGAGCTCGGCGCCGCGCCCCTGACGAAGCAGGGCATTCACTTCCTCCTGCGTGAGGTGGGTCGTTCTGGGAGTCCCCCGGTCGTACCGGTACGTGGGCTCCAGGCTGAACCTCCCTGGAATCACGGCGTCGAGCCGCTGCCGTGCGCACTCCAATGCGAACTGGTGCATGGAGGTTCCCCATTTCATGGCCCGTGTCACGGCTTCTCCGCGAGAGTTGAATTCGACCACCTCGCTGCACTCCTCCCGCGTCGGGCTCTTGCCTCCGTGCTGTTGAACCAGGACCTCCGAGCGGGCGTCGTCCGCGCACTGCTTCAGCACCTCCTCCACCGCCCGCCGGGTGTCCTCGTCCAGCATCGCCCGGGCCCCCGCAACCACCACGGCCACCTGCACCGCGCGAGGCACCGGGATCACCGCATCTGCCCCCGCGCACAGCGAAGGGGAGTGCCGACAGCCGTTCGTCGCGCTGTCCGCGGTCTGCGCGAGGCTCGCCGAGCCTCTTCGCGGGCCCGCGCAGGCGCCCAGCCCCACCGCCACCAGCACCCACCACCCTCCCCGAAGTCCCAGCACCCTGTCTCCCAGTCCGTGTCCGCCCGGCCCATCCTGCCAGCCCGGCCAGGGCAGGTAGGCCCCCTGGCGTGAGACAGCGACACCGCGTCTTTCCATCACACCTGTGCGATTGCACCCGGCCGGAGGGGCCCATCGACGCATGGGGCGTGAGTCGCTACCCTTCGGCCCCGTGAGCGTCGCCGAGCCGAAGACCGAGAAAGCCGTTCGTCACCGCAAGATTGGTGCCTGCCGTGTGCTGGGAGAGCTGGGCCGGGGCGGCATGGCGCTCGTGTACCGCGGGCTGCATGAGCTGCTTCAGCGCGAGGTGGCCATCAAGGAGCTGCTGCCCGAAGGCCAGCGCGACAAGGAGGCCCTGTCGCGCTTCCGCCGCGAGGCCCTGGCGCTGGCCGCCTTCCGCCACCAGAACATCGTCACCCTCTACGACCTGGTGGAGAAGAACGACAGCCTCTTCATGGTGATGGAGTACGTGGACGGCCCCACCCTCCACGCCCTCATCAAGGACGGCCCGCTGCCCCCGGACGTGGCCGCCGTCATCGGCGCGCGCATCGCCAGCGCGCTGGACCACGCGCACTTCCGCCGCATCATCCACCGCGACCTCAAGCCCGCGAACGTCATGCTCACCAAGTCCGGCGAGGTGAAGCTCATGGACTTCGGCATCGCCAAGGACGTGGGCCTCGAAGCCCTCACCCAGCAGGGCATGGCCGTGGGCACGCCGTCGTACATGTCCCCGGAGCAGGTGACGGGCGCCGCCATCGACGCGCGCACGGACATCTTCTCCCTGGGCGTCCTCCTCTATGAGGCCCTCTCCGGCACCCGCCCCTTCGTGGGCAAGACGGCCGGCGAGGTGTTCGCCCGCATCCGCGACGGCAAGTTCGCGCCCCTGCACAAGGTGGCCCCCAACGTCCCCGCGCCGCTCGCGCGCATCGTGAAGCGCGCCCTGGCCGTGAAGCCGGAGGCCCGCTTCCCGGACGCCGCCGCCATGCGCCGCGAGCTGGACCTGTTCCTCGCCCGCGAGGTGCGCGTGTCCCACCCCGCGCTGCTCGTGGCCTTCCTGCGCTTCCGCGAGAAGCTCACGGAGACGGAGGCCCTGGCCCACCTCACCCAGCAGGAGCTGGGCGTGCTGGACGTCTTCGCCGCGCCGAAGCCCGCCAGGCATGGCCCCGGCAAGTGGCGGCTGGCCGCGCTCGCCGGGGGCACGGTCGCCGCAGGCGCCGGCCTCTACCTCTCCCAGGCCTGGTGGATGCCGCTGCTGGAGCAGCTCACCCGCTGAAGGCCGGGGCGAAGGAGGCGCGCGCCTACTTCCGCTTGTCGTGCGTGACGGTGACGATGGTGCCGATGCCGCCGCGCACGAAGAAGTCGCCCACCACGGTGAGCTTGCGCGGCTGGATGGCCTTCACGATGTCGTCCGCGATGGTGTTGGTCACCTTCTCGTGGAAGGCGCCCTCGTTGCGGTACGACCACATGTAGAGCTTCAGGCTCTTCAGCTCCACGCAGAGCTGATCCGGCACGTACTTGATGGTGAAGCGCGCGAAGTCCGGCTGGCCCGTCAGCGGGCACAGGCAGGTGAACTCCGGAACGTCGAAGGCGATCTCGTAGTCGCGCTCGGGAGCGGGATTGGGGAAGGTCTGGACTTCCTTGGACGGCTGAGAGGACATGGCGGTGTCGTCTAGCACACGTCCGCCGGCTGTCACCGCCCTGTGAAGCGTTGCCTCCCTGGCTGCCCGGCGCTGGCTCTGTTCGGGTTCCAACGCGGCGGGGCCCCGGAGGCCAGCAGATCGCCCGGGGGTGGTTTGCGATCATGCGCGGGGATTCATATCTCCCCAAGGCGACCCCTGCCGCACCCCCATCCATGCTGCCACCCAACGACGTCGAGGATGTCCTCTCGTGCCTGCCCCAAGCGCTGCTGCGCGTGGGACCCGACCTTCGCGTCCAGTGGTGCGAGGAGGGCTTCGCGGCCAAGACGGGCGTGGCGCTTCCACCCGGCGGCACGCTCCTGGACGCCCTGGAGCACGGCCGCAGCCTGGATGCCCTGGAGCGCGCCATCCGCGAGGGCCGGCCCCACACGGGACACGTCATCACCCGCGCGCTCCGGCAGGTGCGCGTGCAGGTGAAGCCCACCCGCACGGGCGGTCAGTCCGGGGCGTGGCTGGTGATGGAGCCCTCCGGCGTGGACGACGAGGGTGCCTTTTCACAGGCCGTGCGGGAGATTGCCCGCGCGGTGGGTGAGTCGCTGGAGGTCGAACGCGTCTGCTCGGCCGCCGTGGTGTCCCTGGTGAGGTGTGCCCAGGTGCGACGCGCGGAGGTGTTCCTCTACGAGGAGGACGACGCGACGCTGCGGCGCATGGCCGTGTCGGACCTGGAGGGACACGACACGCCCGGGGATGCCTTCGACCCCACCGAGGACCCCTACCGGCAGGCCCTGGCCCTGCGTCAGCCGCAGCTGGGCATCCAGCGGGGCTACGGGGACGCGGTGGGTTCGGTGTTCGCGGCGGTGCCCTTGTGCGCGCCGCGCCGCACGGTGGGCCTGCTGCTCATTTATAAGGAGCAGGGCGCTTCGTTCTCCGTGCGGGAGCTGGAGATGTGGAGCGCGGCGGCCAGCCAGCTCGCGGTGGCGGTGGAGAACGCGCGCCTGCTGCGCGAGGCCCAGGCGGCCCTGCGCGTGCGCGAGGAGTTCATGTCCATCGCGTCGCACGAGCTGAAGACGCCGCTCACGCCGCTGAAGCTGGGCCTGTACACCATGGAGCGCCGCATCGCCGCGGGGCAGCCGGTGGAGCTGGCCAGCGTGCTCAAGTCGAAGCGGCAGGTGGACCGGCTCGCGGGGCTGGTGGAGGACCTGCTGGACGCGAGCCGCCTGGAGCTGGGGCGGCTGGCGCTGAGCTCCGCGCCCCTGGAAGTGGGGCAGCTGGTGGCGGAGGTGGTGGACCACTTCCGCCATGCCTTCGAGCGCCCCTTCACGGTGGAGGTGCCTCCGGACGGCGTCTGGATGCTGGGCGACCGGGACCGGCTGGAGCAGGTGCTGGTGAACCTGCTGGAGAACGCGCACAAGTACAGCCCGGCGGGAGCGCCCATCGCGGTGCGGGTGGAGCGCGCGGCGGACGCGGCGCGCATCCAGGTGCAGGACCACGGCATCGGGATTCCGGGCGCGGACCAGGGGCAGGTGTTCCAGCGCTTCTACCGGGCGCGCAACGTGTCGCACCGCAACTTCGGCGGGCTGGGGCTGGGGCTGTTCATCAGCCACTCCATCGTGAAGATGCACGGCGGCTCGCTGGTGCTGTGCAGCCGCGAGGGCGAGGGCTCCACCTTCACGCTGGACCTGCCGCGCATGGCGGCGCACGAGGTGCGCAAGCTGCCGCGCCGCGTGCTGGTGCTGGATGAAGACCGGGGCCAGGAGGCCTCGGCGGAGCGCACGCTCCGGGCGGAGGGCTTCGAGGTGTTCACCGTGCAGAGCGGCGCGGAGGCCCTGCGCAAGGCGACGCACCTGCCCGTGGACCTCATCGTGCTGTCGACGAGCGCCACGCAGTCCCAGGTGGGCTCGTTCCTGGAGACGTTCGCCACGCTGCCCCGCGCGCGGCCGGTGCCCATCCTGCTGGCGGGGGACACGCGGCCGTGGTGGGCGCAGGAGAACACCGCGCTGTGCTCCCGGCCCTACCGCGCGGACGAGCTGCTCGCGGGCGTGCGCAACATGCTGACCCGGGAGCGGCGCCGGTGCGTGTCGCACGCGGAGCCAGAGGCCGCGCTCGCGTCGTAGGCCGCGCCCGCTCAGGCGGCGTGGAGCACGCGGAAGTCCGTGGGCCGCAGGCCCGCCCGGTCCAGCGCCTCACGGGAACGCGGATGGAGGAAGGTGGCCAGCTCCACCTCGCGCTGCGCCGCGTAGCGGCTGGTGACGACCTCCGGCAGGTGGCCGGGATGGCACATCCACTCCGTGACGCCCTCGCCGGGGAGCGCCGCCACGGCCGCCGCGAAGCGCTCCTGCGTCCAGTACGCCGCTTCCCCGGACTCCCCCACGAAGTGATCATTCGTGGCCACGCCCCGGGCCCGGAGCGCGGCGCGCATGCTCGCGTCAATGGACCGCACCGGCAGGCCCGCGCGCCGGGCGACCCGCGCCAGTCCCTCCAGCACCTGGGGGTGACGGTGCAGGTGCTTGTGCACGTCCAGGTGCGTGGCGGGTCGGCCCAGCAGCCGCTCCGCCCGGCCCAATTGCGCGAGGGCCTCCGCCTCCACCACGTTCGCCGGGAGCGCGTCCACCTTCGCTCCGACGAAGCCTCCGTCCATGGAGCGCCACTCGCGCGGGAAGCCAGGGCCGACGGGCGGACCCCGGTCCAGGTTCAGGTGCAACCCGATGGCGAGCCCTCCGGCCTGCCGCGCGGCCTCCTCCGACCACGGCGTGTTCACCAGCAGCGTGGCGGAGGAGACGACGCCCTCGCGCAGGGCCTTCAGGAGGCCCCGGGTGATGCCCGGGTCGTAGCCCAGGTCGTCGGCGTTGAGGATGAGGGCGCGGGGCGGCGTGGCGTACTCCCTCAGGGCCGGGGGCGGGCCTGGAAGAAGCGCCACATCTCCTGCGTGGCGTTCACGTCCGCCGTGTCTTCATTGTAGGCCGTCTGTCCGGGCCAGGAGTGCTTGCCGCCCAGGACGGTGCACAGGACCGCGGAGGCGCTCTCCGGCGTGCAGCCGGTGGCGGCCACGCAGGTGGCGTTGCCCTGCTGATACGTCTGTTGGTCCGGGCCGGTGCAGCCATTGCGCTCGGCGAAGCGGCGCACGGACTCGGCCGCGGACGGGTAGGGCCTGCCGGCGGGGATGTTGTTGCCGCCGCCGTAGAGGATGGTCGGGTCGTCGGAGCCGTGGAAGTGGAGCACGGGGACGGGCCGCGACGGAGCGCAGTCCGCCAGTCCCTGCATGCCCGCGACGGGCGCGATGGCGGCGAAGCGCTGGGCGCGCTCACACGCCAGCCGGTAGGAGAAGAAGCCGCCATTGGAGAAGCCGCTGGCGAAGACGCGGCGCGGATCCGTGCACACGCGCGTGTCCAGGTCCGCGAGCAGCGCGTCCACGAAGCCCACGTCGTCCACGTTGGCGACCTGCGACGGGCCGCAGCACGCGACGCCATTCCAGCCCCGGCTGTCCGGCTCCCCCTGCCCGAAGATCTCCGGGAAGTTGAGGCCGCGCGGGTACACGGAGATGAAGCCCTCGGTGTCGCCCAGCGTGGAGAAGGCGCTCAGCGCCTCCTGCTCCACCTCGTTGGAGCCGAAGCCGTGGAAGCTGAACACCACGGGCGTGGGCTTCGTGGCGTCGTAGCCGGTGGGAACGTGGACGCGGTAGGCGCGCGTGCGGCCGTCGTGTTCGACCGTCCAGTCGTAGGTGCCCGCGGCCACGGTGAGGCCCGCGCAGGCGGTGCGGTCGGCGGGGGCCACGTCTCCCTCCGTGGGGCCCGGCCCCTGGGTCCCCGCGTCGGGCGAGGGAGCAGGCCCCTCATCCGAGGTGGAGTCGCACGCGGCGGTGGTCATCAGCAGGCTGGACGCGACGAGGGCGAGGAGGCGAAGGCGCATGGGTGGGGATTTAAGTCCCCGCACCGCACTGCGCCGCGAGTGCCGACCCCTGGTCGGGGAACCTTTCCGCCAGCGCACGTTTCGCCTCGGCCACCGCCGCCGCGTCGCCCGCATGGGCGTGCAACTGACAGCGCGCGGCCAGGGCCCGGGGGTCGTCGGGCGCCAGGCGCTCCGCTTCCCGGTACTCGCGCTCGGCACCGCGAAGGTCGCCCTGCCGGAAGAGGACGGCCCCCAGGTACGAATGCGCCACCGCGAGCGTGGGGGCCTTCTTGAGCGAGCGCCTGAGCAGGGAGGCCGCGTCGTCCAGCTTCTCCTGGCGGAAGCGCACGAAGCCCAGCTCCGCCAGCGCCGCGGCGTCGTCGTGCTGCCGTGTCCAGGCGGACAGCACGGCGGCGGCCTCGTCCAGCCGGCCGCCCTGCGACAGCAATTGTCCGTAGCGGGGCGCGACCTTGGCGGAGCCCGGCGACTGCGCATACGCCTTCGCGAGCGCGGTCAGCGCCCCCGGCACGTCGCCCTGGAGGGCGCGCAGGTCGGCCAGGGCCAGCGGCGCGCGGATGTCCCTGGGCGCGAGCAGGGTGGCCTCGTCGATGGCGCGCTCGGCGCGCTTGCCCATGCGCAGCTCGGTGGCGGCACGCGCCGCGAGCAGGTGGGCCTCGGCCTCCTTCGGGAAGCGCGCGGTGTACGCCTCCGCCAGGGCCAGCGCCTGGGGGTGGGCGCCCGCGTCGAGCAGCAGGGCGCTCGCGCGGGCCAGCTCCCTGGCGGTGGCGCGCGGGTCCCTGGCCAGCCCCTCCAGCGCGGAGGCCTTCGCTTCCGGCGTCGCTGCGGCCTCCGCGGCGGCGAGCCGCTCGGTGGGAGGAGCCTCCGGACGCCGCAGGTACCAGGTCGCGCCCGCGCCCAGCCCGCCCAGGGCGAGCACGCTCGCGAGGATGGCGACGCCCCTGCGCGGCCGGGCGGCCCGGGGAGCGCCGTCCTTCGTGGAGGGCCGGGCGTTCGCCGCGCCCTGCTTGTCATCATGCGCGGGCAGGGACTCCGCGACGGCGGCTTCGCCCGGCGGCGGGGGCGCGGCGCCCTGTACCGGGGGCAAAATCTCCGTTCCCCCCGACGTCACGGGCCATGAACCCGCCCCGGCCATGCCCGAGGGGGACACCGGGCGCTCCTGCGCCGTGGGCCAGTGCGCGCCCGGGGGCATCACCACCGCAGGGGGGCCGTCCGTGCCCGAGTTCGATGGATCCGCCAGCCTCGCGCGGCGCAGGGCCAGGCGCTTGGGGTCGCGGTCGGGCGGGAACAGCGTGTCCAGGTACGCGGCCACCTGCGCGGGCGTGGCGACCTCCGCGGGGCCGCCAATCAACTCGATGGCGCCAATGAAGGTCTGGAGGCTGTCGAAGCGCGCCGCCGGGTCCCTGGCGAGCGCCATGAGGCACACCGCCTCCAGCGCCTGCGGCACGGACGGGTCGAACGCCGTGGGGGGCTTGGGCCGTCCCTCCGCGATGCGCGACAGCACCTCGTCGGACGACATGCCGGTGAAGGGCCGCCGGCCACAGAGCTGCTCGTAGAGCATCACCCCCGCGGCGAACAGGTCCGCGCGGTGGTCCACGCTGCGGCCGGCGATCATCTCCGGCGACATGTAGAAGAACTTGCCCTTCAGCGTCCCCGGCTCCGTGCCGGACCCCAGCGCGTCCGCCTTCGCGATGCCGAAGTCGATGACCTTCACCGCGCCGTCCACGCCGACGTGGATGTTGTCCGGCGTGAAGTCGCGGTGGACGATCTTCAGCGGCCGGCCCGTCTCGTCCTCGGCGCGGTGCGCGGCGTCCAGCCCCCGGCACGCATCCACCAGCACGCGCAGGGTGATGCCCAGCGGCACCCGGTGCCCCAGCTCCGCGGCCTCCCGCCGCAGCTCCGCGAACGAGCAGCCCTCCAGCAGCTCCATGGCGATGAAGGGCTCCCCGCCCTCCATGCCCAGCTCCAGGATGGACACCACGTTGGGGTGCCGCACCTGCGCGGTGATGCGCGCCTCGTTGAGGAACATCTGCACGATGCGCCGGTCCGTGACCATGTGCGGCATCAGCTTCTTCACCGCCACCGCCGGGCCGCGCTGCCCGTCCGGCGCGATGGGGCGCGCCAGATACACCTCGGCCATGCCGCCGGTCGCGATGCGCGAGCTCAAGCGGTAGTGACCTGCCCAGGAAACGCCGGATTCCGACACCAAGGTGGCCACAGTCTACGGGCCCGCGCCCCTGGGGCCCAAGGTCCTCCGGGGCCGCCTGCCTGGCTGTTCCTCCCTCGGGGACCCCTGGGCCCGGGCTGTTTCACATGCTCCAGGCCTGTCGCACGGCCCATGCGCACCGTATTGGCGGGGCCGGGACGACAGGTGTGGGTGCAAGGAGGGTCTTACCCGGTGACCGGGGGCGGGGGTGCGGTGCTAACCTGTCGCGCTCGAAGTGGGACCCCTAAGGGGAGGGGGCCGCCGTCACGAACCTCGCGCACCGTCGCGCATGCAGGGAGGGATGTTGGGCACCGTCCTCAAGGGTGGTTACGTCGTCGAACTGGAACCCGCCTCCGTCGAGCGGGTGGACCTGCGCATCGAAGGCGAGCGCATCGTGGCGCGCGGCGAGGACCTGACGCCCGGCCCCGACGACGAGGTGGTGGCGCTGTCCGGCAAGCTCGTCTTCCCGGGCCTCGTCAACGCGCACCACCGGCTGGCGAGCGTGCTGGCCCGCGGACTGGTGCGGCCAACGCCGGAGACGTACCAGGGGCAGCTGGAGCAGCTGCGCTGGCCCTTCGAGAACGCGCTCGACCTGGACGCCGTGCAGGTGGCGGCCACGGCCGGAGGGCTCGAATCCATCCAGTGTGGCACCACCACCCTGTTCGACCTGCACTCCTCGCCCAAGGCGGTGACGGGCTCGCTGCTGCGCGTGGCGCGCGGGCTCCATGAGGTGGGCGTGCGCGGCGTGCTGGCCTACGCGGTGACGGACCGCATGGGCGCGGTGGGCCGCGAGGAAGGCCTGGAGGAGACGGTCAGCTTCGCGCGTAAGGCCCGGGGTCGCTTCCGGGGCCAGGTGGGCGCGGGGCCCGTCTTCACGCTGGGCGACGACGCGCTCCAGGGCCTGGGCGAGGCGCTCAACACCACCAACACCGGGCTGCACTTCCCGCTGGCGGAGGACCCGCTGGACGAGCGGCTGTCCACCGAGCGGCACGGCAACCCGCCCGTCACGCGCCTGCTCAACGGAAATCTCCTGTCGCCCCGCGCGATGGCGGCGCACGCGGGCCACCTGGAGTGGGCGGACCTGGCGCAGGTGCTGGCCACGGGGACGTGGCTGGTGCACACGCCGCGCTCCAACCAGGGGCTGGAGGTCGGCTACGCGCCGGCGCTGAAGTTCGGGGCCCGGGCGTCGCTGGGCTCCGACGGCGCGTCGCCGGACCTGTTCGCGGAGGCGCAGGCGGCGTACCTGCGCTCGCGTGAGGCGGGGCAGCCCATCGACGTGCTGCGCTACCTGGCCAACGGCCACCGGCTGGCGTCGCAGGTGTTCGAGGCGGCCATCGGCCCCATGCGCGAGGGCGCGCTCGCGGACCTGCTGGTGCTGGACTACCTGTCGCCCACGCCGCTGACGGCGGAGACGCTGGCGTGGCACGTCGTCCACGGGCTGGGCAGCCGGCACGTGGAGGCGGTGATGGTGGACGGCGTGTGGCGCGTCTGGGCGCGAAGGCCCCTGTCGGTGAACCCCACCGTGGTGGCCGAGCAGTCGCGCGAGGCCGCGGCGGCCGTCTGGGCGCGGCTGACGCCGTAGCGGGGAGCAGGCTTGTTCCGGGCACCGGGGGCCGTTAAGTCCCCGGCATGCTCATTCCCCTGCTCGTCGTCGGACTGGTCAGCGCAGCGATTCCCCAGGTGGGCGACACCGCCCCGGACTTCACGGTGAAGGACACCGTGGGCACGTCGTACACGCTGTCGGAGATGGTGAAGACGGGGCCCGTCATCGTGGCCTTCTTCCCCAAGGCGTTCACCGGTGGCTGCACGAAGGAGCTGACCGCGTACCGCGACCGCTACAAGGACATCGAGAAGGTGCAGGGCCAGGTGCTGGCCTTCTCCACCGACGACGCGGAGACGCTGGCGCGCTTCAAGGCGGAGCTGAAGGCGCCCTTCGCGTTCATCCCCGATCCAGAGGGCAAGGTCGTCGCCGCGTACGACGTGAAGATGCCGGTGGTGACGGTGTCCAAGCGCTACACGTTCGTCGTGGGCGAGGACCGCAAGGTGCTCAAGGTGGACGAGGGCAAGGACGCCATCGACCCCACGGGCGCCATCGTCGCGTGCCCGCTGCGCAAGGGCGCCGCGTCCAAGCCCGCGCAGGCGCCCGCGGGGAACACGCCTCCCTTCAAGCCCGCGCCGCCGACGAAGTAGTCACCGCGTCGTGGCGCAGGGGCTTCGCGCGATGCCGGCGAAGCCGCCGCCGTGGCGTGACGCGGATGGCTTCGCGCAATGTCGATGAAGCCGCCGCCGTGGCGTGACGCAGGGGCTCCTCGCCTTGGAGGGAGGGGCCACGGTCCACTCGCGGACGTCCGGACGCCCCGCGTGGGCTTCAGGGCCTCCGGCCGTTGAGGAATTCACGCGGCCCCGGGGGCACCGCCTTGTTCATGGGTGTTCGGAAGCGATAGCCCTGGGGCTGCCGCGCGCGGGCCGTCCGCCGGGGTTGGGGGCGTGAAGGAGGCCCGTGGGAATGGACATCGTCTTCCTGGGGCCTCCGTGCGAGGCGTTCGCTGACGGAGCGCGGGGCTCGCCCACGCGGCAGCTCGCGCAGGCGCTGCGACGCCGGGGCCATCCGGTCCTCCTGCTGGAGCAGGCGCTGTCGGGCTCGTCGTGGCTGGAGGGCGAGCCTGCTCGCGCGCCATACCTGGACGTGGCGGACCTGCACGCGCGCTTCCGCTCCCGCGTGCGCCGGGCGGACCTGGTGCTGGTGGACGCGGACGTGCCCCGGGGCGCGGAGGTGGGCCGCTGGGCGCAGGACACCGCGCGCGGGCTCACCGTCTGCTGGGACCGCGACACGCCCCGGACGCTGCGGCACGCGCGCTCCCGGGAGGACGCGGCGCGGATGACGCCGGAGCTGCTCGCGGGCTACCCCCTCCTCCTGTGCTCCAGTGGGGGCCCGGTGCCGGAGCGTCTGGAGCGCGAGTGGGGCGTGGCCCGGGCGCGCGTGTTCCCGCCCGGCGTGCCGCAGGAGCACTTCGCGCCGCGAGCGCGGGAGCCTCGGTGGGACCTGGGGCACCTGGGGCCGTCCTCGGCGGAGCGCCGGACGCTGCTGGGGCGGTTGCTGCTCGACGCCGCGCGCGACTGGCCCGAAGGGCGGTTCGTGCTCGCCGGAGGGATGTCCGTGGTGGACGCGGCCTGGCCCGCCAACGTGACGCGGCAGGCGGCTCCTCCGTCACGGGAGCACCCGGACTTCCACGCGGCACAGCGCTTCACGCTGGCCCTCTCCCGCGCGGAGCACACGCCGGGCCCCCACCTGTTCGAGGCCGCCGCGTGCGGCGCGGCGCTGGTGTGCGAACCCTGGCCGGGATTGGAGGACCTCTTCTCGCTGGGGGAGGAGGTCCTCGTGGCGCGCACGGCGAAGGACGTGCTGCTGTACCTGCGCGAGATGCCGGAAGCGGACCGGCTCCAACTGGGCGCGCGCGCCCGTGAGCGGGTGCTGGCCGAGCACACCGTGGACCAACGGGCCCTGGCGCTGGAGCGGTACGCGGACGAGGCCGTGCGGGGCGCCTCCGTCGGCGCACCCGTCAGGGACACGGACCCGCTCGAACGCTCGCTGAGCTGAAGCGAGGCCCGCGCCGGGGGAGGTGCCTCACTCCGCTTCAGGTGCCCGCATCAGCTCCCTGGGCGGGAACACGAACTGCGCGGCGCCGGCCACGAGCGGCGAGTCATCCCGCTGGAGCCCGGCGAGCGTCTCAAGCCGCTCCGGCGTCCAGCCCCGCCCCTCCTTCGCGTCGCGCACCAGGCACTGGACCGCCAGCCGCCGCGCCTCCGGGCTGGGACTGCTCCCCAGCCGCGCACCCACGGCCTCCATCGACTCCACCGGCAGCTGGGCCAGCGCCACCTGGGCCGCCGTCAGTCCATCCGCGTGCAGCCAGCCCTCCTGACCCAGGGCCTCCAGGTGGCTCGCGAACTCCAACGGCTCCAGGGCAATGGCCGCGCAGCGCACGCGAAGCGCCGCCAGGCGCGGGTCCTTCGTGAGGACGACCTCGGCCAGCATCCGCACCGCGCGCAGGGGCACGGGGCGCATTCGCTCCCGCGGCTGGAGCAGTGAGTCCAGCGCGACGCTCAGCGCCCGTCGGTCGTCCACCACCGCTCCCAGCATCCGGGCCATCAGCGGCAGGTCCTGTTCGTCGGCGCGGTGGACGAGCGCCGCCATCGCCGCGCGCACCTCGTCATCGAAGGGGGACGCCAGTCGCGCGCCGCACGCGGCCAGGAAGCCCCGCTCCCGGTCCCGCACCTGGAGGAACGCCGCGCGCCGCAAGAGGTCGATGCGCGCGTCGGGCTCCGGGCGCGCCAGCACCTTCGCCAGCAGCGCGGACAGCCGCGCGTCCAGGGCCTCCGTGAGCCGGTCCGCGGGGATGTCCCCCACGCGCGAGGCCATGATGGCGTCGTCGCCCGTGACGGCCCGCTCGAACACGGCCCACGTGGGCTCGCGGTCCAGGTGGTCCCACAGCCCGCGCAGCAGCGCGATGCGCACGTCGCGGTGCAGGGGCAGGGCGTCCAGCTCCAACAGCCGTTCGTAGGCCGCGTCCGAGCGCAGCTCGCCCAGCAGCCGCACCACCTCCTTGGCGACGGTGACCTTCGCGAGCGGCACCTCCGCGAGCAGCGCCAGCACCCGCGCGGGGGGCATGCCGTTGAACGCCCGGCGCAGGCCGTAGATGGCGATGCGCGCGCGCGCATCCCCCAGGCACTCAATCAGCGTGGGCACCCCCTGGCCCTGGTCGCACCGGGCCAGCACCCGCAGGGCCCGCTCCTGCACCGCGGGCCGCTTGTCGTCCGCCAGCGCCTGGAGCGGGTCCATGGGCGCCCAGTCCAGCGCGGCCAGCCGCGTCACCGCCGCCAGCAGCGTGGGCGTGTCCCGCTCCGGGTCCTCGCACAGCTTGGAGAGCGCGCGCGAATACGTCCGGTTCTGCTCCGCCGTCCACCGGTAGAAGCCCGAGTCGAAGGGGAGGATCCAATGCGTCGCGCCCGTGGCGAACTGCCCGGTGATGGCCGGCGCGCCCAGGTACGGCCCCAGCAGGTCCTGCCGCCGCCGGTGCAGGTACTCGCGCACCACGGGGATGGCGATGGCGCTCTCGTCCCGCTTGAGCAGCGTGGGGAGCACCCGGTCGAAGTCCTTCCACGCGCGGTAGCGCAGGATCCACAGCGCGTTCCCGGACGGCTTGCCCAGCCGCAGCGCCACCCGCTCCAGCTCCGCCACCAGCTCCCGGTGCAGGGGCACGTCGCGCTTCTCGTGGTGCGCCACCGCGACCACCTCGTCGTCCCAGCCCCGGTCCCTCCAGCGCCGCAGCGCGCCCGCGAGCGTCGCCTCGAAGCGGGGCCGGTCCTCCTTCGACAGCCACTGGGTCAGCGCCACCGACAGCCGCCCATCCGGCGTCACGTCCCGCACGGAGACCAGCCACTCCGACAGGCCGGGCACCAGCGCCGCGCGCTTGCCCAGGCTCTGCGCCAGTTGGAGCAGGGGCCAGCCGCGCTCGCGCTCCGCCCAGGCCTTCGCCAGTGACAACAGATGGGGGGCGGCCCGGCGCACCTCGTCGTCCTTCAGCCGGTGGCCCAGCCCCGCGTCATTCAGGCTGCCGCGCTCCTTGATGAACGTGCCCAGCCACGGCGCGCCCCACTCGGGGTTCGCGCCGAAGGCCCGCACGAGCAGCGCCTCCGCCGCCCCGGCCGTCGCCGACGACAGGTCCGCCGCGTCCAGGGCGTCCCGCAGGATGCGGCCCAGGGCCTCGGTGTGCTCGGCGCGCCACATCCGCCGGGGCCACCCCTTCAGGGCCTGCAACATCGACCCGCGCACCGGGTCCTGTTCGTTCTTCCGGGCCAGCACCAGCGCCAGCGCGGGCGCCACCCCCGCGGGCTCGTCCGGACGCAGTCCGGGCAGGGCCAGCACCGCGCCCAGCGCCAGGCCGCGCATGCCCGCGTCGGGGTGCCCCATCGCGCCCCGGAGCACGCCCAGCGCCTCGTCCCAGGGCAAGAGCCGCGCGTAGACGACGCGCGACTCGGCCCGGGTGCCCAGCGCGACCACTTCGTGCAGGTGCCGCCGCGCCTCGCGCTCGCGCAGGTCCACGGGCAGGCGCTCCAGGTAGCCCACGGGGATGACGCCGTCGTGGTTGCGCATCGCCGCGCTCCAGCGCTGGAAGACGCGCTCGCGCACGCCCGCGTCCTGGATGAGGGCCATCAGCTCCGTGCCCCAATGGGGCGAGCCGTCCACCGCCGCGCACCAGGCGTCGGTGAGGGTCCGGTGCAGGGGCTGCGCCACCTTCTTCAGCACGTCCTTCGCGGTGCCCAGCAGGTTCGGGTCGCGCTGGATGAGCCACGTCAGGGTCTCCGCGTCCAGCGAGCCCACGTCCTTCGCGAACAGCAGGTGCGGAAGGGGGATGTTGGGATGCTGGCGCAGGAGGGCGACCGTGCGCGCGGGACGGTGCCGCACCAGCCACCGCAGCGCGCCCAGGTTCGCGGGAATGCCACGCGCCAGCATCAGCTCCAGCAACGCTTCCGCCGCGTCGGGCACCTGCTCCGCCAGGCGCTCCAGGCCCCAGTCCACGTACTGCCGCGTCACCGGGTCCGCCTCGCCCTGCACCGCGCGCATCCACCCGAGGAGCAACTCGCCTAGCACCTCCGGGGCGAACCGCGCGAGCCGCGCCCAGAACCGGTGGCTGGGCCGCTCCAGCGCGCGCGCCAGGTGCCGGCGCAGGCCCTGCTCCGACGCCAGGGGCACCGCGTCCGCGAACGCCGCGCTGTCCCCCTGCTCCGCCAGCCCGTCCAGGTACGCGTCGATGACCGCGTGCCGCTTGCGCAGCACCAACTGGCGCAGCAGGGACTGCTCCCGGCGCATGCCGTGCGCCATGCGCAGCGCCTCCAGGGCCTGGGCGTCGTCACAGGCGAGCGGCACCAGCTCGAACGCCAGCGCGCGCACCCGGAACGAGTCGTCCGCCGTGGCCTTCAGCACCGCCACGCCGTCGCGCCGGGTGAACTGGGCCGCCAGGGCCAGGCGCCTCTCGGAAGCGTCCCCCCGGGCCAGGGCGTCCAGCAGCGCCTGGTCCCGCGGCTCCGTGCGGGCCGTCCGTCCCAGCGCCACCATCTGGCGCACCCGGGCGTCATGGGAGGTGGACGTCAGCTCGGCGCGCAGCGTGGACAGGGCGGTGTCGGACATGGCGCCCAAGGATGCCCGCTCCCTGGGATTCCTGACAGGCCCCGCGCTTTCGACGCAGGGCCGGACCGCCGGTTCAGTGCGTCGCTTCGGAGGTGCTGACGGGCGCGTTGCCGCTGGCGTGCTCACGGGCGTGCTGCGCGAAGAGGAAGCGGCGCACCGCGGCCCGCGTGAGCAGCCCGCATGGGGCCAGCCCCAGCACGGGCGCCACCGGCAGCGCGTCCACGTCCTCCTGGTCCATCGTTTGGAGGGCGTGCGCCAGGTCCGTGTCCGGCGCCAGCGCGGGCAGCTTGCGCGCCAGGTCGCTGGCCACGAGCAGCGGGTACATGGATTCGTCCCGCCACACCTCGCGCAGCTGCTCCACCTGCACGGTGCCGTAGAGGTTGCCCAGGGCGTCCAGCACCGGCAGCGTGCCCGCCTCGGACGTGAGCAGCTGGTCCGTCAGCTCGCGCAGCGGCGTGCCCGCGGGCACCGCCGGCACCTGCGTCATCAGGGCGCGCACCTGGGTGCCCGTGAGCAGGTCCTCGTCGCTCACCACCTTGGTGGAGGTGCGCTCGATGAGGTAGTGGCACAGCGCGGACGCGATGGTGCACGTCACCATCAGCGGCAGGATGATGTCGTGGCTGCCGCTCAGCTCGTACAGCATCATCATGCCGGTGAGCGGGCCGCGCGTGAGCGCCGCCACCGCGCCGCCCATGCCCACGATGGCGTACGCGCCGCTGGGCCCGGTGGCCAGCGGGAAGACGTAGTGCACCAGCGTGCCGAACGCGCCGCCCGCCATGGCGCCAATGAGCGCGGCCGGGAAGAACGTGCCGCCGGACCCGCCCGAACCGATGGTGATGGACGTGGCGACGAGCTTCAGCACGCACGCCGTCACCAGGAAGAGGAAGGGCAGCTGGCCGGCCGCCGCCAGGTTGATGTAGTCGTGCCCGCTGCCCCACACCGTGGGGCTCAGGAACACGAGCACGCCCGTCACCAGGCCGCCCAGCGCCGCGCGCACCGGCAGGGGCCTGCGGCCCAGCCACGGGGACAGCTTCCCGCCCCCGCCGCCCTGGAAGAAGTGCTCCACGCCGTGCAGCATCTTCACGAACGCGAACGCCAGCAGCCCGCACGCGATGCCCAGCGCCGCGTAGGCGAACACCTCCGCGCCGCTGACCAGCTCGTAGTTGACCCGGTTGAGCATGGGCGCTTCATCCAGCACGCCCCGGCTCACCAGCGTGCCCGCCACGCTCGCCAGGATGATGGGGGAGAAGACGCGCAGCTCGAACTCGCGCAGGATGATCTCCATCGCGAACACCGCGCCCGCGATGGGCGCGTTGAAGGACGCGGAGATGCCCGCCCCCGCGCCGCACGCCAGCAGGATGGACAGCTCCCGGCGGCTGAAGCCCAGCACGCGCCCCACGCTGGAGGCGAACGCCGCGCCGCCATAGACGATGGGGCCCTCGCGGCCCGCGGAGCCGCCGCTCCCGATGGTGATGGCCGACGCGATGAGCTTGAGCAGCCCCCGGTCCGCCGGCACCACGTTGGCGCCGCTCTTCACCGCGCGCACCACCTCCGGCAGGCCGTGGCCGTGCGTCTCCGGCCGGTCGCGCAGCAGCCGGCCCACTGCGAGCCCGCCCAGCGTGGGCGCCAGCAGCACCAGCCACCAGGGCAGGTGCGGCAGCGCCGCGGGCAGGTTGTGCGCGTGGCCGAACACCGCGTTGATGGCCGCCAGCCCCACCAGCGGGTAGTACAGCGACAGGCCGCCCAGCGTCAGCAGCGCCAGCAGCCGCAGGCGCCGCTTCACCTCGTCGCGCGGCCCCCCCGGTTCGATGACGCGCGCGAGCAGCAGCGCGCCCAGCGCCAGCGGCACGCCCACCAGCGCGTACTCCAGGTGCCAGCGCGCGGAGGACAGCGACTCCATCAGCGTGCGCAGGCGCTGCGGCTTCAGCGTCGCCGCCAGCTCCGCGGCGCTGAACGTGATGCCGCTCATCACGCCAATGAGGTTGGAGAAGATGCCCGCGGCCAGGCCGCTGTACAGCCCCACCACCGCGCCCGCGATGGGCAGCACCGACGGCGTCGGCAGGCGGATGCGGTTGGACGCACCCAGCAGGAAGTAGATGAGGCGGGAGAGGCCCTGCTTCGCCCACGCCACCAGCGCGGGGCCGCGCTGCGGTGAAGCAGGCGGAGGTTCGTCACTGTTGTTCATTTGGAGCCCCTACTAAGCGGGGGCGCCGGGGGGAATTCAAGCCCATTCAAGCGCCACGATGACGCCTGCACTCCACCCCACACATCGTCCGAGCGGTGCCCGGCCGCCTGCCCCCCGGCATGCTAGGACGGCGCCGTTCCCCCACCTCAAGGAGGCATCGCACATGCTCAAGCAGGGAGACGTGGCGCCGGAGTTCACCGTGAAGGACCACACGGGCAAGGCGCACAGCCTGTCGGACTACCGGGGCAAGAACGTGGTGCTCTGGTTCTACCCGAAGGCGGACACACCGGGCTGCACCGCCGAGGGCTGCTCCTTCCGCGACCACAAGGCCCAGTACGAGCAGAAGGGCACGGTCATCCTGGGCATCAGCTTCGACACGCCGGAGGAGAACCAGGCCTTCGCGAAGAAGTTCGACTTCAACTTCCCCCTGCTGTGCGACGTGGACCGCAAGGTGGGGCTGGCCTACGGGGCCGCGGATGACGCCTCCGCCGCGAACGCGCGCCGGGTGGGCGTCGTCATTGGCCCGGATGGCAGGGTGAAGGAGTGGCACGCGAAGGTGGACGCGCGCGCCTTCCCGCAGGAAGCGCTGTCGCGGCTCCAGTAGCACCCAGGCCTCGCGCCCTGGAGGTCCTCAGGGCGCGTAGGTGCGGGACGGCAGGCGCGAGCGGATGAACACCGCCACGCCCGCCAGGGCCACCCACGGCAGCAGGTGGCTCAGCATCAGGTGGTCCGCGGTGCCGTCGGGGCAGTGCACGTGCAGCACCAGCAGGCCCACGCCCGCCGAGGACAGCCCCGCCGCCAGCGCCCGCACGGGCTGGTAGGCGGAGCGGCACAGGAGCACCAGCGCCAGCGCGAGCGGCACCACCGACAGCGCCACCTCCGTGCCCATGCACCCCAGGGCGCCGGTGATGACGGGCCGCACCTGGGCCCCGGAGCGCCCCAGCAGCTGCGCCAGCGCCACCACGCCCGCCCCCAGCGCCACCCAGCCCAGGGGCCAGCTGCGTCGGGCGGGCGCGAACCCCAGCATCGCCCCGCCGCCGACGGCCGTGACGATGAGCAGCGCCACGCCCGCGACCTCAAGAGAAGGGGCGGAGTTGAGCAGCAGCCCGTGCCGGCCCACCACGGCGAGGCCCACCGCGCCCACGCCCAGGTAGGTGGCCAGCAGCACCAGCACGTCCCGCCACCACGGCGTGGGCCGGGGCGCCGCGGCCAGCTCCGTCAGCGACCTGCGCCGCGTCTCCTCCAGCTTCACTTCATTGAAGGGGATGGCCGGGGGCGCCCGCACGGCCGGGGGCGGCGCCAGGGCCTGGAAGCCGCCCAGCAGCGCGCGGCAGTCCTCGCAGCCGGCCACGTGGGAGGTCAGCTCCGGCGGCAGCGGGCCCTCCAGGTGGTCCATGACGCGTTCGCATTCGGGCGTCATTCCGCCGTCTCCTGATGAAGGGGGGCGAGCAGCTCGCGCAGCCGCGCATAGCCCCGGTGGGCGCGGACCTTCACCGCGCTCTCGGTGAGGCCCAGGACCTCGGCGATCTCCGCGAAGCCCATGCCTTCGAAGCGGTGCATGAGGATGGGCAGCCGCTGGCCCTCCGGAAGCTGCTCCAGCGCGCGGTGCACGGTGCGCTCCAGGCCCGCGTCGCGGGGCTCCGGGGTGTCCGCCACGGCGGTGAGGGGCAATTCCCCCTCCGGCGTCAGGTCCTCCGGCCGGCGGTGGCGGCGCGCATGGTCCCGCGCGGCGTTGGTGGCGATGGCGTACAGCCACGGCCGCACGCGGGCCCCCGGCTGGTAGCGCCCACGGGCACGCACCAGGGACAGGAACGTGAGCTGGGCCAGGTCCTCCGCGGCGCTGGGGCTGCCCGTCAGGCGCGCCAGGTAGCCCTGGATGGGGCGCGCGTAGCGCTGGAAGAGCCCGTCGAACGCGGGCGCATCCCCCTGGCAGAACCGCTCCATCAACACCTCATCCGAGTCCCCGGCGCTCTCTGGCGTTGCCGGCATGGCACCGGTACGCACGGGCGCGTCGGAAGGTTTCACGGCGGGGGAGGGCGGCTTCACGGGAGGGGGCGGACTCTAGCCCCGGAGGCGCGAAGGACGGCAATCCGCGCCCCCCGGGGTCAGGTCGTCAGGTCGGTCAGGTCGCGGCGGACGGCCGCAGCTGGGACAGCCAGGCCTCGAAGGCGGGCTGGCCGTGCAGGGTCACCAGGTCCTCGTCGGACGCGGCGTAGTCCGCGTCCTGGAAGCCCAGGGCCTGCGCGCGCTGGAGCAGGCGCACCGCGTCCGTCCCGTTGCCCGCGCGGGCGAAGGCGCACGCCGCGTCGTAGGCGATGCCCGGGTCCTTCGCGTGCTGCAGCGCGGCCTCGCCCACCGCCGCGGCCTCCGAATAGGCGCCCCGGATGAAGAGCGCCCGCTCCGCGCACCGGAACGCGGCCGCCGGGTCCACGCCGGGCAGCCGCAGCGCCTCCGACACCTGGCCCAGGCGGATGAGCGCGCCCGCGTATTCGTGCATCACGGTGCGGTCCTGCGACTCGCCCCACGCCTGCTTCCAGTAGCCCACCGCCCGGGCATCGTCGCCCACCAGCGAGAAGGCCGCCGCCACCGCGTGCATCTCCACCGGCTGGCCCTGCACCTGGGAGAAGTGGTCCAGCGCGGGCCGGCCCTGGCCCTGCTTCAGCGCCACCCAGCCCAGCAGGTAGTGCGTCCGGCTGGTGAGGCTCGCGGACAGGCCCTCGCCCTCCAGCAGCTGCTGGCCCAGCCGCCACGCGTCGTCCAGCCGGTCCTCGCGCAGGGCCTGCTGGGCCTCGCGCAGCCCCAGGGCCTTCGGGCCTTCGGCTTCCTTGTCCTCGCTGCGGGCGCGCATCACGTCCGCCAGCACGCGGAACGCCTGGAAGCCGAACATGGCGAAGAGGACGCCCATGAACAGGGCCCCGCTCTTGATGCTGAGCAGCACCAGGCCCACGCACAGGCCCAGGGCCAGGACGTGGGACACGATGAAGCCCCTGCGGCCGAACATCCGCGTGGCGAGCGCCGTGCTGATGTGGCCGCCATCCAGCGGGGGCACGGGCAGCAGGTTCAGCACCGCCCACACCATGTTCGCGAAGAAGAAGTTGCTCAGGAAGAAGTCCGCCATCTCCCAGCGGCCCCGGATCTGCAGCAGCACCGCCCAGCACAGGACGCCCAGCGTGAGCCCCGCCAGCGGGCCCGCGAAGCTGCTCACCACGTCCTTGTGCCAGGGCAGGGGCGTGTCCGTGTTGGGCCGGGTGACGCCCCCCATGAAGACCAGGTCCACGCTCGGCTGGTAGCCGAAGTAGCGGAAGGCCACCGCGTGCCCCAGCTCATGGATGAGCACGGACACGAAGACGATGAACATCCACGACAGGATGTAGGCGGCCACCGCGCCGCCGTAGCCCGGTGCGCCGGGGTCGGACAGCCGGTCCCCCAGCCACCCGGCGCTCGAACCCCTGCCCGGCACCGGCAGGGACTGGTAGGCGAGCACCGCGGAGAACAGCAGGTGACTCATGTGGACGTGGACGGGGACGCTCCCGAGCCTGAAACGGAACATGGGAAGGGACCTTAATCGTTGACCCCCACCCGCGCAGGGCCGTTCTCACCCCTCGCGTGTGCTTCTGTTCCCGGGCCGCCGGGTCTATAGGGTGTCGCCGCCATGCCGAAGCTGGGTCCCTACACGCTCCCCAACCCCTACATCCTCGCGCCCATGGCGGGGGTGAGCGAGCGCCCCTTTCGCGTCATCGCCTTCCGGTTGGGCGCCGCCCTGTGCCCCACGGAGCTCGTCAGCGCCCAGGGCCTGATGCGCCAGAACCAGCGCACGCTCAAGTACCTGCGCTACGACGCCCAGGTGGAGAAGCCCTACTCGCTCCAGATTTTTGGCGGCGAACCGGAGGCCATGGCGCTGGCGGCGAAGGTGGGCCAGGAGGCGGGGGCGCGAATCATCGACATCAACATGGGCTGCCCGGTGAAGAAGGTGGTGCGCAACGGCGCCGGCAGCGGCCTGCTGTGCGACGTGCCCCGCGCCGCCGCCGTCGTCCGCGCCATCCGCGACGCCACCGGCCTGCCCGTCACCTGCAAGATCCGCTCGGGCTGGGACGCCCAGACGCTCAACTACCTCCAGGTGGCGGAGGCCCTCCAGGAGGCCGGCTGCGCGGGGCTCGCCATCCACCCGCGCACGCGCGCCCAGGGCTACTCGGGCCAGGCGGACTGGTCCCACATCGCGGACCTGAAGCGCCACTTCCCGGAGCTGCCCATCATCGGCAACGGGGACGTGAAGACGGTGGCGGACGCCCACCGGATGCTGGACACCACTGGCTGCGACTTCGTGATGATTGGCCGGGGCGCCCTGGGCAACCCGTGGCTCTTCCGCGAGCTGACGGGCGGACCCGCGGCCACGCCGGAGGAGCGCTGCCAGCTGGTGCTGGAGCACGCCCAGGCGCACGCGGAGTTCTTCGGGGACCCCGTGGGCGCGGTGCGCTCCTTCCGCCGGCACCTGGCGTGGTACGCGCACGGCCTGAAGGGCGCGGCCCACTTCCGCTCGGAGGTGAACCAGCTGGACTCGCCCCAGGCGGTGGAGGACAGCGTCCGGCGCTTCTTCGCGGGCGCGGACACGGACCCCACGGCTCCCCTGGAGGAGCCGGAGGTGGACTACCGGGCCGCGCTGGGCTGAGCGTCGCCCGTGCCTGAAGCCCCGGACGGCGGCACCAGCACGCGGCCGGTGGCCACGGCGCGGAAGTAGTCGCAGGCCGGGGTGGGGCGGCGCTCCAGCGTGTCGAAGTCGACGTGGTACAGGCCGAAGCGCGGGCCCCAGCCCTCCAGCCACTCGAAGTTGTCCAGCAGGCTCCAATAGAGGTAGCCCTGGACGTCCACGCCCGTCGCGCGCGCCTCCAGCACCTGCTTGAGGTGCGCGTGGATGTATTCCGGCCGGACCGTCCCCTGGCGGTCGTCGATGCCGTTCTCCGTCACCCACACCGGCTTGCCGTAGCGCTTCACCTCCTGGAGCAGCTGGCCGAAGCCCTCCGGGCGCTGCTCCCAGCCGATGTCGGTGAGCCCGCGCTGCTGGGGGTCCCGGTACTTGAAGTCCATGAAGGGCGGGCGCGGCATGAAGCGCAGGTGCGCGCGCGTGTAGTAGTTGACCCCCACGAACTCCACCGAGTCGCGCGCCTCCGGGATGCGCACGTCCGTGGAGGCCACGCCCGGCATGAAGACGCGCAGGTGGCCGGTGGACAGCGCCTCGTGGAAGGCGTGGTTGTAGGCCGGGGCCGCCAGCCTCACCAGCGAGCGGTCCAGCGGATGCCACCAGCGGTCCGGCGCGAACGACAGCATGTTCTGGGAGATGCCCAGCTCCACCCGGCCCAGGCGCTGACCCAGCTCCTCGCGCGCGATGGCGTGCGCGCGCACCAGGTTCCCGAGCGCCGCCATCGTCTTCGCCCCATCCGTGATGCCCGGCGGCATCAGGCCCTGGAGGTAGCCGCCCAACAAAAGCACCATCGGTTCGTTGAAGGAGATGACGAGCGCGTCCAGCCCCTCCAACAGGGGCGCGCAGCGGCGCACGTACTGGCGGAAGGCCTCCAGGCTCTCCGGGAGGTGCCAGGGCGTGGCCGCGTGGAACCACGTGGGGTGGGTGAAGTGATGCAGCGTCACCACCGGCCGCAGGCCGTGCGCGCCCAGGCGCAGGAGCCGCTCGCGGTATCCCTCCAGCGCCTGTCCGTCGAACCGGCCGCGCTCGGGCTCGATGCGCGCCCACTCCAGCGACAGGCGGAACGCGGTGGCCCCCACCGCCTTCGCCAGGGCGTAGTCCTCCTCGTAGCGGTGCCAGTGGTCCACCGCGCGCCCGCAGCGGACGTGGGGCTCCTTCAACTTCCCCCGCCGCTCCCAGTCGGACCAGTCGTTCTCGATGCCGCCCTCCACCTGGTACGCGGACGTGGCGACGCCGAAGGTGAAGGACGCGGGGAAGGTCAGCGGGGCGGTTCGCATGCGGGCGCGCACCGTAGGTCGCCGCTTCGACGACGGGAAGCGACGCGAGGACCGCGCGCGGATGCGCGGCAGCGGACACTCCGACCTGTAGCACGGGCCCGCGAAATGCGTCCGGAGCCGGAAATTGGCCTCCGCGCGCGACGCGCTCCACCCCCCGGAGTGACCGCCACGAACGGTTGGAAGCGCCCGACGCCTAGAAATCGGCCTCGCCGCGCACTGCAATACATCACCATGCGTTGACACACTGGCATGTCGCCCGTACCATTCAGTTCAAGCACTCACGTTCAGTCCAAAGTGGGTGCAGGGCTCGCGTCACCGCGGGCCTCAACTCTGAACGGAGGATTCCGATGGCCGCGAAGAAGAAGACCGCGAAGAAGGCGCCCGCGAAGAAGACGACGGCGAAGAAGGCCGCGACGAAGAAGACGGCCCGCAAGACGGCCGCTGCTCCCCGCAAGGCGGCCGCCAAGAAGGGCGCCGCGAAGAAGACGACCGCGAAGAAGGCGGCCAAGCGGGCTCCCGCGAAGCGCAAGAGCGCCAAGACGGCGCCGGCGGCTCCTGAAGCCCCTCAGTCCTGAAGTACGGCGTCATGATGGACGTCGGTTGACGTCCAGTGAACGGCTCGGCGAAACCCGCCGGGCCGTTTTGCTTTTTGCGGGCTGGGGTCCCCCCGTCCCGCGCCCTTCCGGGAGGGGCCATGTCGCTGCGTCCGGTGGAGTTCGAAGAGGTGGTCGCGGAGGTGGCGTCCCGGCTGGTGGGCGCGGTGGCCCAGAAGGCGTGGTGCCCGCTGCCCCGCCTGGCGTACGTGGAGCTGCGGGTCCCCGGCAGATCGGTGGTCCTGTGCCTGTGCGCGGAAGGGGAGCTGTCCCGCCTGTCCGTGGCGGAGGACCGCTTCCCCACGCCGGGCGAACCCGCCCCCTTCCAGCGCTGGCTGCGCCAGGAGCTCACCGGCTTCAAGCTGCTGGGCGCGCGCTACCTGGAGCCCCACCGCGCGGTGGTGCTGGAGTTCGAGCGCGAGGCCGTGCGCCGCCGGCTGGTGCTGGAGCTGGGGTCGCCCGGAGGGCTGCTCCTCCTGAGCGACAACCAGCGGGTGCTGATGCTCTCCGGAGAGGGCTTCGGCTCCCGGCGCAATCTCTACGCGGGCGCCGCGTGGACGCCGCCGGAGCCCGTGTCCGACGAAGCCCTGACGAAGGGCCGCGCGCAGCCCTCGCGCCTGGAGCCCCAGGAGGGGGATGTCCTCCCGAAGCTGCAGGCCGCGGAGCGGGTGCTCGGGCAGAAGGACCGCACCAGCCGCGTGGACGCCATCCGCCGCCGGCTCGCGCAGCCGTACCGGGCCCGGCTGAAGCGCTCCTCCCGGACGCTGGAGAAGGTGCGGGCGGAGGCGGCGCGCGGCCCGGAGGCGGAGAAGCACCGCGAGGTGGGGGAGCTGCTCGCGCAGAACCTGCACCGGCTCAAGCGGGGCGCCACGCAGGTGTCGCTCACCGCCTATACGGAGTCCGGCGTGGAGGAGGTCCAGGTGAAGCTGGACCCGAAGCGCACCCCCAAGGAGGAGACGGACTGGCACTTCCACCAGTACCGGCGCCTCTTGCGCGGCGTGGAGACGGCGCGCCACCGCGAGGCGGAGCTGGCGCGCGAGGTGGCGCACGCGCAGGTGGCGCTCCAGCAGATTGAGGCGATGGACGGGCCCGCGCTGCTCGCGCAGGTGGAGGTCCTCCAGGTGTCGGCCGGGGAGGAGGGCCCGAAGGAGGGCCTGCCCTTCAAGGAGTACGTGGGCCACGGCGGCGCGCGCATCTGGGTGGGGCGGGGCGCGGCGGACAACGACGCGCTCACCTTCAAGGTGGCCAGGCCCTGGCACCTGTGGCTGCACGCGCGCGGCCTCCCGGGCAGCCACGTCGTGGTGCCGCTGGAGAAGAACGGGGACGTGGCCCAGGAGGTGCTGCTGGACGCGGCGCACCTGGCGCTGCACCACTCGGGGGCCAAGGGCGAGCCGCGCGGCGAGGTCAGCTACATGCCGGTGAAGTTCGTGCGCAAGCTCAAGGGCGCTTCTGCCGGGCAGGTGACGTACTCGCGGGAGAAGACCTTCGTGGTGCGCATCGAACCGGAGCGGCTGGAGCGGCTGCTCAAGTCGCGCCACGGCGAGCAGCCCCCCCTGCCCTGAGGTGCAGGCCCCGCGTCCGCCGGTCCACGGGCCCGCGGGGCCACCGCAACGGCCGGGGTGGGGCCCGACCCGAGGTGTCATGCGCGGCGTGTGGGCGTGGTCGACGGGCAGACGGGCGTCCACCCCCCGGCCTTGAGTCCGGGGAAGTGCCGGGTACGATGCCCCCCGCGTGACGCCCGAAGCCTTCCGCCAGATGTCCCTGTTCCCGCGTGGCTCGAACGCGGAGCGCGCCGCCGTGCCCGCCTCCTCGCGTGCGTCGGAGGGCCCCGCACCCCTGCCGCCGCGCAACCGCGTCGTGGAGGAGGCGCCGCGCGTCCTGTCCTCGACGACGACGCGCGAGGAGCTGTGGTCGCGCGCGGAGTCGCTCGCGTGGCGCCTGAGCGCGAACCTGGGCATGCCGGTGCGGCTGGCCGTGACGGACAACCGCTCCACCATGGTGTCCTTCCGCCGGGGCTCGCAGGTGCTCCAGCTGCGGCTGCACCACATGTTCCTGGACGCGCCGGAGTCGGTGGTGCGCGCGGTGGCGGACTACGCGGGCCGGGGACACCGGGCCGCGGGCGGGCTCCTGGACGAGTACATCCGGGGTCAGCAGCCGCTCATCCGCCAGCTGCGCCGCGAATCCGACGCGGAGCTCAACCCGCTCGGTCGCTGCTTCGACCTCCGGGCGCTCTACAACGGCGTCAACGAAATCTATTTCCAGAATGGCATCCAGGCGCGCATCGGCTGGGGCCGCATGCCGCCGCGTCGCCGCCGCAAGTCCATCCGCCTGGGCGTCTACGACCACCAGACGCGGGAGATCCGCATCCACCCCGCGCTCGACAGGCCGGAGGTGCCCGCCTTCTTCGTGGAGTTCATCGTCTTCCACGAGATGCTCCACCAGCTCTTCCCCAGCAGCGGCCGCACGGGCCGGCGCGTGCACCATCCGCGCGCCTTCCGCGAGCGCGAGCGGACGTATCCGCACTACGGCGCCGCGCTGCGTTGGGAGCGGGAGAATCTGGGCACGCTGCTGCGCGGTTGAACTCCTGCCAGGCGGCCTGGACATTTACTGGTTTACCTGACCGAGCACGTCTTGAGCGTGCTTGACCGAAACGCGGTGGGGCCGGATGTTCGCGCTCCTATGCGACGAGCAAAGATTGTCTGCACCCTCGGTCCCGCCAGTCAGACCCCGGAGATGTTGGAAGCGCTGCTGGAGGCCGGCATGGACGTGGCCCGGCTCAACTTCTCCCACGGCAGCCACGAGCAGCATCAGGCGAACATCGACATGCTGCGCGCGGCCTCGCTGAAGGTCCGCAAGGCGGTGGGCATCCTCGGCGACCTGCAGGGCCCGAAGATCCGCACCGGCCGCTTCGTCACCGGCAGCACGGAGCTGAAGCACGGCGCCACCTTCCACATCACCACCGATGAGACGGTGAAGGGCACGGACGAAATCGTGTCCACCACGTACCCGCACCTGGCGGCGGACGTGAACCCGGGCGACCGCATCCTCCTGGACGACGGCCTCCTGGAGCTGCGCGTCGTGGAGACGGACAAGAAGCAGCTCATCAAGACGGAGGTCATCCACGGCGGCACGCTGAAGAACAACAAGGGCATCAACCTGCCCGGCGTGGCCGTGCGCGCGGACGCGCTCACCCCCAAGGACCGCGAGGACCTCATCTTCGGCCTCAAGGCGGGCGTGGACTACATCGCGCTGTCCTTTGTGCGCCAGCCGTCGGACCTGGACGCCGCCCGTCAGGCCATGGCGGAGGTGGGCCGCACGGTGCCCATCATCTCCAAGCTGGAGAAGCCGGAGGCCATCGCGCGCCTGGACGCCATCCTGGACAAGACGGACGGCGTGATGGTGGCCCGAGGCGACCTGGGCGTGGAGATTCCCCCGGAAGAAGTCCCGGCCGTCCAGAAGGACATCATCCGGCGCTCCAACCTGCGCGGCCTGCCCGTCATCGTGGCCACGCAGATGCTCAACTCGATGATCGACAACCCGCGCCCCACGCGCGCGGAGGCCAGCGACGTGGCCAACGCCGTGTATGACGGCGCGGACGCGCTGATGCTGTCGGGCGAGACGGCGAGCGGCAAGTTCCCCACGGACTCCGTGCAGATGATGGAGCGCATCATCCTGGCGGCCGAGTCCTCCGTGCGCGCGCAGTACCTGCCGCGCACCATCGAAGCGCCGCTGGGCCTTCCCCTGCACTTCCCGGACGTCATCGCGCGCGTGGCGTGCGAGGCGGCGAAGGCGAGCGGCGCCACGCTCATCGCGGCCTTCACCCTGTCGGGCGTGACGGCGCGGCTGCTCGCGCACTACCGGCCCACGGTGCCCATCGTCGCGTTCAGCCCGAACCAGGAGGTGCGCCGCCGCCTGTCGCTGCTCTGGGGCGTGGTGCCGCGCGTGCTGGAGCCCATCCAGGAGACGGAGACCATGCTCCGCCGCGTGGAGGAGGAGCTCGTCTCCCGTGGCCTCGCGCGCCGGGGCGACCGCATCGTGGTGGTGTTCGGAGCGCCGGTGGGACAGCCCGGGAAGATCAACAGCCTCCGGCTGCACACCATCAGCGCCTGAGTCTGGCTTCTACGCCGGGCTCTTCTTGAGGGCCCGGCGGGGAATCTCCGCCCCGACGAAGATGGAGAACAGCTCCGCGTCCAGCTGCCCGGAGCTCGCCTCCTTCTTGAGGATGTCGAGCGCGAGCAGGTGCGGCACGGCCTTCTTGTAGGGCCGGTCGCTCGCGGTGAGCGCGTCGTAGATGTCGCAGATGGACATCATCCGGGACTGCACGGGGATGGTCGTGTCCGGGATGGCGCGCGGGTAGCCCGTGCCGTCCAGCTTCTCATGGTGCGCGTAGGCGATCTCCGGCACGCGGCGCAGGGCGCGTGTCCAGGGGATCTGCGACAGGAAGCGGTACGTGTGGTCCACGTGGCTCTCGATTTCCCGGCGCTCCTCCGGTGAGAGCGTGCCGCGGGTGATGGAGAGGGATTGGATCTCATTGGGCAACAGCAGCGGCTGCCCGCGGTCGTGCGCGTCCGTGAACGTGAGCTTGCCCAGCTCCAGCAGGCGCTCGAAGTTGCCCTGGGCCAGCACCGTGGGCTTGTTGCAGGTGAGCAGGAAGCCCATCACCTCATCCAACTGGGCCAGCTCCGTGGCCAGCCGCGCGTCCTCCTCCTGGTGGATGGAGGGCAGGGCGGCAAGGCCCCGCGCCTCCACGGCGGAGAGCCGGCGGCGGGAGCTCTGCAGTTGCAGGTCTTTGCGGGCGAGCTGGAAGCGGGCGCGCAGGTTGTCCAGCTCATGCGGGTAGAGCTTCTCCGCCTTGACGAGCACGTTCTCGCGCACGCCCACCTTGCCGAAGTCGTGCAGCAGCGACGCGTAGCGCAGCTCCTGCAGCTCCACGGCGGAGAAGCGCACCTGGGCGTAGGGGCCGGTGGTGTGGTGCTCCAGCGCCTGGGCCAGCGACACGGTGAGGTCGGCGACGCGGCCGGAGTGGCCCGCGGTGGTGGGGTCGCGCGCTTCGATGGCGACCACGGACGCGGAGACGAAGCCCTCGAAGAGGCGGTTGATCTCCTCGTGGAGGAGGGCATTCTCAATCGCGCCGGCGGCCTGGGCGCCCAGGGCGAGGAGCAGCTCCTCGTCCTCGGCGTCGAAAACGATGCCCCCGCGCTTGTTGAGGGCCTGGATCACGCCGGTGACGTCCCCGTTGGCGTCGCGCATGGGGACGCAGAGGATGGTGTGGGTGCGGTAGCCGCTGGAGACGTCGAAGCTGCTGTTGAAGCGGGGGTCGGCGTAGGCGTCGGGGATGTTGATGACGGCGCCGGTGTGGGCCACCTGGCCGGCGATGCCGCTGCCCATGGGCAGGCGGATTTCGTTCTTGGAGCCCTGGGCGACCTTGCTCCACAGCTCCTCGCGCTCGCGGTCCAGGATGAAGAGCGAGCAGCGGTCCGACTCCACGACCTTGGTGGCCTCATAGAGGATGAGGGGCAGCAGCAGGTCGAGGTCCCGCTCGGCGCTCATCGCCTTGGCGACATCCAGGATGGACGTCAGCTTGGCCAGCCGGCGGGACAGGTTGGGGGAGGCGGGCACGGACTGGGGAAGCACCGAGGCGGGCTCCGGAGGATGCGGCGGACGGCCGCGTTGCGTCCCAGGTTGTAGCACGCACCGTGCGGCGGCCGCCCGACCCCCCCACCTGTTGGGTCCACCTCTGTCCGCCAGCCTCCTGTCCAGTCGGGCGGAGGTTCCGGAGCCGTCCGGAAGCGACTATGAAGCGCGGCCATGAGCCGCCCCGTCCGCATCTCGCCTTCGCTGTTGTCCTGTGATTTCAGCCGTCTGGCAGAAGAGGTCCGCGCCATCGAGGCCGCCGGAGCGGACTGGATTCACGTCGATGTCATGGATGGCAGGTTCGTCCCCAACCTGACGTTGGGCCCGGTGGTGGTGGAGGCCATCAAGCGGGTGGCGACGAAGCCGTTGGACGTGCACCTGATGATCGTCGAGCCGGAGAAGTACGTGGAGGCCTTCGCCAAGGCGGGGGCGGACGTGCTGACGGTGCACCAGGAGGCAGGGCCGCACCTGCACCGCACGCTCCAGCAGATCCGTCAGGCGGGGGCGAAGCCGGCGGTGGTGTTGAACCCGGGCACGTCGCTGTCGGCCATTGAAGAGGTGCTGGGCGAGGTGGAGATGGTGCTCCTGATGAGCGTGAACCCGGGCTTCGGGGGCCAGTCGTTCATCGAGTCCACGGTGGACAAGGTGCGCCGGCTGCGCGCGATGCTGGATGCGCGCGGGCTGGACGTGGACATCGAGGTGGACGGCGGCATCAACGCCGAAACGGCCAAGCGCGTGGTGGCCGCGGGGGCGACGGTGCTGGTCGCGGGCAGCTACGTGTTCGGCTCGAAGGACTACGCGCAGGCCATCCGGTCGCTGCGGCCCGCCTGAGGGAGGCTCAGGCGGCGCGGCTGTGGGTGACGGCGGTGGCGAGCCGGGCGATGCGGGTCATGAAGGTGGGGTCGAACGGCTTCACTTCGTAGTCGTCCGCGCCCAGCTCGAAGCACACGTGGCGGGTGAACTGATCCTCCACGCCGCTCAGGATGATGACCTTGCAGTCGCGGGTGGCGGGGTCCTTCTTGAGCTGCGCGAGCAGGTCCCGGCCGTCCTGGTGCTGGTTCAGGTCCAGGATGATGACGGCGGGCTGATGGAGGCGGGCCAGCTCCAGCACGTGCTCGGACGTCGTGTCGGAGACGCACACGAGGCCGGAGCGCTTGGCCTCTCGCGCGAGGGCGGAGACGAGGAGGGGCTCATCATCCGAGATGAGGACGGTCGGGGGCGTCATGGTCCTCTGTGGGGGAACAGGGGGGAATCAACGTGTGACTCCATGGAACTACAGGAAGCCCCGGATCTTGTGAAGAGGGTGAACATTGTCCCGTCCTGAAGGGTAGGTAGGACAACAGTCGAGGGAGCGCCTGGGGTGGGGGTGGGGAGGAAGGGGTGGGCGAAAGAGGGCGTTGACTCAAGAAAGCGGGTCGGATAGATCCGCCTCCGCTTCGCCGGGCCCGAAGGGCAGTTCCTGGCGCAGCACCGGATATCGGGGAGTGGCTCAGCCTGGTAGAGCACTTGGTTCGGGACCAAGGGGTCGCAGGTTCAAATCCTGTCTCCCCGACCATCAGTGAAGCGGGCTGGAGATCTCAAGATCTCCAGCCCGTTTTCATTTTGGGGCTCCGGCTTTGGCGCCTCCAGCATCCGGATGGCCGCCGATCTGGCCACCGGGCTCAGGTGCATGTACCGCTGGGTGGTGGAGAGGTTGTGGTGGCCGGTCAGTTCCTGAACGGCCTTCGCCGGGGCGCCCGCCATGGCCAGCCGCTCAATGCCGGCTCATCCACTTGTTCAGCAGCACCTGGGGCACCTGCGGGTGGCCATCGGCCTGCCAGAGGATGCGCTCGCTCCGGAGGTGTCGCTGCTTGCGGAGTGCGTCCGCCAGTCGGGCGGTCATGTTCACCTGCCGGGCCCGTCCGCCCTTGGGCAGGGTGACGTGCCCTTCCCACTCCGAGGGGCGGATGTGAATGACACCTTGGGTGAAGTCCACCTCCGTCTGCTCTAGGGCGATGATCTCCCCGCAGCGCAGCCCCGCCTCCCCGCCGAGAAGGATGAAGACGAGGTGCTGGTGGTCCACCTTCGCTGCTGCTTCCACCAGCCGCTCGTACTCATGCGGCTCGTAGAACTTCATGGTGGAGGGAGCCACCTTCAACAGCTCGATCATGCCCGGCATCTGCTCGATGACGCCCCACTTGAGCGCCGTCTTGAGGACCGTGTTGAGCACCACCAGCACGTTGTTGACCGTCTTCGGACTGCAGTCCACCAGCTCCGCCTTGAGCTTCGCCACCTCGGCGTTGCTGATGACGTCCAGTCGCATCTCGCGTGGCTCCGGCTCCGGCGGGGGAGCTTTCCCGCGCCGCGTCCTTAGCCCGCCCCGCCCCGGCTTCTTCCTGGCTGGGAATGCCTCCTTCTCCTTGACCTAGTTCCACGGCCGGAGCACCACGTCCTGCTCGCCTCCCTCGCCACTGTCCGGAGTGACGTCGTTGTGTGGAGCCCATAGGTACTGGGGGTCCTCCTCTCCGCGAAGCACCCGCTCGACCTGATGAGGCCGGAGTTCCCGCCAGCACGATGATGGCGCTGATGGAGACGGGCGCTTGTAGCTCCCGCTCTCGACTATGCAGCGAGTGCGTGGCCAGTGCCTCCGCGATGAAGCGCGTCCCCTCGATGGCACACCTCACCTCGGCCGGTTCGGCGGTGAGGCTGATGGCCCCTTGTGCATTGTGCAGTTCTCCCTGGGGTGAGTGGCGTGGCCGCACCTCGACAATGCGACCTTCTCCAAGGGCAAGAGGAGTCCCACTCCATACGCAGCGGGGCTTCCTCCCCGGGTACTACTGCCCGTGCCTCACCCGTTCCCGAAGATGCTCGGCCAGCGCGAAGACGACGGCCGCTACCATCTTTCGGGTGAGTGTCGAGGCCAGCAGCTTCCTCACGGCGCTCAGCATGGCGTTCACCCCCTTCCCGCCCAACTGATCGCGCCTCGCCCGACCCGTGACAGATACGGGTACGAAGCCTTCTCCTGGAGCCTTATTCCGCGAAGGAGTGGGGAATTGCTTGTTTGAGGTGGGCGCCGTGCCCAGCCTGCTCAGGGCCTTGGCTTGCCCTGGAGTGAAGGACTTGGGCTATTATCCGATTATGGCCGCAGTGGCATGTTGCCGAAGTAATGCGGTCCAACTCGCACCTGGGGGGAGTATGCGTAGTGTTTTCATTGTCGCCGTCATCCTGTTGGTGGGCTGCAAGAACCCTCTTCACGAGGGGTGCAAGTACGCAACTGGCCTGACAGAAAAATGTGGCGTCGAGCGAGGAGGTGATTGGTTCAAAGTTCCTCATGGTTTTTCTGCAGAAGACCTGGGCGACGAAGCAACCGAAACAGAGAACCGTGCTGTCGAACAACTGGAGGCCCTAACCCAATCGCCGCAAGTGCCCGAGACAGAAGCAGACGCCGGCCCCGCAGCGAAGCGCCCCCTCGATTCTCTTGAGCAATACGCCGCAGCGACGTATCTTTTGCATTATACGGACGGAAACTCACCTGAAACCTGCATCATGTTTGACGATGCAAAGCGAAAAGCTGCTTACGAATTGCTGACGTCCCGAGACCAGAGCGGTTATTACAATTTTCTTTCCCTTGGGACGCGCTCCTCGCTCTCCTCCAAAGTCTTTGAGTCCACTTTCTTTGCCGCTGACGTGCGCGGCAAGTTGGAGGCAGAGTTTAAGCAGCGCATCAGTGATTCCGCCAAGGCGAAGCTCGCCGCAGATGCAGCCTTTAGTGCGATGACGCAGAACATACGCAGTGAGTTCTCCGCTGGTGTTTATCGCTACTTGGTTCTCAAGAACAAGAATGCCCTCTGGGGAGAACTTGCGCGACAAGGTTTACTGAAGGAGGACTGCCGAGGGAAGAAGAAGTCGGTCTCTTTGGGGATCGTCCTCGTCGCTCTCCACAAGAACACTTATCTTTCGGAAAAGACGCTTGGGATTAACTTTGAAGCCGCAGTGACTGCGGCTGTTCCGGACCTCCAGTCGGCAGTTGCCTCCCAGGTGAAGGCAGCCGTTCAGGCCCAACTCGCGATTACCATCCGAAAAGAACTCCAGAAACAGTACTCGGTGACACTTGACCGCCCAGCTCTCATTCCGTTGACCTGGAAGCCTGACAAGATGGAGTGAGCTGGCTATAGATTAGCCGCTGTCGCGTATCAATCGGGTAGAGAGGGCCGCTGAGGGCGTGACGCAGAGGCCGAAGATGGCCTCCGCCAGTTCCCTCAACTGTGCGCCAAGCTAGTCTTGGAGGCCGTGCAGAAGATTGGGCGCATACGCCTGCCCTAATACTACTTGATCAGATGCGTGACGGCCCGAGAGGAGGAGCGCGGGGATTGAGGTGACGCAGGCAGAGGGGGCAGTGGCCGATGCGGCTGAGCAGCAAATGCTGAAGGCGACGCCGCACCATGGGCAGCGTCCATTGCACTTGCTTCCGGGGGAAAAAGCGCTCGACGTAGCGCGAGGAAGCTGTGGGCCACCATGCAGAGGGTGGCGTGGTGATGAAGGCCTTGAAGTTGCCCCGATTCCGCAGAGCGTGCCGCAGCTTTTTTAGGATGTCGCGCTCCTCGCGCAGCACCCGCACCTCGCACCGCAGCCGCTCAAGCTCGGCGCGCTCATCCGTGGCGGCACTGCTCGCCTTGGGAGCAGCCCTGCTTTCGCCGGTGCTGCTGGGGGGGCCACTGCCACTCCCCTCCAGCTGCTTCTTCCAGTTGCGGATGCTCTGCTCGGTGCAACCGAACTCTCTTGCGAGACTCTTGCCGGACGGGCCGGCCATCATCAGCTCGACGACCCGCTCACGGAACTCCGGCGGGTATGGGGGGCGTGACTTCGGCATCGTGGGACCCTTTTCGCACAGCGGGTGGGACTCCACGAAACCGGGGCAACTTCAGTCGACGAATGACCCGCTCGGCCACGGCGAGGTTGATGACCCAGCCGGCGCCCAACAGCAGCGCTCTGGCGAGCTCTCCCGGTGTGCCGACGATGAGGAACCAGGGCGCGGAGACCAGCACCTGCGTGCCCGCGCCCAGGCCGATGGCGTAGCCTCGAATCATCCAGGCCCGGTGGCCGCCGACGTCCCGCCGCAAGATCGCGGCCAGCCCCAGGATGAGGGACAGGACCATCGCCGAGCCGAACAGGAGTCGCAGGCCGTCGAGGAGCTCACCGTCGCCTTCGGCGCGGGGATAGAACAGCGTCATCCACAAGCCCGAGAGCCCTGCCACGAGGCCGCACGCGACCAGGAGCCGCCCGGCGACGCGGTGCCAGTCGGGCCGTCGGCGGCGAAAGCCCGGGGCGAATTGGAAGGCACCCAGGGCGCAATACACGCTGGCGCTGAGGACGTGCAGCACCACCGGTAGGGGCGATGCGAAGAACCGCGCGTTGCGAGGCGTGAGCTCGGCGCCGCCCGTCAGCTCGGCCAGACGGGCGGCGCCGGCCAGGATGGGCACGAGCGAGAGCGCGACCAGCGCAGCGGGCACGAGCCGCTCGGCCTTGGTGGTGGAGGTCATTGAGGCGCTTCTCCTGTCGGTGTCGGAACGATGGGCAACGCGCGTGATGACGGCGACGCCTCGTCCCATGCGAACAGATAGCCCTCCGCGACCATCAACGGAATTGACTGAGTTCCTTCACCTGATATGCGAAAATGCATGGATTGGCGGGCGGTCAACTTCGATTGGAATCGGGCGCGGGCCTTCCTGGTCACCGCGGAAGAGGGCTCGCTCACGGCGGCGGCGCGTGCGCTCGGCATGGCGCAGCCGACACTCGGGCGTCAGGTGAGCGCGCTCGAGGACGAGCTGGGCGTGGTGCTGTTCGAGCGCGTGGGGCGGAGCCTCACGCTGACGCCGAGCGGGCGCGAGCTGCTCGAGCACGTTCGAGCCATGGGCGACGCCGCGGGGCGTGTCTCGCTGGCGGCCGGTGGACAGTCGCAGAGCGTCACCGGGCTGGTTCGCATCACGGCCAACGAGATCTATTCGGCCTTCCTGCTGCCGGCCCTCGTGGAGAAGCTTCGGCGCGAGGCGCCGGGCATCGACATCGAGCTCATCGCAACCAACACCGCGGTCGACCTGCGCCGGCGGGAGGCGGATATCGCGATCCGGAACTTCCGCCCCACCCAGCCCGACCTCATCGCCACCAAGGTCAGGGACGACCCGATGCGGTTGTATGCGGCGACCCGCTACCTTGCGCGCATCGGCAACCCACGTACGCCGAAGGCACTGAGCCGCGCCGACTTCATCGGGATTGGCGGGACCGACGTCATGCTCAACGGGCTGAACGGGCTGGGCTTGAGCCTGACGCGACGGAACTTCCCGGTGCTGACGGGGAACCACCTCGTGCTCTGGGAGATGGTCAAGCAGGGCATCGGCGTGGGCGTCGCTCCCGAGCGCGTGGGAGACGCCGAGCCGCTGGTCCGGCGGGCCCTCCCCAGCCTCGCCCCGTTGTTCCTTCCCATCTGGCTGACGACCCACCGCGAGCTGAACACCAGCAAGCGAATCCGACGGGTGTTCGACCTGCTCGCGACCGAACTCGGGAAATGAGTGACGGAGCGCTCCTCAGGCCACCGCCGCATGCCGCACAGGTGCTTGTGACAACCGCTTTCCGAGTCCAACGGACCCGCGGCGAGCTCGCGGCAAGGGGAGGCGCGAGGGCGATCTTGCCGTTACCTGTAAAACCCGTTATAGTCAATGAATCAGGATTTCACTGCCAATGAGAATGGTGGTGATTTGCTGGTGATGCTGTGCAGCACGCCTGCTTGAAGAGCCCTTTGATGATGCAGGCGTCTGGTTTTGTGTATGCCGTGCTGTCGCTGGTCGAAGATCCGGGCGGAGCCAGTTCTTTCTTCGCCATGAACCTGCTTGCGCGCCAAGGCCTGTCGCTGGTGAAGCGGATCAGTGAGCCTGTATCAATCCTCCGCGTGTACCAGGGGCCAGCTCGGGTCGGGAGTTCGAATGCCCGTCCGGATCCATCTCGGGAGAGTGAACATGAAAAAGCAGCCCATCGCCCTTGCATTGATGCTTCTGCTGTCCATTCCCGGCTCGGCCCTGGCTGCCGTGGTGTACGTCACGGGCAGCGGACAGAGCCATGACCCCGGCGTCGCGTTGGCGAATGCCCGCGCCGATGCCATCGCCGAATGCACGGCGCAAGGCGGGACGCCTGTGGTGGAGGTGTACAACCACGTGTCTCGGGCCGCCCTGTGGCTCGCATCTTCGGTCTGGAAATGCGAGACGCCCTGACACGCGTGTGCGCGAAACACACGTAGCAGGTAGAGCCGTCTTTCTGGTTCGCTCCTGACGTGCACGGGCCGCCGGCGTTCGGCGGCCCCCTTGTCCTGCTCAGCGTCTTCGCTCAGCCCGGTCGAGGGGGCGCATGGGCGATGGGCGTGCTCAGCAGCCTCGACTTCAGCCGCAGCCACGGCGCCTCGTAGAAGCGGTACGAGAGCATCGCGATGGCGATGACGGGCGGCGCGGACGCGACCAGCATCGCGAGCCACACCAGCGGCAGGCTCCCAGTGGACAGATAGAGCGGTGCGGCGATGTAGCTGGCCAGTGTCCAGAGCACCGGCTGCTGCAGCAGGTAGATGCAATAGCTGTATTTGCCCAGGAACGAGAGCGACACCTGCAACGGGGAACGCTCGGAACCCGGCTGTGGTTCCGCACGCCCCAAGACAAGCCCTACGATGCCGCCGAACGCCAGTGGCATCGCCGTCGCCCAGCCCAGCGCCGGGTGCGCAGCGAGCGAAGGTGTCACGGTGAGCGCCACCGCGACGACAAGCCCCGCGCCAGCGAAAGCGGCACCGGCCTGCGTGGCGCGGCGTCGCGACGAGACGCAAGCGAGCAGCGCGCCGTACATGATTCCATCGAGGTGCGAGAGCGTGAACGTGCGGACCACGGCCTCCCCGGCCCCCGAAAGCGTGAGCTGGAAGCGCAGGGCGATGCTGCCGAAGGCGATGAGCGCGGCGACGTACGGAATGGCGCGCCGAGGCATCAGCGCGATGACGACCGGCCACACCCAATAGAACTGCTCTTCAATCGCGAGAGACCACGTGTGGTCGAGGATGGGCGACTGCCAGGAGCCGCGCGAGAAGATGAGGTGGTTCGAGAGATACGTCAGGTACCACGGCACGTCCCCGAGCGGCGGGTGCTGCCAGAGCGGCAGCGCCAGGCAGAGCGCGAGGAACAGGTAGTACAGCGGGAAGATCCGGCACGCGCGCGAGATGTAGAAGGCGCGGTAGTAGCCAGCGTTGCCTCGCGTATGTAGCAGGATCCGGGTGATGAGGAACCCGGACAGGACAAAGAACAGGTCCACGCCCGACGCAAGCCACTCGGTGACCTCGACGGCGAGCGTCTGCGCGGGGGTGAAGTGGAAGCCGGGTATCCGAACGATCGCCGCCCAGAAGGGAAAAGCGAGCGCGTGGTGGATGAACACGGCGGCAATCGCGATGCCACGGAGCGCGTCGAGCGCGGGGATGTAGCGGAGCCCGCCTTCTTCGACGGAAGCAGACGCGGCAGCAGGGACGGACAAGTCGCTCTCCAGCTTCGTGATGAGGCCGAGGATGCCACAAGGCGCTCCCGTCAGCAGCCGGGGGGCCCCGGTGTTCGGGAACCCCTGGTGCGTCATCGTCCCATCCGGGGCTGCTTTCGGAGGGGCCGCTGTGACGTGCCTTGCTTCCTTTTCGGGCCACGTCCGCCGACTTGGTGGGATGATGGGGCTCCCGCCGGTCGCGCAGGGCTCTCATGAAGCACAAGCTCGTCGACTACTTCCGCCGCATCGCTCCTCTGTCGGACGAGGAAGCCCAGGCCATCCTGGACAGCATGGTGGTGAGGACCTGCCCGAAAGGCACGCACCTGCTCATGGCGGGTCAGGTCAGCACAGAGGCCTACTTCGTCCTCCAGGGCTGCGTCCGCCAGTACTCCGTCGTCGATGATGAGGAGCGGAGCAACGGGTTCTTCACCGAGGACGAATGGGTCCTCTCGATTCACAGCATGCTGAGTCAGACCCCAGCGGATCACTTCCTGGTCTGCGCGGAGGACACCACGGTGGTGGTGGGCACCGAGCAACGCGAGGGGGACCTGTATCGACGCTTCCCTCGCTTCGAGAGCATTTCCCGGAGGGTGATGCAGAAGGTCCTGGCGGAACAGCAGGAGCGGTTCGCTTCCCATCTCACCGATGCCCCGGAGCAGCGCTACCTCAAGCTCGCGAAGACGCGGCCGGACATCCTCCAGCGGATTCCCCAGTACCAGCTGGCCAGCTACATCGGCGTGAAGCCCGAGTCTTTGAGCCGGATCCGAAAGCGCATCGCCACGCGCGGCAAGCCGGCTACGCCGCGACGGAAGGCGTGACCGTCCGGAACCCCTTGGCGATGAGCCAGCCGGCGAGGAGCAGCTCGAACAGGCCCCCGGGCCCGGAGAAGAGGATGCCCCACGGCAGCCCGAAGAGCTCGAACACGGCCCCCAGCGACAGAAGCCCGTAGCCCACCGCGCCCAGCAGTGAGAGCCACGATGGAAGAAGTCGGGATTGATACAGCGACAGGCAGAACGCCACGCTCCCGACTCCCAGGATGATCATCGCGAGCTGGTACGCCCAGAAGTTCCCCTTCGAGAAGAGCTTGAGCAGGGTCATCAGCTCCGGTGTCGTCTGCCCTTGCGCGGATTCTCCGAGCTGAAGGATGCACAGGAGGAACACCACTCCGATGATGAGGGTCAGCGCCTCCATGACCCGCGTGCAGACGTACGCGACGGCGATGCTCGGGCTCCGCTGGCGGAGGATTGGAAAGAACAGCACACCAATCCCGACGACGATGATGGAGTTCAACAGGAGCAGCAGCGCGCCCGCGACGAACGGCGCCCTCTGACCGGCCACCACGGCCAGGTGCTCCGGCTCCTTCAGGACGGAGGTGACGAGCGCGGTGCCGATGCCGTAGGCGAAGAACGCAAGGAGAAAGAGGGTTCCCAGGGAGCGGGAGTGAAGGCGGTGGGTGTTCATCGCGAGGGCTCCAGGACGTTCATCGACTTTGTGGAATCGAGAGTGGGGGAGAGCGCCCTCGCCCGCATTGATGAAGGTCAATAAACCGATCCCTTCTTCCGGGCTGGGCGCGGGTGGGCCGCCTGCCAGCGGGACTGGCGCCGCGATTCACATCGAATCCTGGTGTTCCTTGCTTGACGGGGGCTGAAACGGTCCGCTACGGAGGCCCGCTCTCCCGTGGCTCTTCGGCTGCGTCATTCCAGAGGGAAAACACCATGAAGAAGCAGACACTCATCGCCGGGCTGGCGATTGCGACGTTGGGGTTTGGCGGCACGGCCTGGGCCGGTCTGAAGCTCCCTGTGCCCGTGACCATCAGCGTCGCGGCCCGGACCGCGTTCGGCAGTCTCGGCTCTGCCCGTGCCTCGGCCGACAACAAGCAGTACATCGGTGTCTCGACGAGAATCTATGTGGGCGGCGTGGACGTATACGTCTACGCGGAGGACGCTTCCGGCAACTTCGCGACCTGCTACTCCTCCAATCCCGGGTTCGTCGCGGCGGCGCGCGCGCTGGCCAGCGACTCGTACGTCCTCTTCGCGTGGAATACGGCCGGCGAATGCACGGAGCTCAGCGTCTACACCATGTCGTATTACGAGCCGAAGACGCCGTGATCCCTCTGCGGGCCCGTCCGACGGCCGTCCTCTCCCAGGCCGGCCCACGGCGGGCCCTTCGTTCCAGGGGAAAAACGCGCCCATGAGCACCTCTCGCCTGTGGCCCTTCGTGGGCGTCGCCATTCTCTCCGGAGCCGCTGGCTTCGGCGCCGCTGCCTGGCTCGGGCCCGCGGAGGGACGCGCCGTGCAGTCCGGCGCACTGGAGCGGCAGGAGGCCCGGTTCGAGGAGGCCCTGCGAAAGCTCGAGGCATGCCAGCCCACGACGGAGGCTCCGCCCATGCGCGCGACGGTCGCCGTGGACACCTCCGGGCTGCGCGAGGAGATCCGTCAGATCCTCAAGGAGGAGCTGCGCGCCGCCACCTCCGCGCCAACGCCCCCCGCGCCGGAGCCTCGGCCTCCCCAGCCGACTCCACAGAGCGTGGCCGCTTTCAGCCAGGGGCGACGGTTGGTGGAGAACGCGGTGGCCACCGGACGATGGAGCGAGGCGCAGCGCGATGAGCTGCGCTCGCTGCTGTCCCAGCTCACCCCGGAGCAGCGGCAGGAGATCATCCGCACGCTCGTCGTCAACATCAACGGCGGCAAGGTGAAGGTCGACCTCGTCGGCGCCCCTTTCTGAGCCCCCGGTCGCACGTCGGCGACGCAGCCCATGTGGATGGCTGGAACGCGGGAGGGGGAGCGCGAACATCGTGCACCAGGGCGTGCCTCCGCCAGCGCGGCCGGCGCCTTGAGCTCCAGTGCCGACGACCTCAGTGCCTTCTACCAGGCCCTCTTTGAACACCCTCTGCTCGCCCCGACGCCGCTCGCGGAGAGGACCGCTTGGACGACGCCTGACTCCACCGTGCCCGGGCGCCGCTGGATGACGGAGCGCGGGTAACGCTCAAGGAGAGGCGCGCAGGCGCCCAAGCCCAGGTGTCTGAAGCGCGCTCATGGGGCGGAGTAGTGCGCCGACGGCGACTCGCCTGGGAAGGTGGGGATCCGCTCGAGGAGCTGCTCGTCCACGAAGCACCAGGCCCAGTCCTCCCCAGGCTCGAAGGATTTGATGACCGGGTGGGAGCTGGCGTGGAAGTGGCCAGTCGCGTGGCGTGACGGCGAGTCGTCGCAGCAGCCCACGTGCCCGCAGGTCAGGCACAGCCTGAGGTGGACCCATTCACCTCCGTCCTTCAAACACTCGACGCATCCGTGGCCGCTGGGGTGGGTGGACGCCGTCCGGTGATGCGCGGTCGCTTCCAGGTGGGAACATGCCTTCTTCATCGCTCGCGCTCCGTCTGGGGCCTCCGTCCGAGCGCCCCGGGTGTCGAACATGGGGATGTGAGAGGGCCTATCGCAACGCGTCTGGCGGCCCCTGTGTGCTGGCGCGTCGGGATTCGGACGCAGCAGCGGATGCCAGGCAGGCATGCAGCTGCGACACCACGGCCGAACCCTCGCCGATCGCCGCACCCACCCGCTTGACGGAGTCCGAACGCGCATCGCCGATGGCGAAGACGCCGGGCAGGGTCGTCTCCAACGGGAACGGTGCCCGCCCGGTGGCCGCCCAGGCCTCCGCGCGGAGTGGCTGCTCGCCGGGCGCCACGCCCGTGCGCACGAAGCCCTTCGCGTCCAGCGCGACACCGCAGCCCGCGAGCCAATCCGTGGCCGGGTCCGCCCCGACGAAGAGGAAGAGATGACGCACTTCGTGCTCCTCCTCCCGCCCGCTGGGCAGGTGCCGCCAGCGCACACTCCGCAGGCCCCGCTCGTCCGAACCCGCCAGCGCCACCACCTCCGTCTCCAGCAACAGCTCGATGCGAGGGGACGCGGTCAGGCGCTCGACGAGGTAGCTGGACATGCTCGCGGCGAGCTGCGGACCCCGCACGAGCACGCGAACCCGACGCGCGTGGCTCGCGAGGAACACGGCCGCCTGGCCCGCGGAGTTGCCACCGCCGACGAGCACGACCTCCTCGCCGTCGCACATGCGCGCCTCGATGGGGCTGGCCCAGTAGAAGACCCCACGGCCTTCGAACCGGGCGAGGTCCGCGAGCGCGGGGCGGCGGTAGCGCGCGCCGCTGGCCACCACCACGGTCCGCGCGCGCACCTTGCGCCCGTCGGTCAGCTCGAGCGCGAGCGGCGCATCAGGGTCCGCGCAGCGCAGGGAGGCGACCTCCGCCGGGATGGCCATCTCCACGCCGAACTTCTGCGCCTGCACGTAGGCGCGCGCGGTGAGCGCCTGACCGGTGATGCCCGTGAGGAACCCCAGATAGTTCTCGATGCGCGAGCTGGCGCCCGCCTGCCCCCCGAAAGCCCGCTGATCCAGGACGAGCACCCGCAACCCCTCGGAGGCCGCGTACACGGAGGTGGCGAGCCCCGCGGGACCCGCCCCCACCACGGCGACGTCATAGCGCGTCTCGAAGGCTCCCTCCGGAAGCAGGCCGAGCGCCCGGGCAAGGGTGCTCTCCGAGGGGTTCTTCAAGACCGAGCCATCGGGGCACACCACGAGCGGAAGCTCCTCCACGCGTGGCGCGTAGCGCTCGATCAGCGAAACCGCCTCGCCCCCCTGCTCCGGGTCCAGCGCGAGGTACGGGTGGCCGTTGCGCGAGAGGAAGCCCTCCAGGCGAACCCTGCCCGCGCTCTCGGGAGGGCCCACCAGGACAGGGCCACCGGCTCCTGTCTCCAGCAGGCCCACGCGGCGCAGGATGAGGGCGCGCATGATGCGCTCGCCGAGGTTCGCCTCCGCCACCATCAGCGCGCGCAGCCGGTGCGGGGGGATGACCAGCACCTCCACCTCGCCCACCGCGTGAGCGTCGACGAGCGAGGGCCGGCCGGAGAGCTGGGCCACCTCACCCAGGAACTGCCCCGGGCCCTCCTCCACGATGAGCAGCGAGTGCCCCAACCCATCGCGCCGGGAGATGGCGACGCGGCCCCGGATGACCACGAACATCCCTGGGCTCGGTTGCCCGGCTGCCACGAGGCACTCCCCATCACGGACGTGCCGGACCTCACCGAAGCGGAGCATGTGCTCTTGGTCCCTGGCATCCAGGACGGGGAACATCTGGGCGCGGCGCGACTCGAGGTCTGGGGGCAGGGGAGCGGGAATCATGAGCGTGCCCAAAGCATGGGCATGGGACGCACGGGCGACATGAACAGGGACATCGTGCACTTTCGTGCACGGCGGGGCCTGCTCCGGTTCGGTGGACAGGTGGACGTCGTCGACGCCGTCCACCGGCACGCAGCCGGCCTTGAACTCGTAGCGGCCCTGCCCGTAGCCAGCGAGGGTCTGCTCGTTCGCATCGAAGATGCGCAGCCGCCCGGGCGTGCCGGGGTTGCCGCCGTCATGGTCGGCGCAGTAGCGCTGACCATTCTTCTGGTAGGCGTCGCACGTCCATCTTCATCGCAGGAGGCACCGTGGAGCAGAGTTCCTTCGGTACGGCCCCGGGCGGACAGCCCGTTGATGTCTACACCCTCACCAACCGGCAGGGGATGGAGGCGCGCGTCACCAACTACGGGGGCCTCCTCCTCAGCCTGCGCGTGCCGGACAGGGACGGCCGCTTCGACGACGTGGTGCTGGGCTACGACTCGCTGGCGGACTACGTGGCGGAGTCCCCGTACTTCGGCGCGCTCGTCGGCCGCTATGGCAACCGCATCGCCCGGGGCCGCTTCACGCTCGACGGCCGGCAGTACACGCTGGCGACGAACAACGGGGTGAACCACCTGCACGGCGGGCTCAAGGGCTTCGACAAGGTGGTGTGGACGGCGGCGCCCTTCGAGGACGACCAGGGCATGGGCCTCGTCCTCACCTACGTCAGCCCCGACGGCGAGGAGGGCTACCCGGGGACGCTGACGGCACGGGTGACGTACACGCTCACCGCCGACAACGCGCTCGTCTTCGACTACCACGCCACCACCGACCAGCCCACGCCGGTCAACCTCACCCAGCACAGCTACTTCAACCTCGCGGGCGACGGGCGGCGCGACATCCTGGACCATGTCGTCACGTTCAACGCGGACCGCTTCGTCCCCATCGACGGGACGTCCATCCCGCTCGGGCAGCTGCGCGACGTCACGGGCACGCCGTTCGACTTCCGGCGGCCCACGGCCATTGGCGCGCGCATCCAGCAGGACGACGAGCAGCTGCGCAACGGGATTGGCTATGACCACTGCATGGTGCTCGACAAGGGCGGCCAGCCCGGCGCGCTGACGCTGGCCGCGCACGTCCTGGAGCCCACCACCGGCCGGGTGATGGAGGTCCACACCACGGAGCCGGGCATGCAGTTCTACTCCGGCAACCTCCTCGACGGGACGCTGAAGGGGAAGGGGGGCGCCGTCTACCACCATCGCTTCGGCTTCGCGCTGGAGACCCAGCACCTGCCGGACTCGCCGAACCAGCCGGCCTTTCCCTCGACCATCCTGCGCCCCGGCGAGCAGTACCGCTCGCGCACCCTCTACCGCTTCTCCGTCTCGGGCGCGTGAGCCCCGCTGTCCCCACCCTGGTGAACACCCCGATGACGCTCCGCGAGCAGGTCGAGCAGGACTTCCACACGCGCTTCGGCGCGGCCCCCACCGCCGTCGTGCGGGCCCCGGGCCGCGTCAACCTCATCGGTGAGCACACCGACTACAACGACGGCTTCGTGCTCCCCATCGCCATCGACCGCGAGGTGTGGATCGCGCTGCGCCCGCGCGAGGACCGTCGCGTCGTCGTCCACTCGCTCGACTATGGCGCGTCCCTCTCCTTCGAGCTCGGGTCGCTGTCGCGCGCCCGCACGGAGTGGGGCGAGTACCTCAAGGGATGCGCCTGGGTGCTGCAGGAGGCCGGCCACACGCTGAAGGGCTGGGAGGGGGTGATGGGCGGGGACGTGCCGCGCGGCGCGGGGCTCTCCTCGTCCGCCGCCGTGGAGCTGGCCACGCAGCGCGCCTTCGCCACCGTGAGCGGCCTGCCGTGGCAACCCGCCGCCATGGCGCTGCTGGGCCAACGCGTGGAGAACCAGTGGATGGGCCTCAACTCCGGCATCATGGACCAGATGATCGTCGCGGGCGGACGCAGCGGCCACGCGCTGCTCATCGACTGCCGCGACCTGTCGCTCCAGGCCGTGCCCCTCCCCACGGGCGCCGTGGTGGTCGTGCTCGACACGGGGACGCGCCGGGGGCTGGTGGACTCCGCCTACAACGAGCGACGGAGCCAGTGCGAGGCCGCCGCGCGCTTCTTCGGCGTCAAGGCGCTCCGGGACGTGGACGTGGGGAGCTTCGCGAAGCGGGAGCACGAACTGGACCCGCTGGTGCGCCGCCGCGCGCGGCACGTCATCACCGAGAACGACCGCACCGTGCAGGCCGCCGAGGCGATGCGCGCCGGGGACCTCACGCGGCTGGGCCGGTTGATGGACGAAAGCCATGACAGCCTGCGCGACGACTTCGAGGTCACCAACGAAGCGCTCGACACCATCGTCAGGCTGGCGCGGGCGGAGCCGGGCTGCTTCGGCGCCCGGATGACGGGCGCGGGCTTCGGCGGCTGCGCGGTGGCCCTCGTCACTCCCGGGCAGGCCGACGCGTTCGTCGGGAGCGTCCACGCGAAGTACACGCAGGCCACGGGCAACACGCCGCAGTGCTACGTGTGCCAGGCCGCGGAGGGCGCGAGCGTCGTGTGACGTGCTCCCGCCTGGGGGCTTGAATCCCTCTTGTCAGTTGGGTGGAGGGCCACGAGGCCCCGACGCTGCGCCGGGGCATTTGCCGTCCCCAGGAACGTGAACGCTGGCGGATGTGATGCTTCGGGATGTGCGGAAGCAATATGGCTCCCAGGCGGTGATTCATGGCGTCTCGCTGGAGCTGGGGCACCGCGAGCTCATCGTCTTCGTCGGCCCCTCGGGGTGCGGCAAGTCCACGCTGCTGCGGATGATCGCCGGCCTGGAGCAGCTGGGCGGCGGGGAGAGCCTCATCGGCGGGCGCCGGGTCAACGAAACGCCGGCGGGTGAGCGCGGCATCGCCGTGGTCTTCCAGAACCGCGCCCTCTATCCGCACATGACGGCGGCCGACAACATGGCCTTGGGCCTGCGCGACTTCGGCACGCCGCGCGCCGAAATCAACGAGCGCGTGGCGACCGCCGCGAAGACGCTGCAGGGTGACGCGGCGCTACCTGGAGTCGCTGCCATCCCGCGTGCGAGACCACCTCACCTACCGCGTGGTCGATGCGCTCACGACGCCTTGGACTCTTTCACGCGCCGCCGTCGAACTCCTACCCTGTCCTGGCGGTCACGCACGACGCCGGTGAGCAGGAGGGTCGCGCGACTATGCGGGAACGTACGTCAACCGGATGACGTCCTCGTCCATTTGCTCGCTGGACTGAAGGCGGAGTCGCGGCCGAGGGCCGGCGAAGAAGGGCTTGCCGGAACCAAGCACGACTGGGTGCAGGTAGATTCGATACTCATCAATGAGACCGAGGTCCGTCAGGCTTCGCGCCAGCTCCGGGCCTACAACGTCAAGCTCTCCATCAAGCTCCGCCTTCAGCTGGCGGATCGTCGCCTCGACGTTGTCCGCGACAAGGGTGGCGTTGGGGCCGACGGACTTCAGCGTGCGTGAAACGACCCACTTCGGTTGGTTCCGCCAGGCCGTCGCGAAGTCACGCTCCGCCGCGCTCCACTCAGGATGATCCTCATCCCAATAACGCATCACCTCGTACATGCGGCGACCGTAAACGCTGCCAGTCAGGCCGCGAACCTGCTCGACGAAATGACGAAAGAGGGTGGGGCTAGGCCCAAACGCCATGTGGTCGACGTAGCCGTCCAACGACTGGTTCATTCCAAAGACGAGTCGCGCCATTTCAAGGAATCTCCCTTCCTGGGACTCTACGATGGGCCGGACACCCGGTCCACGCCTGACGCCGGCGTGCGCTGGCCCGAGGCGTCATCACGGCGCATCGGCTGGGCCTTTCCATACGTCAGCGACCGCCACACCCACTCCGCGGGGCCGAAGCGGAACCGGGACAGCCACAGGTGGCTCCACACCCCCTGGACGCAGAAGATGGCCAGGCAGTACGCCACGCACGCGGCGGGGCCCAGCTTCGTGATGAAGCCCAGTCCATACCCGTAGAAGAACAGCACGCTGATGATGGACTGTGACAGGTAGTTCGTCAGCGCCATGCGCCCCACCGGCGCGAGCAGGCCCAGCGCTCGCTGCCAGGTGGCGCGCTGGAAGAGCAGGGTGATGCCGGACACATAGACGGCCGCGAAGCCCAGGTCGCCCAGGTTCCGCAGCGGTGCCATGGCGAAGGACACCCACGTCGGCAGCGTCTCCGGGGTGAAGACCTGCTTCACCATGAGCTGCTGCAACACCAGACCGCTGCCGCTGCCAATCACCCCGGCCACGAGCCCCCACCCGAGGAGTCGGCGAAACAGCCGCAGGTGCTGGGGCACGTCGTGGAAGATGCGGTGCTTCCCCGCCAGCAGGCCCAACAGGAACCGGCCAAACGTCGAGAGCGTGATGGCCAGCAGCAGCGGCAGGTAGTCGCGGAAGAAGAAGAAGCTGGTCGCTTTCGTCGCGTCCAGCCAGCTCCCGTGGGTGAAGGCCGTCAGCGTTCGCGCCTTGATGGCCGCGGAGTTCTCGTTGGCCGCCTTGACGATGGCCGCGCTGGCCTCCGGCGTGTCCGCCAGCAGCTGCGGGAGCTTGAGGATGACCACGCTGACGACGGACCCCCCCAGGGCGAACAGCAGGGCGCTGATGAGCAGCGTCCGGTTCGAGCGCCCCCGGAACAGGAGCAGGCCGAATCCCAGCACCGCGTACGTGCTGAGGATGTCGCCGTACCAGATGAGGAACAGGTGGGCGAGCCCCATCACCAGCATCACCCCCAGCCGCCGGACATAGACCGGCGTGATGGAGGTCCCTCGCGCTTCGGCGCGGTCCATCTGCACCGCGAAGCCGAGGCCGAAGAGGAATGAGAATAGGGTGATGAACTTCCCGCCCACCAGCAGCGAGAACGCCTGCCACGTGACGGTGTCGACGAGCGATGCGTCGTTCATCGCCGTGAGGACCTGCTCTCGCGGCAGGAACACCCTGCCGCTGAACCACACCATCACATTGGAGATGAACACGCCGCACAGGGCGAAGCCGCGCAACGTGTCGAGGAGCGCCAACCGCTCGCTGGACTCCACGGGACGGGCCCCGGCGCTGGGGAGCGAGACCTTGGAGGGGACTGGGGCCATGCTTGGAGAGATACACCGACGAGCCCCTGGCGCTCCATCGGGCCTGGCTCCCCGTGGATGGAATTCGAAGAGGGAGGGTGACTTGCGCTCGCCTCTTGTTCTTTCGGCTGCCTCTGCCTGGAAGAGCGCTACGAGTTCATGCTGCATTCCGCATGCGCGCGGCGTGAGCCCTTCTGGCGCCCCTTCATGAGTGCTGACTCGGGCTCCCTCGCGTCGAGTCCGTCGTAGCCCCCGGAGTTGCTGGGGTGTTCGTCCGGCAGGAAACTGCATCGCAGCTTTCAGGGTGATGGCCGCGCATCCGCCCGGACCCAATGTTCCCTCGCTGCCCGCTGCGGCGACTGCATCCGTGGGGACCTCGACGCACGGGGTTGTTCTTCATCCCGCCACACCTCCGCAGCGAGGAGTGGGAACCTCCGGAGATCCCTGATGATGAATGCATTCACTCGATGGATGCTGGCGCTCGCGGTAGCGTTGCTGGCGGCCTGCACCATCACTCCTCCCGACTCCGGGTCGCACGAGGCGCGGTTCGCGGACTCCACGTCGCAGGCTCTCCCTTCCGACGGCGCTCCCGACTCCTCCCTCTCCAGCACGCCCCAGGGCTGTTCAATGCCGGGTGGACGGACCTGTGGGGGATGGAGCCCGGCGGGCTCCATGGCGGCGCCTCGCTTTCTTCACACCGCGACGTTGCTGCTCAACGGCCGGGTCCTGGTCGCGGGAGGCGAAGCCGCGAGCGCGGAGGTGTACGCCCCGGCCTCTCGAACCTGGAGTCCGGCGGGCGCCATGACCGCGCCGCGCTTCGCTCCCACTGCGACGCTGCTGCCTGACGGAAGGGTCCTCATCGCGGGGGGGCGCAACAACAGTGATGGCGCCCTGGCGACGGCGGAGGTGTACGACCCGGCCTCAGGAACCTGGAGCCCAACAGGCTCCATGGCCACAACGCGCTACTTGCATGAGGCGACGCGGCTACCCGACGGAAGGGTTCTCGTCTCGGGGGGAGCGAACGAGAACGGTGTCCCCTTGGCGACGGCGGAGGTGTACGACCCGGCCTCAGGAACCTGGAGCGCAACGGGCTCCCTGGCCACGGCTCGCGCATTGCACACGGCGACGGGGTTGCCCGACGGCAGGGTGCTGGTCGTGGGAGGGTACAATGTTGGCCCTTCCCTCTCATCCGCGGAACTGTACGACCCGGCCTCGGGAACCTGGAGCACGACGGGCTCCATGGCGCAGGTTCGCAGCGAGCACACGGCGAGCCTGCTGCCCGACGGCAACGTCCTCGTCGCGGGAGGGTTCAGCTTCAGCAATTTCGGCGCTCTCGCAACGGCAGAGGTGTACACCCCGGCCACGGGCACCTGGAGTACGACAGGCTCCATGGCTTCGGCTCGAGGCCAGCATGTGGCGGCGCTGCTGCCTGACGGGAGGGTCCTCGTCGCCGGGGGATGGTCGGGGACCCAAGAGCTCGCGGAGGCTGAAGTGTACGCGCCGGCCTCCGGGCTCTGGAGTGCGACGGGTTCCATGCCCGAGCCTCGTGTCGCGGCTGAGGCCACGGCGTTGCCCGACGGCAGGGTCCTCGTCTCAGGGGGACACAACTCGGGAGGAGGCATCCTCTCGACCGCGGAGGCCTACGGCCCGCTGCGGGGCACCTGGATGGCGACGGGTTCCATGAGCGAGCCTCGCCGTGAGCACACGGCGACGTTGTTGCCCAATGGCAAGGTCCTCGTCGCGGGGGGCGCCGATGAGAACCTTGTCGGCTTCGCGACGGCGGAGCTGTACGACCGGGCCTCGGGCTCCTGGCGCGCCACCGGTGCCATGGCCGGGCCCCGCTATCGCCACACGGCGACGCTGTTGCCCAACGGCAGGGTGCTCGTCGCGGGGGGCATCAGCAACACCGAGTTTCTCAGGACGGCGGAGGTCTATGACCCGGCCTCGGGCACCTGGCGCAGGACCGGCCCGCTGACCGCACCTCGTTGGAGTCACAGGGCGGTACTGCTGCCGAACGGGAAGGTCCTCGTCCTGGGCGGACAGGACGCCAGCGGTGCTCCTGTCGCGACCGCCGAGGTGTACGATCCGGCCACGGGCACCTGGTGCACGACGGGCTCCATGGCTTCAGCCCGCGCCCAACACGCGGCGACGCTGTTGCCCAACGGCAGGGTGATCGTCGCGGGGGGATACAACATCACCAGTGGCCCCCTCGCGACGGCGGAGGTGTACAACCCGGCCACGGGCACCTGGCGTGTCACCGGCTCCATGGCCGGGCCTCGCACCGTCCACACGATGACGCTGCTGTTCAACGGCAGGGTCCTTGCCGCTGGCGGATGGTCCGGGGACCGCTACCTCGAGACCTCGGAGACGTATGACCATCGCTCCGGCACCTGGAGCGCGACGGGCTCCATGGCCGGCCCACGCTCCAGTCACCAGGCGGCGCCGCTGCTCAACGGCGGGGTGCTCGTCATCGGCGGTGTGAACGAGCGCGGGGCCATCGCGTCGGCGGAGGTATACAATCCGTTCTCGGGGACCTGGAGTGCCGCCTGCTCCATGACCAGACCTCGCTATGACCACACGGCGACGCTGCTGTTCAATGGCAGGGTCCTCGTCGCGGGGGGCACCGGCGCCAACGAGACAGCGGAGCTGTACTCACCCTGAGCCCCGTCATTGGCTCGGTGCCGACATGGCTGGTGATGGGCTTGCCCGGGTCCGGTGGCGCTCCCGCACTTGGCGTGGAGCCTGGACTTGAAGCGGGCACGCCCGAAACGAAGTCCATGGGGAGCCTCGTCCAGGTGGCTCACCCGGAGTTGAATGGCTACGGAGAGCCCGTGCCCTGGGTGGTGGGGGCCACGCCGCTCAAGACGGTGATCTCCTTCCTGAACCTCACCAAGTACCCGCCGTCGCTCGACTTCCTGCTGCTGACGTTGGGGGTGGGCGCGCTGCTGCTCGCGCTGCTGGAGCGGATGCCCGCGCGAGGCCTGGCGCTGCTCACGACCTTTGGCGCGGCGCCGCTGTTCTTCTACCTGGCCCATCTCTATCTGCTGCACGGGCTCAACAGCGTGGCGCTCCTGGCGTTTGGACCCAACCAGGGAGCGTTCTTCAGCGTCCCCGACATCGCGGCGCTCTGGGGGCTCGCCGCGGTGCTGTTGTTGCCGCTGGGGTTCGCGTGCCGCTGGTTCGTGAAACTCAAGGCGCGAACGAACAGCGCGTGGATGAGCTACCTGTAGACAGCCCTGGGAACCGGGCTCACTGTCCCAGGGTCTTCAAGCGGACCTGTGCATAGCGCGCCACGGCGTCCTCGAGCAGCTCCTGGAGGAGCTTGCTGAGCTCGAACTCGCTCAGCTTGTCGATGCCGGTATCGGCGGCCGTCATCAGATTCCAGGCGTTGTTCAGGCAGGCATCCACGAGCGCGAAGTAGGCGTCCTTCGCCTCCTTGCGCTTCTTCTGCTTGTCCTCGTGGAGCGCGGCCTTCTTGCGTCGCTCCTCGTACTCCACGGGGTCGTAGATGGCGGGCATGATCTGCGTCAGCCCGTAATAGGACAGGAAGACGGAGAGCTGGTTGAAGAGCAGCCGGATTTCACCAGGATCGCGCAGCACCAGCCCGGGGTATCCAAAGGCCGCGAGAAGCACCCTGCAACGTGAAACCAGACGGAGCTGCGAGGTCTTCTTCGACCCGATGGATTTGCGCTCCTCCGCCTTGTCCTGCTTGTACATGTGGAGCAGCTTCAGGACCTGGGCGTGCAGGGCCTCGAGCTTGTACCGGTAGAACTCGATCATGAAGCGGTACTCGCCCTTGTCGTACCTCGTCTTGTGGCCGTTGTCGGCGTTCTCGAAGAGGAAGCAGAAGTACTCCTTGCCCAACCCGAACTGGATCCGCAGCCCGTCGATGTCCTCGGCGTTGACCAGGCTGCCAGGCTTGATGTTCTTCTGGATGATGAGCGCCTGGGCGTTGGTGACGGCGAACTGGTTGGGATCCTGGTCGTAGTCGGAGTTGAGTGCCTTGCCCTTGGCCTCGGGCTTCTTGCCATGGGGTTCGAGGACGGCCGTCGTCATGATCTCCAGCAGGACCGAGCGCCGCACCAGACAGGAGGAGATCTTCCACTTCAGGTCGCCCTGCGTGTAGGGCTTGTCTTCATAGAACTTGAGTGCCCGGAAGGGTCGCCCGAAGTTCACGAAGACGGAGCTGTCGTCCTTGCGAGGGGCGTCGTATTCGCCAATCTTCGTCCCCGCCGTCGCGAGCACGGGCTTGCCTTCGGTCAGGCCGAAGAACTTGTACTTCAGGAAGCCCTTGTCGTTGTCGACCGGGCCCACGTCGACCTGGGCGATATAGATGCGGACCCAGGGCTCGTCCTCCCCGTCTGTCGGGGGCACCTCTTCGAAGATGCTGAAGTAGCAGTCTTCGTGCTGGCCCTTGCCGCGGACGTCCAGGAGCCGGACGATGGTGTGCACGTTGGTGAGGACCGGGCCCGACTCCTCGAAGGCCTTGAGCACCGGGCCGCCGAGCCCCTGCCACGAGGAGGGCACCAGGGCGGACGTGTTGCGCCGCTCGCGCTCGGCCTGCTCCTGCCTGCGCTCGGTTTCGAGCCGGGCCTGCTGGGCCCGGGCCTGGAATTGGCGGAAGGCCCTCTGGATGGTGCGGGCGGCGTTCTCGGCCGGCTCCAGCATCTCCGCGATGCGCGGCAGGATGCTCTGCATGCCCTCCTCCTCCGCCCACTCCCGCACGTAGACCAGGTTCTGGAGGTCCGCGCCGTCCAGCCGCCCGTGGCGGGTGTGCCGCTCGCGGATCTCCACGTACCAGTTCCACATCACCTGGAACACGAACTGCTTCTTGCCCGCGGGCATGACGACCTCCAGAAGGGTGTTGATTCTAGCCCAGGGGGGGCGCCCCTGGGCGTGGAGCCAGAGGGGTGAAGTGGTTGCCGTGCTCGTGCAGCAGGTAGAGCGTGCCGGCATGGCCATGGGCGGTGGGGGTGAACCACACGCACCGCTCGTCGCGGGAGACCTGCACGTCGACCACGTTGCCGACCTGGTATTGCAGATCCTGGGAGGGCCGCTCGCCCAGGAAGACGCAGATGCGCAGGCGGTAGTAGACCGCGAACGCCATGATTTCGTGCTCGGAGCCCCAGCGCGAGAGGTCAGCCGCGTCAGTGGCGGCCTGCCGCATGTTGAGCAGGTAGGCGCTGTTGATGTTGCACGCCTGCACCAGCGAAGGGGTCTGCAGGTAGGACACGTAGACGTGCGCGCGTGCGCTCAAGTGGTTGAGGGGGCCGCTGGGGATGGCCAGCCGGTTGGCGGCATCCGCGAGCGCGCGGAACAGGCAGTTGCCATCCCCGAGCACGGGGTGCCGCGTGAACCGGGTGGACAGCGTCTGGTTGAACTCGAACTCGTCCGCGAGCGACGCGCCCTTCTCCTGCATCAGGGTGAGGAGCCGCTGGAGCTCGGAGCCGTACGCGAACGAGTAGTCGTGGCCCTGGAACTGGTGATTGGGCTCGCGCTGCCACAGCCGATTGTCGACGGCGGCATCGCGGCGGACCGACATGAGTTCCCTGCTCAGCCCGCCATCCGCACCCTGGTAGACGAGGATCATCCCCCGGCTCTCGGCGATGCGCCGGGCGATCTCGATCAACCTCACCTCGTGGAAGTTGACCAGCCAGGCCTCGATGGCGCGGCTCTCCTGGATCTGCGACTTGTGCGTGGACTCGGTCCGGTTGGGGCTCGTGAACAGCGCTGCCTTGTACTGTTCGAAGTCCTCCTCGGTGAGGCCGTATTTCTCCAGGTGCTGGTCGGTGTACCCGTCGAAGGAGGGGAACTTGGTCACGTGCTCCCAGACCACGCGCTTCCTGGGGATGAAGGACGGGAAGGTCGCCTCGCGCTCCTCGACGATCTCATCCGCCACGCGGATACGGCCCTGGGTGTTGAGGGTCGGCACGTGCAGCGGCGCGTCTTCGATGAACTCGTTGAGGCTGTGCAGGAGGATGTAGACCTTGCCGGAGTAGGGCTTCTTGACGCGTCCGGTCTCCGCCGACCAGCCCGGGAAGAGCCGGTGCTTGACCAGATCGCCGTAGAACTTCATGCCCAATGCATATTTGAGCGCATGCCGTGGCGTGTCCCCCGTGGAGACGAAGGGGTTGGCGCCGTTGAACAGCCCTTCGTACGCCTCCCAGTCACGGGGGAGGTTCTGCATCCCGTACCGTGCCGAGAACCTGGTCTTCCTCTGGATTTCCGGGGGCTTCTTCTTGAGGTGCTCGAGCTTCGTCCGGTCCCTGAGCAGCCCCTGCTTCGAGGCCAGTGCGACCTTGATGGAGCTGAAGGTGTGTTTGTAGTTGTTGGTGTAGATGTGCTGCAGGGCGTCCGCGTAGCTGTCGAACGTGATGCTGCCGTACTTGAAGCCGTCCTTGAGCGCGGCGCGCTTGGCGAGGAGGATCTCCTTGAGCAGGTTCGCGCGCTCCTGGAGCGCCTCCATCAGCACGGGCGTGTCGTCGTAGAGGCCGGAGTTGTAGTCGCTGACATCCACGCCCAATGATTCCAGGACGGACACGCTGTAGATGGGGCGGACGCCGGCCTCGACGTCCTGCCGGTGGTTGCGGCGGGCGATGGCCGAGAAGTTGTTGCGGCCGTAGGTCACGCCCCGGTAGTGGGCGATGCAGAAGCGGGTCTTCAGCTTCTGGAGCGTCTGGAGGTCGCCCTCGCGGAAGGCCGCGTCGGCGCGCTTGAAGTCCCTCTCTGCCTGGGGGGACCACTGGCGCTTCGAGTAGTAGATGCGGGTGTTGAGGATCTGGGCGACCTCGTCCTGCTTGTACTTGTCCGCCTCGGTGGACCTCTTGAGGTGCTCCTTGACGCGATCGGCGAGGACCACGGGCTCAAGCCCGTCGAACCCACGAAAGGCCCGGCCCGGCTGCCGACCGCCCGGGCGGGCTGATGACTCGTCCTCATCATCCGAGTTGTCCGAGTCGGACTCGGTGTCACTGTCGTACCCTGTCTTGGGCATGGCTTCCTCCAGGCGGGCGCATGCTAAACGACCGCTCGCGATTCTCGATGGGGCCCAGGCTGCGCGTCGCGCGGTGACGGCGCGCTGTACGGCGCTCACCACGGTGGCGGTGGCGCGCAGCGGCTCCCGCGCCGCTGGCGCCCGCCTGCCCTCCAGGCTGCTCGAAAATCGTGCTCCGTCGTTTAGCCCGGAAGGAGGCCCCCCTGAAGGACCGGGCACGTTTGGTTGCGGGCAGGCGCGTGGCGGAGTGGGGTGCGCGGCGTCCACGGGACGTTCGTGGACGCCGCCGCGCCGCATCTGCTCAAGTGCGGCTCGCTGACATTCCCTGGGAGGGACTGGATGGGCGACACGTACAAGTCATTGCGCATCGAGAAGGGCGAGGGCGTCGCCGAGCTGGTGCTCACCGGCCCGGGCAAGGGCAACGCCATGGGTCCCGACTTCTGGCGGGAGATGCCCGAGGCGCTCCGCTTGCTGGACGCCGACGACTCCGTGCGCGTGATGTTGGTGCGCGGCGAGGGCAACAACTTCACCTATGGCCTGGACCTGATGGGGATGATGGAGTCCCTCGGGCCGCTGCTCACCGCCGAGGGCAACCTGGCGCTGGAGCGCAGTCAGCTGCTCAAGCTGATTGGTGAGATGCAGCAGGCCACGGAAGGGGTGGCGCGGTGCAAGAAGCCCGTCATCGCCGCGGTGCATGGCTGGTGCATCGGCGGGGGCATGGACCTCATCGCCGCGTGTGACTTCCGGTACTGCTCGCAGGACGCGAAGTTCTCCCTGCGCGAGGTGAAGGTCGGCATCGTCGCGGACCTGGGCGCGCTCCAGCGGCTGCCGCGCATCATCGGCGAGGGGAACACGCGCGAGCTGGCCTACACCGGCGGCGACGTGGACGCGGCGCGTGCGCTGCGCATGGGCCTGGTCAATGAGGTCTTCCCCACGCCAGAGGCCCTGCTCACGGAGGCGCGGGCGACGGCGCGGCGCATCGCCGACAACCCGCCGCTCGTCATCCAGGGCGCCAAGCAGGTGATGGAGTACTGCGCGGACAAGTCCATCGCGGATGGACTGCGGTACGTGGCGGTGTGGAACTCCGCCTTCCTCCAGTCGCATGACCTGACGGAGGCCTTCTCCGCCTTCGCTGAACGCCGGCCGCCCCGCTTCCAGGGACGCTGACGCGCCGGTCCAACCCGGGGAGGCTTCAACCTCCCCGGGCTCGCGAGCGGCGGGCGGCTCAGCCTTCCACGGGCCGGGTGAGGCCCAGCGTGTCCGCGTAGCTGTGCAACCCGCGAATGTGATTGCCGCCGTCGACGGCGAGCGTGTCGCCGGTGATCCACGACGCGAGGTCGCTGCAGAGGAACGACACCACCTTCGCCACGTCCTCCGGCTCGCCACACGGCTTCCCGAGCGGCGTGTGCGCGAGGAACTCCCGCTCCATGGCACCACTCAGGAGGCCGGCACCGTCCGCCAGGGGCGTGCGGATGGCGCCCGGGGCCACGACGTTCACACGAATGCCGTACCGCCCCAGCTCCGAAGCGGCGACCTTCGAGAAGTTCGCGAGCCCCGCCTTGGAGGCGCAGTAGTGCGCGAGCCCGTCCGTCACGGCCGTCTGATTCAGCGAGGAGATGTTGACGATGGAGCCCGGCTGCTTCGCGGCGACGAGCGCCTTCGCGAGTGCCTGGGTGAACAGGAAGGGCCCCTTGAGGTTGGTGGCCAGGACCTGGTCGAACTCCTCCGTCGGCAACTCGAGGAGCGGGCGGAGGGTGGCCGAACCGGCGTTGTTCACCAGGATCCCCGGGAGGCCGAACTCCCGCGTGGCGACCTCGATGGCCCGCGCCACGTCCTCCGCGCGGACCACGTCTCCCGCGAAGGGGACGGCCCGTGCGCGCCCCTCCATCACCCGGTTGAGCTCTCCGGCGGCCGCCTCCACCTTCTCCAGGGTCCGCCCGAAGAGGAGGACGTTGGCTCCGTCCCGCATGAGGCGCGCGGCGATCCCCAGTCCGATTCCCTGGCCTGCTCCCGTCACGATGGCACTGCTCGACATCAGCTTCATGGTGGCTCCTGTGGGCTTCGTGGACGGGTGCGAGGCTACTTCACCGCGACCGGGTGAGGCGAAAGGCACCGCGGCCAAGGCGCTGTGATGCTGCCTCTGTGATAGACCGCGAGGCGGCAACGAGGGAGAAGGACTGCTCCGCATGAAGACAACCACATCAAAAGACGGCACGGTGCTCGCCTACGACGTGCACGGCAGTGGGCCTGCCCTCGTCTACGTCACCGGCGCGAGCTGCTTCCGCTCGTTCATGCCCATCGTCCAGGACGTCAAGCAGTTCGCCAGGGAGTTCACCGTCTACAACTACGACCGCCGCGGGCGTGGCGACAGCGGTAACACCCTGCCGTGGACGGTCGAGCGTGAGGTCGAAGACATCGAGGCCATGATCGACGCGGCCGGTGGCAAGGCTTGTTTGTACGGCCATTCCTCTGGCGCGGTGCTTGCGCTCGAAGCCGCCTTGCGGCTGGGAGACAAGGTCCAGAAGGTGGTCCTGTACGACGCCTCCTACGTGCATGACGAGACGGAGAAGGCCGAGTACGAGGTGCTGGGGCAGGCGGTTCACAAGCTGTTGGAGGAGGGCAAGAAGGCAGAGGCGATGCGTGCCTTCTTGAAGGGCATTGGAATGCCGAAGGCGTTCGTCTTCCTGCTGCCCTTGTTCCCCGGCTGGCGGACCATGAAGGCGCTGGCGCCAACCCTGGCGTACGACATCGCCTTGACCCGCGATGTGCCGCCCGTCGAGCGGGCCGCTGGGGTCGCCGTGCCCACCCATGTCATGGTCGGGCAGAAGAGCCCTGCCGGCCTGCACGACGTCGCAGGCCAGTTGGCCAAGGCGATACCCAACGCGAGGTTCACCGAACTCGCGGGCCAGGACCACATGGTGGGAGCAAAGGTGTTGCTGCCCAGGCTCGTGGAGTTCTTGAAACGCTGAAGAGCGCCCAGAGCTGAGCTCGCTCAGCTCCAGGCAGCCCCTTGCAGCAGGGCCTTCAGCAGGGGATAGCGGTCGTCGATCTGCAACGCCTGGCACCATTGCTGGAAGTATTCCGCCAACCTGACGCGATTCGCGTGAGCCTGTGCATGGTGCAGCTCGAAGTCCTTGCGATTCTGGACCTTGTCGCCCGCCAGCATCGCGTTGACCTCCACCAGGGGCGACAGCCGGATGCCCTCGGGAGGCAGCTCGGCGTGGGAGAGATAGGCATTGGCCACCGACCGGTACTCCATGGCGAGCCCCAGCACGAAGGCACCCCCGGGAACAGGTTCCACGGCCTGGGCGACCCGTGCGTAGTGGTCCCGCAGCTCCCCGTCGCCCTGGACGAGTGGATGCAGGCAGAACGCTCGCATGGCCTGCGGCGAAGCCTGGAGGTGAAGCATGACGGCCAGCCCTTCATGGATGTGATTCATGAAGAGGACCTGGCTGCGCCGGGCGCGTTGTTGACCGTAGAAGTCCTGGATGAGCCGGTGCTCGGTGCTCTGAAGCACACCTGAGGCTTCCAGGGCGGCCCAGGTCGTGGGATGCAGGTCAGGTGGGAGCGGGGTTGGCATGCGAGCGGGCCCTCCTCCATGTTCGGAGCGCCACCCATGTGGCACCGCAGAGCGCCGCGAGCGCACCTGAGAGGCAAGCGAGGATCCCCAGTCCCAGGGCGAAAATCCAGGGGGCCGGCTCAAGCATGCCCGGCCAGCTCTCGCTCTGGCCCGGTCCCTTCACCGCCGTCTCCGTGAAGAGGCCGCCCCCGACAGAAGCCAGCATCGCGTCCTGCACCGTGAATGGGCTGCCCTGCAGTTGGTAGCGCAGGCGCAGTGAGGCGAGGCCCTTCACCGGCAAGGACACCGTCCGGCATTCACCCGGCAGCAGGCGACCCAGCTGGACCGGAGGAGACCCCGGCGATTCGGGAAGCAACCGCGCTTCGACCTGTTCGAGCGGATCCGATGCCACACGGTTGCAGACGGTGGCCTCGAAGGGCGGTGAGAGCCAGGGCGCGAGGTTCCAAAGCAGCACGGCCAGCGCGAGGAGTCCGCCGGATGCGCAAAGCCAGGCAACCAGCGCTCGCGTCCAGGCCGTGGTGTGCTGGCCACCCGCGGCGGGTCCCTGGGGAGGGTGGGCCTTGCGCAGGCGCCGCCACAGGGCCCACCCGAGTGCACCCGCGACGAGCATGAGTGTCGCAGGAATGCCGACGAGCCCCCCGTAGACGAAGAGCGGAGCGGTCATCGAGCACTGTCCCGCAGCCAGCTTCCCGTCTTCGTGCCTCCGTGCCACGACGAGGTAGGTCCATCCCATCCTGAGATGGGCGCCACAGTCGCCCGAGCCCGCAGTAGAGCCAGCCCAGAGCTCCACGGGACGCTCAGGCGACGAGCCCCGCAGGAAGAGCCAGGGGCGAACCAGCAGCAGTCGCTCCAGGGTGAAGAAGCTCCCCGTCCGGGCACTCCCCTTCATCCCATCCACGGTCCCGATGAAGACGATGGCCCGTTCATCGGTGAGTTCTGACTGCAGGATCGACTGCGTCGAAACGCAACTGCACGCAGCCGCCGCCGAGGGGAGGAGGGACGCAAGAAGCACCGCGAGCAGAGCCCAGCGCATGGCCACGAACATAGCCTGACACGGGGGCGGCTTCCTCTGCTTCGCGTCAGTCGCGGGCATCTTGGGTGTCACGGAGCCCAGCCGCTCCCAGGCGTCTTTTCCTATTGCCGCGACTCCTCCCTCGTCAGCGTCGCGGCTCGGATGAACGTGTCAAGAAGCTCGGGCCCAAAGTACTGAAGCCGGCTCTCTCCTCCCGCGTTCTCAACGTGTTCTGACGAGTCCATGTAACCGATGTATCCATTGACGAGCGAGACCGTGCGGGTGGCGTGCGCGGCCTCCTCCAACTCCCTGCCAGCCGAAAATGTGGCTTCGCCCGGGATGGACAGCAGGCGAAGCGGCCCCAGGGCGAGGAGGGAGACGCCAGCTTCCGCTGGCGCGTTCCAGCACAGCAGGTTGTTTCCAACACCGACGAGGAAGCCTGGAACGAGGCGCCTTGTATCCGCCGCAGGCAATGGAACCTTCATTCGTATGAACGAAAGTCCCGGTGATTCCCAGGACTGGAGTCGGATGCCCCTGACGACGTGGGCAAGCCGGGTGGCGAACTGCACCGCATGGGCGACCGCAGGGCCGTCGGGCTGTGCCAACCGGCTTCTGGCGTTGCCTACCGCGCCCTGCCAGAACAGGGTAACTCCACCCTCTGCTTCTTCGATGAGCCGCGAGTAGTGGCCAGGATAGTCTGGAGACAAGGCCTCGACTGTGCGAGGAAAGAGGGTGGGGTGGGCGGAGAATATCGTCACCTCCGCGATCTTCTTCTGTGCTGAGCGGAAGACGGCGCGAGTAATCCGGGCGTCCACCTGGGGTTCGTCCTGATTTCGCGAGGAAACGAGTTCTGGTGCTTCGCCCTCACCTGTTTCAAGGATTGCTGGAACGAGAGAGCTGGCTGCCTCCTGCAAGGCGCCCGTGATTGCATGGACAAGGGCCGCGCGTGCAGCCTCACGATAGGGGCCTACACCGCTGAGCTGGAAGAGCGCGTCTGGCTCATAGCTCCCCATGGATGAGTGGGTGTGGGTGGCAACCACCCATAGCTCAGAAAGCCCGAGGTCTTGGACGGCCTTGTGGACTTCATGCATGGCAGGGGACGGCGGCGTGAGCAGGTCCACCGCAACAACCCCGATGCGCAGTTCATCCACTTGCAACACCAGGGCACGAGCGAAGAGCGGGGCCTGTGCGCCGTGGGCGCTGGGCCGGAAGGGGCCGTAACCGGCGGCGGCGATTGGAAAAGGCGGAGTCAACTCCTGTCGGCCCGCTCCGGCATACAGCTTCCCCTTCGCGGAAATAGAGGCCTGGACTGTCGGCCTTGCGTCCCGCCTGAGGGCACACCAGTCCCGGGAAGCAGCCAGGTACGTGACAGTGATTGAGAGGAGGAAGAGCCCCCAGCGCCTGAGCCTGGAACGGAGGAGCGGCTTCACCGTCAGGCGCCCACGAAGTGCCCGCGCCTGGAAGAGCGAGTCCTGACGGCTTGTGCGCTGAAGTCCCTGGGCTCCATGAGATTCGCCTACCAGCAGGCACCCGATGCGTCAACTCGCGCGGCCTCAATGAACGCATGGACCAGCTGCGGCGATCAGCACCACAGCCAGTCCATGGATGACGAGGATGGGCCCAGGTCAGTACAGACAGTCGCCATTGCAGGCATAGACCCAGTTGGTCCCGCAGCCCCACGCCGTGTAGGTGCAACTCGTGCCAAGGGTGCAGAACGTCAGGGGGTAGCAGTAGTCAGAGGCGGTGCTGCAGCTGCAATTGGCATCCGCCACGGACCCCTCCCGCTGTTCCGGCGGCCCCAGGGTGGCGAGGAGCCGTCTGGCCTCCTCCGCACCGAACAAGGCGGTGGCCTTCTCCTTCAACGTTGCCTGCGCCGTGTTTCCAGAGGCCGGGGCGGCCGACTTCGTGAAGAGCGCCGGGGAGAGGGCAGCCAGAGCTTCCTGGATGAACTCCACCTGTGCCTTGTTCAGGTCGGGATGCGCATCAAGGTACTGCTTGTAATGCTGCTTCCAGAGTTCGCTCCTGGCCTCGGGGGAGAGCGAGGAGAAGATGGCCTTGCGATAGGTCATCGAGTAGCGGGCGAACTCCGCATAGACAGTCGGAAGCTAGTTGGCATTCGCTTCGACCCAGGCCCGCGCCTCCGCGCATTCCTGGGCAGAGGCACGGACAGGGAGGAATGCCGCTGCGCAGCCGACCGCCAGGGCCAGCGTCATGACGAGCAGTTTGACTTGGGTTTGAACATTGCGTTGCTCCTGTTGTTTTGGTGAGAGTGGACGCCTCTCGAAGCCAAGCCCAGGGCAGGCGCCGAAAGGGTGCCTTGGGTGGTTTGCCTGTTTTGATGGATTGGCTGGTTCATGTCAAGCGGGTTGGTTGTTCGGGAGGTTGTCATTTCTGTCCTTCTTCGCGCAGCTCATTTGTCAGTCTTTCCATGGGCGCCTTTGATTGATGTGGGAATCCAGGGTGCCTGTTGTGACCTGTGCCTGAAGGCAGCCGGTGCAGTGAGAGGGATATTCCAAAGAGGCACAGGCCGAAGACGTTGAGGAGGACGGTGCGCGTCAAGCGCTCCTGGTGCTCCGACACCGCGTGGTACTGCGGCAGGGAGGCGCGCCCCGCGCGCAGTGTGTCCAGCCCCAAGCTGGCCAGACCGTGTCCGGAAGGGCCCGCGCGCACCCGCGCAACTCCAAGGAGAAGCCCATGACGTCCGTGAAGCACCAGCCCATCGTCTCGCCGGACCTGCCCAAGCCCGCGGGCCCGTACTCTCCTGGCATGCAGCTGGACCGGCTGCTCTTCATCTCCGGACAGGCCGCCAGGGACCCTTCCACCGGCGTGCAGGCCGAGGGCATCGAGGCGCAGACGGAGCAGGTGCTGCGCAACCTGGAGCGCATCCTCGTGGCCGGCGGCTCCAGCCTCCAGCACGTCCTGCGCTGCGGCGTCTTCCTGGTGGACATGCAGGAGTTCGCCCGGATGAACACCGTCTACGAGCGCGTCTTCGCCGGCCACCGGCCCGCGCGCACCACCGTGCAGGTGTCCGCGCTTCCAGAGGCGGGGCTGCGCGTGGAGATTGATTGCATCGCCTACGTGCCCTGAGTCGCCTGTCACGGGCGAAGCTCCGCGCCCACCGTTCAGCGCGGAGCTTCCGGTGTCGAAGCGAAGGCGCTTAGACCGGCGGCGGGTAGGGGCAGATCAGCGCGTTGGTGATGGGATGCCGATAGCAGCCGGACGGCAGCTCCGCGGCCTGCGCCGAGCCCGGAACCAGGGTGAGCCCCGCCACGCCAACGCCGACGATGGCGGAGAGAAGGGCAACGATGCGAAGGGTCTTCTTGGACATTCACGCGCTCCTGACAATGTGTCGGTACTGCGAGAGCATCGTATCCTGAAGAGGGGGCCACGGCTCAGCGCGGGTGAAACTGCTCGATGGTGATCTCCTCGGCCATCGCATGCAGGGGGGCCCCGAAGGTGGTGACCGTGGTGAACCAGTGCGAGGTGACGCCGTGGAGGGTGAAGGTCAACGGCACCAGCACGGCCCCTGAGCCGCCAGGCATCGGCGGGAGGTTCCGCGCGTCGGGGAAGGTGAGCACGCGCGCCAGCACGCGCGCGACCTCGGAGTGGGGGCCGCGCAGCCGGGCGTTCTCCCGCAGCCGGTAGAGCAGGAACCCCGCCACCTCCTGCCAGTTCCCGATGGCCGAACGCACCCGCCCCGGGGCGAAGACCAGGTCCATCAGGTTGACCCTCCCGAGCGCCTCTCGCCCCTCTCCCATCAACGTGAGCGCGCCGACGTTCGCGTCGAGCACCGTCGAGGCCGCGTTGAGCACCAGGGCAGGGTGGGGGTCGTGCGCCGCGAGAATCATCGTCGCCGCCTGACGAAGCTCCTTCAGCTCCTCGCTGTCCCAGGCGCCTTCACCGAACTGCGGCGCGTAGCCCGCCGCCACGAGCAGGACGTTGCGCTCCCGCAGGCCGAGCAGCAGCGCGTCGGCCAGCCGCAGCACCATGTCCTGACTGGGCGCCGTCCGGCCGGACTCGATGAAGGCCAGGTGGCGGGGGGAGACCTCGGCGTCGAGCGCCAGGGTGAGCTGGCTCTTGCCACGCAACGCGCGCCACTCCTTCAACAGCGCGCCCAGCTCGCTGACGGCCCCCGTCGCGACCTTTCGTCGCGCCGTGGCGTGCCTGGCGCCCATCGCGTCCCTGTCATTCGCATCACGCATCACGGGCTCCTCCTCGCGAGCGTGGATGATGAACGATGCCGCACTTCCCTCCCAGGTCATTGCGGGGCATCCCGGGCCCCGGGGAGTCTTCGGGCCTCACCCACACACCGGAAACGCCCCCATGAACGACCGCCTCGTCTACCGCCTGGATGCCCTCGCCGCCATCGTCATGGGCGCCGTGCTGCTCGTCTGGGCCACGCCGCTCACCACGCTCGCCGGCTGGCCGCTGCCCCCGGCCTTCCTGTTCGGCGTGGGGCTGTTCCTGGTGCCCTGGGCTGGGTTCAACGCGTGGGTGTCCGTCCAGCCAGCGGTCCCCTTGCGCGCCGCGTGGGTACACCTCGCGGTCGACGCCTCGTGGGTGCTTGGCAGCGGAGCGCTCCTCGTGGCGTACGCACCTGGGATGTCGGCCATTGGCGTCGCGAGCGTCGCGGTCCAGACCGTCTCCGTCCTTGGCGTCTTCGCGCTCAAGTTCGCGGGGGTCGCCCGCCCCTGCCTCGCGCGCGGGTAGACGGGGTGTGACCTCGTGGGGGGCCGGAAGCGGGCCCTCAGTGCGCCAGGGAGCACGGCGGCAGCTCCACGGTGAACTTCGCGCCGAGCCCCGGCGTGCTGTCCACGGAGATGGTTCCGCCGTGTGCTTCGACGAGCTGTCGCGTGATGAAGAGCCCCAACCCGAGCCCTCCATAGTTGCGGGAGGCGGCGCGCTCGAAGCGCTCGAAGATGCGGCCCTGGGCCTCGGGTGGAATGCCCATTCCATGGTCCTCGACGGTGAGCCGTGCCTTTCGCTCGTGGAGCGCCACCTCCATCCGGATGGGCCGCCCCGCGCCATACTTCATCGCGTTGGTCAGCAGGTTGAGCATGACCTGCTCCAGGCGCAGCCGGTCCCAACGCCCCCGCACCGGCTCCCGCGCCACCAGCTCGAACTCGCAGCCCGTCTTCCGCAGTTGCTCCGCGAGGTGGTCCGCCACGTCCCGCGCAACCGCCACCAGGTCCATCTCCTCCAGGCGCAGGTCGAGCCGCCGCTCGTTGATGCGGGAGACGTCGAGCAGGTGCTCCGCCAGCCGCGCCAGCCGCCGGAGCTGGTCCTCGAAGACCTCCAGTATCTTCTCGACCTTCTCCCTGGGCAGCGGAGGCGGGGCCGTGAGGGCGGACTTCAGCTGCTGCACTCGCAGCTTCATGGAGGTCAGCGGGGTCTTCAGCTCATGGGAGGCAATGGACAGGAACTCATCCCGCGCGCGGATGGACTCCTGCGCAGAACAGTAGAGCTGGGCATTGTCGATGGCGACGGCGGCCCGACGCCCCAGCTCCTCCGTCAGCGCCAGCTCTGTCGGCGCATACGCCCGTCCCGGCTTGGGGGAGATGAGGAACAGCACGCCCAGGGTGCGTCCTCGGGCCTGGAGCGGCACCCCCAGCGATGGCCTGTCCAGCAGCGTCCGCACCCCCGCCCACCGCTCGCCGTCCAGGGCCACGGGGTCCAGCAGGCCCTCGGACGTTTCGGAGGTCTCCGACCTTCCGGTGGACAGGACCCGGCTCGGGCCATGGGGGGCTCCCGACGCAGGCGGGTGACGCCGGAGGAACTCCCGCACGTCCGCTGCGCGGGACGGCGCACTGTCCGCCACCGCCACCGGCCGCAGGAGCGCCCCGTCCGTGCGCACGAAGACGACACACAGGTCCGCCAGCGCGGGCACCGCCAGCTCGGCGACGCGCTGGAACGTGGTCTCATGGTCGAGCGACGTCACCAGCTCGCGGCTCGCCTCGGCCAGGAAGCGCTGTGAGACCTCCATCTTCTTGCGCTCGGTGATGTCGGTGGCGATTCCGCAGAGCGCATAGGCCGTCCCGGTGGCGTCGAAGAGCGGGAACTTCTGCGTGAGGTGGACGTGGATCCCGTCGTCGTGCGCCAGCTGCTCCTCCCGCTCCACGGGGATGCCCGTCTGGAGGATGCGCCGGTTGGCGTGGTGCAGGGTCTCCGCGATTTCATGGGGGAAGACATCGAAGACGGTCCGCCCGGCGACCTGTTGTCGGGTGCGGTGGAAGAGCCGCTCCCACTCGCGGTTCACGAACATGAAGCGCTCCTGCGTATCCAGCAGGAAGAACACGGTCGGCGCGTTGTCCAGGATGGAGCGCAGCCGCTTCTCGCTTTCGAGCAGCGCCTCCTCCGTCCGCTTCCGCTCGGTCACGTCGATGATCACCGCGAGTGAGCGCACCACCCTCCCGGAGCTGTCCTGCTCCGCGATGGCGGACAGGAGGACGTCGATGGGCTGCCCGCCCTTCTTCACGAGCTGGTACGGCACGTTCCAGCACGCCCCCGTCCTGAAGTATTCGGGGAGGATGACCTCGCGGGCGTACCGCCGGGACTCGGGCGTCAGGAAATCCACCGAGTCGTGGCCGAGCACTTCCTCGCGCTCATAGCCCAGGGTGGTCAACCAGCGGTCGCTGACGCTGATGAGCCGCCCCTGCTGGTCGATGGAGTGCATCATCACGGGCGTGTTGTTGTAGAGCGAGCGGTACTTCTCACGACCCTCGCGCAACGCGTCCTCGGTCGCCTTGTGGTCGGTGACGTCGCTGACGATGGAGACACCGCCACGGACCACGCCAGCCTCGTCGCGAACCGGATTCGAGCTGACGTTCAGCCAGGTGCCCGCTGGCCTCGCGGCGTTGCGCAGGAAGATCTCCGTGCGGCCGACCGTCTCGCCGCGCAGGGCCCGGCTCATGGGCAGGCGCTCGATGGGATAGGGCGTGACCTGGTCCGGCAGGTAGAGCCCGAAGTGTGCTGGCCACCGGCTGACGGGCACGTCCTTGGCCCCCACGCCCAGGATGTGCTCCCCCTTCGGGTTGATGAACACCAGGCGCTGGTGCTCATCCGCCACCAGCACGCCTTCGCCCATGCTGGTGAGGACGGCATCAAGGATGCTGCCGTGCCCTGGCGGCGTGCGACGCGGGGATGAAGGCGCTGGGCTGTCGTGCAGGCGAGCCATGGTGCGCGGGAAGGGACGACCTCTTCGTTCTTCAACGATGGGGGCGCCTTCCCCCATCCGCCAGTCGTCGCCTCCTCCCTGGCGCCTGTCACCGCGCCACGAAGCCACCCGCCAGGGAGGCGAGGACCCGCCGTTACGCCGCGCGAAGGAGTCCCTGGCGCTCCAAGAAGCCTTGCAGCAGGGGCCACCGGGCGGCCAGGAGCTCAACGTCACCGGGGCGCATGGGCTTGCAGGGATGCCAGCTCTCCCTGAGCGGATTGGCAGTGGAACGATTCCAGACGCATCCGTGCAACGTGAACGGGGAGAGTCCGTGACCGGGTGTCCCGCCTGGCGGAGCGTGTTCACCCGAGGCTCAACGCCCCAAATCCTCCAGATTGAAGCGGGCGGCCTCCGCGCCCACGCCCGACATGCCGTAGAAGTCCACGAGGTTCTTGTGGAAGTCCCGCGGATCGAGCCGGAACAGCATGAAGTCCTGTCCCTGCGTCGAGTGGTCGACCCCTCCCATCTTGAGCGTCCGGGGCTTGTCACCGAGGGGGTCGTGGTACTTCCCACTCGCGAAGGTCCGCACCTTCGCGGTGTCCAGCAGGGTGAAGGTCTGGAAGATCCATTCCCGCTGCGACAGGCCGATGAACCAGCGGATCTCCCGGAGCTTGTTGATGTGCTCACAGGGATCGCCGCGCTTGCGCGAGCGGGGGGACGCCAGCCATTCATTCAAGGTCAGGAACGGCATCGCCTCGTTACAGTTGTTCTGGTAGTGATGATAGACATAGTCCCCGTTCGTCTTCCCGGGAGGCAGGTAGAGGACGTAGGAGTGGCCGAGCGGCTTCGAGTCCACCCGCAGCAGATGGTGGTGACGCTCCGAGCGGCTCTGGAGACGGAACTTCACGAGCTCGAAGTCCGACATGATGGAGGAGGGGGTCACCTGCTTCTGCTTCGACATGTCTGTTTCAAAGGACTTGAGCATCATCCCGCACAGCCAGTTCGCGAGCTGGCCGCACGTCTGCGGCAGGTAGATGTCCGGAGTCGGGAGGGGATTCTCGTAGTCAGGGCAGCTGAAGGGCCACATGTCATCCAGCTCCTGGCGCGGGTTCTCCGGCGCGCCTTCCGCCTTGGCGAGCGCAGGCGGCAGGCCGATGGCGTACCAGGCATTGAGCTGCTTGAACCGGGGCTCCTTGCGGCTGCAGTCCGCCACGAGTCCCCGTACCCACGTATCCAGATCCACGGTGTGCCTCCCGTGAGACGAACCGCCCCCTCACGCGCGTGAGCCTATCCAGCCGCGTGTGGCGCACGCCATCCACAGGCGGGTCGGAATCACAGCGAGCGGCCGGGCTGACCTATGAGGTAGGTGATGATCATCCCCTGGGCGCGATGAACGCCGCTGCTCCAGCGGTAGCCGTCGACGTCCAGCCCCGTGGTCAGCCTTTCGAGGTCCGCCGGAGCATAGGTCCGCAGCGAAGACACCACGCCATCCCAGAGGATGAGCAGGGGGATGATGGGCACCAGGTAGGTGAGGACCAGTCGCCACCAGCGCACCGGGCGGATGAGCGGGGTGAAGAGCCACACCAGGGGCACGACGAGCAGGAGCTGGATGAGGATGTACGGCAGCGAGCGCTGCGTCAGTTCGAAGGCGGCGAAGGGGACCCCTTTCGCGGCGGCGTCCGCGAGCAGCGCGCGGGCCTGCTCCGGAGGGAAGTGGTGCAGCCCCTCGAAGAGGGTCCGCACCCCCGTCAGGTCCTCGGGGATGCGCGTGGCGTCGACCGGGGTGTCGCGGTAGTGCGCGCCGGGAGGCAGCTCCTGCGCCGGGGTGGGGTGGAGGTCGGTGAGCACCACCTCGGCCGCGGGATGCCTCGCCCGCAGCGCCGGGAGCAGGGTGCGCCACGGGCCCCCCGTGCCGGAGCAGAGGTCGACGACGCGGTCCGTGCCCGTGCCGCGCAGCAGCTCCGCCAGGAGCTGCGCCATGCTGTCGTAGGGCCGCACGCGGTCGAGCACGACGCGGAGGTAGTCGACCTCGCCACGGCGCAAGGGGCCGGGCAGCCACGACTGATCAAGGAACTCGAAGAGTTGGAGGCGGGGGAGCAGGGGCATTGGGAAGAGGATAGGGCCGACCCGCGACGCCAGTCCCCTGATTCCTGGGCGGGGCTCCCATTCGAGCCCCCCCGCCTGTCTCAACTCAGGGGACGGTCACCGTGACAGGGTTGCTGCGCCGGGTGTTGCCCGCGCGGTCCGTGGCGATGGCGACAATCTGGTGCGTGCCGGACTTGCCCGTGGTGTCCCAGGTCTTCGTGTATGGCGCGGTGGTCGCGTAGGGCGTGAGGTTCACGCCGTCGACCTCGAAGATGACGTAGGCCATGGACTGGCTGTCGCTCGCGGAGGCCGCCAGCGTGACGACGCCGCTGACCACCGCGCCGTTGGCCGGCGACGTGATGACCGACAGCGAAGGCTTCGCGTTGTCCACGATGAGCTGCCGGGTGGTGAAGGCGGACACGTTGCCCGCGGCGTCGGTCGCCTGGAAGCCGAGGGTGTAGGGGCGGTTGCCCAGCACCAGGGTGTTCCAGGAGAGGGAGTAGGTGATGCCGGAGCCGGCGGGGTTCGACGTCAGCACGGCGCCGTCCTGGAAGGCCTGCACCAGGGCCACGGGCGCGCCACCCTGCAGCGCCACCGACCACGACACGTTGACGTTGCCGCGCACGTAGTTCTGGGTCGTCGGGTTGTACTGGGGCGAGCCCAGGATGATCAGCGGGGGATTGTTGTCCACCGTGACGCTCACCGCGCTGGAGGTCCCGCTGTTGCCGGCGGCATCGAAGGCCTGCGCCGTCAGCGAGTTCACGGCCGTCGTCGCGGTCGTCGTGTTCCAGAGCACGGTGAAGGGCGCCGTGGTGGACGAGCCGATGAGTGACGCGCCATTGAAGAAGTCCACGCGCGCGACGCCCACGTCATCCACGGCGTTCGCGGTGATGGCCACGGTGGAGCGCACGAAGCTGCCCGTGGCCGGCGCGGTGATCTCCGCGGTGGGCGCCTGGGTGTCATCGGTCAACGAGGCGCTCGGGGCGGCGGCGCCGCGCGGGTCTGCCTTCGCGTCGGCGGTGCGCAGCGGGCCGGTCGCGCTGATGGTGGCCCGGCCCGTCCCGGCCGTGAGGCGGTCGGTGATGTCCTGGAGCGCGGCGTTATAGGCCTCGGTGCCCGGCGTCAGCGACGCCAGCGCCTGCCAGCGCCGAGCCTGCTCGCGCACGTCCGCCTCGCTCCGCGCGGGCAGGTCGTACGCGAGGGTGACGGTGAGGCCCAGGGGCTGGCCGCTCGCATCGAGCAGGTCGAAGACGAAGTGCCCCTCACCCGCGCGACCGCGCGACACGTCGCACAGGTCCATGCGGTTGACGATGGCCCGCAGGCGCAGGGGCGCCTTCGCCAGGTCCAGCGTGCCGTCGGCGCGCGTCGGCCAGTCCCGGAGGACCTGGGAGATGCGCTCCCGCGTGGCGGCGTCCTGGCCGTGGACGCTGGAGCCTGCCTCCCGCGCGAGCCAATCCCGCACGAAGTCCTCGGGCGCCAGGGTCGCGCTCATCCGCGCCACCAACCGTCCGAAGCTCCACGCCCCCTCCGTCGTGCGCACCGCGTCGCTCACGACGCCCGGGTCCTGGATGACCAGTTCCCGCTCCGGGGCACTGGCGGAGAGGCACTCCAGGGAGGTCTGTTCCTGACGGGCCTGGGAGGCACCGCGCTCCGGCGTGCCCTGCACCTCACCGCAACTGGCCGCGGCCAGCGCACCCGCACCGGCGAGCGCGGCGGCGAGACCACGGGACCCTCTCGAAACGATTCTCATGTGGATTGCCCTCTGGGAACGGGCGCCCGCGTGGAGTGGGGCACCCATGACGAAAGACATATCAACGTTGTCTTGCGTTGACCCCATGGGCTTTCACATGAAGAAGATTGCAACCCCAAGCGTCCAGCCGCTGTGCGCCTTCCAGACGGAGGGCATGTTTTCCCACATCCCCCGTCATGCGCTCCCAGCGCGACGTCTGGCGTGACCCTGGAGAGGCAGGGTCGCGACGGACGTCCTGGGCGGAGCAGGGCGGTTACTTCGCCTTCGCGGGCGCGAAGTCGAACGGCTTGTCCTGGGCAATGAGCATCACGCACTCGGACTCCGGAGCGCACTGGTTGCGGTGCACCACCTTGCCCGGCTGATCCCAGGTGCTGCCGGACTCGACCGCGCCCGCCGGGGTGACGCCCTCGCTGGTGTTCGTCATGCGGCCCTTCACCAGCACGCCGTGGTAGTCGGCGGAGTGGGTGTGCAGGCCGGAGTCGAAGCCGGCGGGAAACTTCATCAGGAGCCCGTACGGGCCCTTCTTCATGTCGCCCCAGAGGACGTGCACGGCCGGACCGCCCGGCATCAGCTCCGTCCAGGCGAGCTTGTCATACGCGGTCTGCTGGAAGGCCGCGGTGGACTTGCCCCCGGCGACGGCAAAACCAAAGGCGGATACGACGACGAGGGCGGCGACGAACCTGGAAACGGTCTTCATGGGTGGAGCTCCTCGGTGGGAGAGACGCCAGGGAGGATGGCGACAAGGGGCCTCTGCGAAAATGCCCGTTTCCGCAGGGCGCCTCTGCAAGAATGCAGGCATGCCCCAGTGGAGCGACCTGCAGCACTTCCTGGCCATCACGAGGAGCGGGAGCCTCTCCGCGGCGGCCCGCCAGTTGAAGGTGGACCAGACCACCGTGGGCCGGCGGCTGGCGGTGCTGGAGCGGGAGCTGGGCGCGCGGCTCTTCGACCGCACGCCGTCAGGGTTCCGGCCCACGGCGGTGGCCCTGCGCATCCTGCCGGCCGCGGAGGCGGTGGAGGCGGAGGCGCTGCGGGTGGAGCGGCTCGCCAGTGGGGAGGACCTGCGCCCCTCCGGGCCGGTGACGGTCACCGCGACGGACACCTTCCTGGTCCACAACGTGCTGCCGTGGCTGGCCGGTTTCCGGGAACGACATCCTGAAATCGAGCTGCACCTGCTCTCCGGCTACGAAACCCTCTCACTCGTCCGGCGCGAAGCGGACGTGGCCATCCGCCTGGTGCGTCCCCAGGAGTCCTCCCTGCGGGCCCGGAAGGTGGCGGCCATCGGCGTGGTGCCCTTCGCCTCCCAGGCGTACCTGGACCGCAGGGGGGCCGTGCGCTTCGACGCGGGCCTCCAGGGCCACACCGTGGTCGGGTACGCGCAGGACTCCAGGCGCTGGCCCGAATCGAAGTGGCTGGACGTGCACGCGGCGCGGGCCACCGTCGCGGTGCGGCTCACCTCCATCCTGGGCCTGCTCCAGGCCGCGCGCGAGGGCCTGGGCGTGGCGCTGCTGCCGGCCTTCTTCGGTCATCTCCATCCGGAGCTCGTTCCGCTCCGCGACGCCCTGCCCGAGTTGGAGCGGACCGTGTGGCTGGTGTTCCACGAAGACCTGGCCAACAACGCCCGGGTGCGCGCGGTGGTGGACTTCCTGGCGGAGACCATTGGTGCGCAGGCGGCATCGCTGGCGAAGGCGCCCGCGCGTCCCAGGAGCGCCTCGCGTGGAGCGGCCCGCCGCGTCGGCAAGCCCCGGGGAAACAAGTAGATTGGCGGGATGCCCAATCGCCTCCTGCTGCTGCTGACCGTCTGTGTTCCACTTCTTGCTTCGGCGAAGGAGCCGAAGCCTCGCACGTACGACATCATCATCGTCGGGGGCGGGAAGACCGAAGCGGAGGCGCAGGCCGCGTTGGACGGGCTGAAGGCAAAGGTGCCCTGGGCTCGCTTCGCGACTCCGAGCGGGGACTTGCTGGCCGTGAAGAAGTCCGACGACTACCCCGGGCTCAACAAGGGGCTGTACATCGCCGTGCTCGGGATGTGTGCCCGGGACGCGGAGGTGGCCGAGGACATGAAGCGCTTCATGAAGGCGCTCAAGGCACATGCGCCGGGGGCGTACTCCAAGAGCATCAAGGGCCAGTATGGCGACCCGTGCCCTCCGTCCAGTGCCTTCATGCCGCCGGATGCGGAGGAGAAGCCGTTGCTGGAGCGCATCGCGAAGGAGCCGAAGTCCGCGGACGCGTACTTCGCCTACGGCATGTACCTCAAGAATGAGTCCCGTCTGGACGAGGCCAACGCCATGGTCGGTCAGGCGCTGGAGCTGGACCCCCAACACGCGGAGGCCAAGGCCCTGGGCCATCTGCTGATGGTGCTGCTGACCGATTGAGCTACGGGGTGCCCAGCCGCTTGCCCTGGACGAACTGCAGGCCCAGCAGGTTGCCCCGGTGGTGCATTGGATCCAGCGTGACCTTCTGGATGCGCCACCCCTCCTGGGCCGTCTTGACCACCTCGTGCGTGTAGCGTCCCACCAGCGTCCACTCCTGCGGCACGCCGTTGAGCTGGAAGAAGTGGGACACCTCCGCGTAGGCATGCACCGTCGCTTGCGTGTCGCTCTTGAACTCGGTGCGCACCGTGTTGGCCGTGGCGTGCTGCGTGCGCGTGAAGCACTCCAGCGACACGTCCGCGAACTTCGCCAGCACCGCGCGCGGCTGGGTGACGGGCGGCACGCCCATGAAGCGCGAGTAGTCCGACGTCACCTCCGGCGCGAAGACCCGCTCCCAGCGCGTCCAGTCGCCCGTGTCCTTGCCATGGTCGATGGCCTGCCCGTACTCGGCCACCAGCTCCTGGATGGCAATCCAATCCAGCGTGTACTCCAGGTTCTTCTCGCGCATCGGTGTCTGCCTTTCTGAAGGATGCGCAGGCTTTCACCGTGGGTGGAGCCGTGACAACCCCCGGGGGCTTCTTCGCTTCCGCGGAGGCCCTCCGGACTATGCTCGGTGGCATGTCCCTGACGCTCATCGGATGGCTCCTCCTCGCGCTCCTCGCCGGGGGCGCGCTGGCGCTCCTGCAACGTCGCCTGCGTGAGTCCTCCTCCCGCGAGGAGCAGGAACTGGCTCCGCCGCCCGCGGCGGCGCCGCCCCCACTGGCCCCGGAGGTGTTCCAGGCCCGCCTCAGGGAGCTGATCGACGCGGGGCAGACCATCAAGGCCATCAAGCTGTACCGCGAGCAGCACGGTGTGGGCCTGAAGGAGGCCAAGGACTCCGTGGAGGCGCTCATGGCGGAGCGGCACCCCTTCGGACGTGAGCCCTCGGGGGCCGTGGAGGGGGATGCGGACATCGAGCAGGCCCTGCGCGATGACAAGCTCATCGAGGCCGTCAAGCTCTACCGCGACCGCTACGGCGTGGGACTGAAGGAGGCGAAGGACGCCTGCGACGCGATGCGACGGCGCCTGCGCGGGTGAGCCACCGCGTGTGTCTGGGGCAGGGCGGTGGCGTCCGGTAGAGTCGTGGGAGCCGCCACAGGGACATGCCATGTTCGACGCCCCCCTCACGACCTTCGACTACGTCTTCTTCCTGGCCCCGCTCGTCGGCGTGGTGCTGTTCCTGGTGCTCCGCTCGAAGTCCGTGCAGGAGCTGCTCAAGGGCATCCACCTCGAAGACCCGCTGCTCCAGAACGGAGAGGCCGCCGAGGCCACCGTCCTGGAGGTGCGGGACACCGCGCTGCGCATCAACAAGCAGCCCGTCCTCTCGCTCCTGCTGGAGGTGCGTCCGTCCGGACGCGCGCCCTATCAAGTGAAGGTGCAGAAGCGGTTGACCCGGTTCTCGAGCACGGCGACCTGGCAGCCGGGCCTGCGCGTGGACGTGAAGTTCGACCCGAAGCACCCCCTCCGCGTCGCGCTCGTGGGGCCGGTCACGACGCCCCTGGCGAGCCCTCCGCCGGCCGCGAAGGACCCGATACAGGCGATGACGGACTTGAAGCGCATGGCGGACGCCGGGCTCATCACCGCGCGGGAGTACGAGGACAAGAAGGCGGAGCTCCTCGCCCGGCTGTAGGGCTTCTGGCATCGCACGCGACGTGGAGGTCCGCTGGTGCCTGGAGTCGAACCCGTCGCGTGGGCCCGGCGGCGCTACCGGTAGTGGACGGCGATCCACTTCCCGTCGAGTTGGTGGATGGCGATGTCCAGGTCGTAGATGCCGCGCAGGACCTCCGTGCGCATCAGCGCCTCCGCGTTGCCCTGGAAGGCGACCTTCCCGTCGCGCATCGCGATGATGTGGTCGGAGTAGCAGGAGGCGAAGTTGAGGTCGTGCAGGACCAGGATGACGCTCTTGCCCAGCGCGTCCGCGGCGCGCCGCAGCTCCTGCATCATGGACACCGCGTGCTTCATGTCCAGGCTGTTGAGCGGCTCATCCAGCAGCACGTAGTGCGTGTCCTGACACAGCACCATGGCCACGAAGGCGCGCTGGCGCTGGCCTCCGGACAGCTCGTCCAGGAAGCGGTGGGCGATGGGCTCCAGGCCCAGGTGGTGGATGGCCCCCTCCACGAAGGCCCGGTCCTCCACCGTCGGGCGCCCCCGCGAGTGCGGATAGCGGCCGAACGTCACCAGGTCGCGCACCGTCAGCCGCGCGGTGAGGTGGTTGTCCTGGCGCAGGATGGCCAGCCTGCGGGCCAGCGCGTCGCCGGGCGTCTTCGTCACGTCCAGGTCGTCCACCAGGACCACGCCCGAGGACAGCGGCAACAGCCGGCTGATCATCGACAGGAGGGTGGACTTGCCGGCGCCGTTGGGCCCGATGATGGACGTGACGCCGCGCTCGGGGATCCGCAGGGAGACGTCGTCCACCACCAGGGTGTCTCCGTAGCGGCGGGAGACGTTCCGGGCCTCGATCATCGCAGGGCGCCTCTCATGAGCAGGGCGATGAACATCAGCCCGCCCAGGAACTCGATGATGACACGCAGGTTGGCGCCAAAGGAGAAGACCTGCTCCAGCAGCAGCTGCCCGCCCAGCAGGCCAATCACCGCGAGGAACACCGCGGCGGGCAGGGTGTGGACGTGCCGGTGGGAGCCCACCAGCCCGTAGGCCAGGTTCGCCACCAGCAGGCCGAAGAAGGTCACCGGCCCCACGAGCGCCGTGGACACCGACACCAGCACCGCCACCACCACCAGCAGCAGCGACACCGTGCGGCGGTGGTCCACGCCCAGGTTGATGGCCAGGTCCCGGCCCAGCCCCAGGACGTCGCAGGCGCGCAGCAGCGACAGGCCCAGGGCGGAGGCCCCCACGGTCACCACCGCCGACACGACGAGCAGGTCCGGATCCGGGTTGTTGAAGCTGGCGAAGAAGCGGTCCTGGAGGAAGGCGAACTCGCTGGGGGAGATGACGCGCTGGAGGAAGGTGGACAGGCTGCGGAACAGCACGCCCAGCACCACGCCCGTGAGCAGCAGCAGGTGGATGCTCCGGCGCCCGCTCCAGAACAGCCACCGGTGCAGCACGCCGGAGAAGAGCACCATGATGGCGACCTCCACCGCGAACAGCAGCCGCACGTCCAGGGCCGCCACCGTGGTGGAGCCCAGGAAGAAGAGCAGGCACGTCTGGAGCAGCACGTAGAGCGTGTCGAAGCCCATGATGGCCGGCGTCAGCACGCGGTTCTCCGTCACGGTCTGGAACAGCACCGTGGAGACCGCGATGGCGTAGGCCACCATCACCACCGTCAGGACCTTGCGCGCGCGGAAGGGCAGCACGAAGTCCCACCGCCCCTGGGCGCCCACGGTCATGAACGCGGCGACGCACAGGAGGGCCAGGCCCCCCATCAGCAGCAGCCGCCGCTCATGGCCCGCGGGCTTGAGCGCGCTAGCCCACACGGGCGTCCCGCCTGAGCAGCAGGTGGAGGAACATGAGGCTGCCCACCACGCCCGCCACGGTGCCGACGGGAATCTCATACGGGTAGCGCACCACCCGTCCGACGATGTCACAGAGCAGCACGAAGCCCGCGCCCATCACCGCCACCCACGGGATGGAGCGCCGCGCGTTGTCGCCCAGCAGCAGGCTGACCAGGTTCGGCACGATGAGCCCGATGAACGGAATCATCCCCACGGTGGCCACCACCATGGCGGTGACCATCGCGACCAGGGCCAGCCCCAGCGCGACGATGCGGCGGTGGTTCAGGCCCAGGTTGGTGGTGAAGGCCTCGCCCATGCCGGCGACCGTGAAGCGGTCCGCGACGACGTAGGCGATGCCCGTGAGGACGAAGGCGCTCCACAGCAGCTCATAGCGCCCGCGCATGACGCTGGAGAAGTCCCCCGTCGTCCAGGCCGACAGCGACTGGAGCAGGTTGAAGCGGTAGGCGAAGAACGTCGTCGCCGCGTCGAAGATGGCCCCCAGCACCAGCCCGACCAGCGGCACCACGAGCGCCGAGCGCAGCGGGATGCGCCGCAGGATGAGCAGGAACAGCGCCGTGCCCGCCAGCGCGAAGCCCGCGGCCACCAGCGTCTTGGCCAGGACGGGCAGGTCGGGCGCCAGCACGGTGACGGCGAGGATGCCCAGGCTGGCGGACTCCGCGGTGCCCGCGGTGAAGGGCTCCACGAAGCGGTTGCGCGCGAGCATCTGCAGGATGAGGCCGGCCACGCCCAGCGCCATGCCCGAGAGCATCAGGGCCAGGGTGCGCGGCACGCGGCTGATGACCAGCACCTGCACGGCCCGGTCGTCCGCTCCGGCCGCGAAGAGCGTGTCCCACGTCACCTGGCTGACACCAATCAACAGGCTGAGCCCGGCGAGCACCAGCACCGCGAGGACGGCCACGAGCAGGCGCGGCACGGCGAGCGCCGGCTCCGTGGCCACGACGGAGCGGGGAGGGGCGCGTCTGGCGAAGGTGCCCGACTCAGGGAGCGGGGGGCTGTCGAGGCTGTGCATAGACATCCGAGATCTGCTCCATCAGGCGCCGCACCGAATGGATGCCCCCGCCAATGAGGTAGGTGTTGGCCGGCTCCAGGTAGACGACCTGCCCCCGCTTCCAGGCCGCCGTCTGGTGCACCAGCTCGTTGTCGAGCAGCCGCTGGGCACCGCCCCCCTCGCCGATGGCCGCGTCACGGTCGATGACGAACAGCCAGTCCGGGTTGGTCTCCAGGATGAACTCCGACCCGATGGCCTCCCCATGCAGGGACGCCTTGAGCGCCGGGGCCGCGGGCGGGATGCCGAAGCCCTCGTGCAGCACCCCGAAGCGGGAGCCCGGGCCATAGGCCGTCATCCGCCCGCCCGTGGTCAGCACGACGAGCCCCCGGCCCCGCGTCGCGGTGGTCTTCTTCAGGGCTTCAATGGACTGGCGCAGGTCCGCCAGGAGCGCCCGGCCCTTCTCTTCCTTGCCGAACACCGCCGCCAGCCGCTCCGTGTTGGCCGTCATGGTGGCCAGGTAGTGCGCGTCGTCCGTGGGCTGATCAATGGTGGGCGCGATGTCCTTCAGCTTCGAGTAGCGCGCGCTGGAGCGACCGCCGGTGATGATGAGGTCGGGCCGCGCGGCGTGGAGCGCTTCGTAGTCGGGCTCGAACAGGGTCCCGTACCGGGGGTACTTCTTCACGTCCGCGTACTTCGCCAGCTGGCCGGGGAAGTACTCCCCCGCCACACCCTGGACGTCCACGCCCAGCGCGTCCAGCGTGTCCAGCGCCGCCAGGTCGAAGACCACCACCTGCTTCGGGTGCTCCGCCACCACGGTGCTGCCCTGGCCGTGGGTGAAGGTGCGGCCCGCGGCCACCGCGGGGGCTGGCGCGGCGGGCGTGGCCGCTTCCGGGGCGTCCGGGGTGGCGCGCGAGGCCCGCAGGCCCAGGACGGCGAGCGCGACCACGGCGACGCCACACGCGGCCGCGAGGAGGGGGGGGACACGCCGGGGGGAGGTGCTCACGGGTCTTTCAATCCAGACTAATCACTGATATCAAATGATTTTGATAATCATTATCGCATTGGGTATAGCGGATCGCGGCCAGACCGTCAAAGGCCGTTCGTCCCTGTGTCGGAGGCGCCCGGGCAGGCAGGTCTCCCGGGAGGGGGCTGGCTTGACGGGTTCGAGCCCGGGCAGGGAGCATCCGGGGCGCGATGTTCTTCTACTTCGAGTGCAAGACCTGCAAGAAGGTCAGTGACCTCTTCACGCAGGGCGAGCGGCCCGCCGAGGTCCCCAAGTGCGGCCCGTGCACCACGAAGCACGGCGACAGCATCGTGGAGACGCGGTCCGTCAACTACTTCACCTGGCACTGCAAGCGGTGCGACCACACCTCCGGGCTGTGCACCTCCTCCGACTATCCGACGCTCAAGGGCGCCAGGCCCACGTGTCCGAAGTGCCACCAATCCGACGCGGTCTTCCTGGTCAAGCCGCGGGTGGCGGGCAACGCGCATCGGATGGCGAAGCGCAAGGAGGTGGGCATCCTGGGCAAGCGCGACCGGGACGACCTGGACCTCTACGCGGACCCGGACGGCCTGGAGCAGGCCGCCCTGGAGGAGATGCCTGGCGGTGGCAAGGGCAAGAAGCGGAGCCTGGCGCTCTTCCTGGACGGCGCGGACGAGCACCCCCAGGAGGTCGTCTTCGGGCCCACGGCCTCCAACGCCCTGCTGGCGAAGAGCGAGGCCCTGTATCAGGACAAGAAGCGCTTCCGGGAGAAGTACAAGACGAAGTACGGGGCGCTGCCGGACAAGAAGAACCCGCTGAAGACCGAGCTTCACGACGGCACGGTGGTCCCCCTCCAGACCTACAAGAACGACCTGTCATCCACGGAGAAGGTGGGCACGACGGTCTACCCGAAGATGAACAAGTCGGCGCCCACGGTGGTCAACGCGGCGAAGCTCGTCGACCGGAGCGTCCAGTGGGACTACCGGGAGCTGGGCCCCAACTCCTTCCTGCGCAGGCTCTGCTCGCTCCTGTACGTGGTGGAGTTCAACGGCGGCGGGGACGGCAACAACCCGGTGGAGCTCCAGGCCATGTGGGCCGGCGGCTCCCTCTTCCTGTCGACCAACAACCTCGCGTTCTCCACCAGCCTGCTGGCCGCGCTCAAGAAGGAAGGCTCCGTCAGGGCCTTCCTGGCGCAGGTCAAGCTGGGGGGCACGTCGACCGGGACCTACGTCACGGCGATGCGCAACTTCGGCAAGGAGCACACGGCGAAGCTCCCCGTGTACCAGGCCGAATTCAGCAGCGGGAAGTACCCGGACTACTTCCGGTTCAAGTGGGAGTACGTGTTCAGCGAGCTCCAGGCGTCGCTGACGCTTGGGTCCCCGGACATCCAGGAGCTGGTCGTCGCGAAGAGCGCGACCCAGGAGGGGTTCAAGCACTGGTCGGTGACGTCCCCGGTGGTCGCCGGCAAGGTCTACGTGGTCCTGCCCAAGGCGCGGACGAAGGGGGAGGGCGACACCTACTTCACGAAGAAGAAGATCCACGCCGAGGAGCTCTTCCACCCCATCCTGATGGCGCTCGACGGTGCCGGCATCCTGAGCGACGTGCTCCCCGCGTTCGTGGGCGGCGTGAAGACCCCCTGCCGCACCTGCTCCATGGTGCTGGAGGACGCGTCGGCGGCGCTGGGGACGAAGCTCATCCTGCCCACGAACGCCTTCGGTCACTACTGGAAGGCCTCCGGCATGCACGTCCCCAACCCGGTGTTCCCGCCGCAAGCCCAGACGCTGGTGTTCGGCTCGAAGAAGTCCATCGATGACGGCTCCATCAACATCTACAACACGGAGATGCCCCCCTCCCCCTCGCGGGACGACTGAGGTCGCCCTCCCGCCTTTGTCCTGATATTTCTAGAAATCCTAGATTTATTGGTCTGAAGGAGAGGGCTCATGAAATCCGTTCGTGTTGGCAGGTGGATGTCCACGCTCTTCGCGGGCGTCGTCGGGTGTGGAGGCGGGCAGGTCCCCGCGCCGGAGGAGGCCGTGTCGGCCGCGGCGCTGGTGGTGGGTGACACCGCGCGGACGCTGCTGGTGCCGGGGCTGGCGGACCCGGACGTCCTCAAGGAGAACGACGACCTGTTCTTCCTGTCCGGCACCGGCAACGGCCAGCAGCTGCCCATCTATGAGACGAACGACCTCACGACGTTCCGCCTCAAGCGCGCCTACGACCCTTCGCTGGCCGACCCCACCTACGACTACTGCTTCCTGTGGGCGCCGGACCTCAACAAGTCCAACGGCGCCTACCAGCTCCACTTCTCCGCGCACCGGGTGCCCAACGGCGCGGCCTGTCCGCCGGCGAACCAGGACGTGACGACCTTCGTCGCCACGGCGTCCGACGTGAACCTCCTCTTCGGCGCGCCCCAGCCGCTCAACGCCAACACGACGCTGCCGCGCACCTCCACGGCCCCGGGCTGCCTGCCGCAGGGCTGCAACCGGAACATCCGCATCGACGCGGCGACGTACAACGACACGTCAGCCCGCTGGTTCTTCTATGTCTGGTTCGACCGGGGCAACAACATCTCCTCCTTCAACACCGCCGCCCCCGGCACCGTCTACAACCACGCGGGCCCGGCCGTGTTCGCGACGCCCGCGCACGATGAGGGCATCAACGAGGCGCCGGAAGTCTTCAAGCGCGACGGCCGCTACTACCTGCTCTTCAGCACCGGCTGGTACAACAGCCAGTACGCCATGTCCTACGTGATGGCGGACTCCATCCCCCAGCTCACGCGGGCGCGCGCGGTGCGGCGGCTCTCCCTGCCGCTGCGCAACTCCGCCGGCAAGCTGGTGCAGAGCCACGGCCACAACGTCATCGTCGAGCGCCGGGGGGAGTACTTCAATGTCTTCCATGTCGGGGCCTTCGACACCGCGGGCAACCTCACCTCGCGCAGCACGTACAAGCAGCGCGTCGGCTTCAAGCCCGACGGCGCCATGACCTCCCTCAACCAGGTGAGCGTCCGCTGGAACAAGCTCAACGGCTACAGCTACTCGCTGGACGTCGTGCTGCGGGACGGGTCGGTGGTGGGGCCGTGCAGCTCCGTGGCGCTCCTGGGGCAGTCGAACAAGACGGTCTTCGACGGCGTGTGCCGCAGCGCGGGGGACCGCGTGGTGACGAAGGGGGACATCGCCGCCTTCCGCATCTTCTATGCCGTCAACGGCGCCTGGGGTGCGTTCGTGGAGAAGGCGTATGACGGCATCTCCGACGACGTCTCCCTGGAGCTGCCGGGGGGCTTCACGCCGTTCGTGGACCTGGAGTGGAGCGAGCTGCAGACGACCGCGCAGTACTCCATCGACGTGCAGCGGCGCGACACCGGCGCGTGGATTGGCCCCTGCATCGGGGTGGCGTCCGTCAACAAGAGCCTGGCCTGGACCTACCAGGGGCGCTGCGACACGCCGGGCATCAACGTGGCTCCTTCCAACATCCAGGCCTTCCGCATCTGCTCGGCGGTGAATGGGGACTGGGCGCATGCCCGCTGCGGCGCGGCGGCCTACGACGGCCGGGGCCTGCACTCGCGCATCGTCATCCCCTGAGGCCCGGGGTAGGGTGCGCGTTCGATGTCGCTCCCCCTCGTCCACATCTACTGCGACGGTGCCTGTTCACCGAACCCCGGCCTGGGCGGCTGGGGGGCCATCCTCATCGCCCCGGAGCGCAAGGCCTACCGCAAGGAGCTCCAGGGCTCCGAGGCGGACTCCACCAACAACCGGATGGAGCTGACCGCGGCGCTCGTGGCGCTGAAGGCCCTGAAGATGCCGTGCCGCGTCCAGGTGTTCACCGACTCGAAGTACGTGTGCAACGCCTTCGAGGCGAAGTGGCTGGACAAGTGGCAGGGCAATGGCTGGCGCACGTCCGACAAGAAGGCCGTGTCCAACGCGGACCTCTGGCGCGAGTTGCTGGAGGCCGTCCGCACCCATGAGGTCTCCTGGCACTGGGTGCGCGGCCACTCGGACGACGTGGAGAACAACCGCGCGGACGCGCTGGCCGTGGCGGCCCGGTTGGAGCTGGCGGCCCGGCTCGGGCGGTAGCGGGCGGTGCTGGGGGCGCCGCTGCCTTCAGCCTGTGGGTGTCTGGACGACAGGCATTCGCAGGCGCGGAGGTGAAGGGCTTTCACACTGGGGGTATGATATTCCTTTCCGTCGCTGGCCTTGCAGTGACGGGGGAAATCCATGCCCAACGCCAAATCACCCGCCTTCACCCTGCGGGTGGGAGCCCTTGAAGCCGAATCGCTCGTCGTCGAACGGCTGAAGGGCGAGGAGGGCCTGAGCCGCCTCTACGACTTCAGCGTGGACTTCGCGCCCCTGGCGCCAGAGTCCCTGGACACCGCGCCCCTGGTGGGAGCGGAGGCGCTGCTGACCGTGGCCCAGCCCGGTGGAACGCCGCGCCACGTGCACGGCGTGGTGCGCGCGGTGGAGTCGCTGGGCCTGCACGGGGGGCGCTGGCGCTACCGCGCGCGCATCGTGCCCGCGCTGTGGCGCCTCACCCAGGTGAAGCGCAGCCGCATCTTCCAGGGCCAGTCCGTGCCGGACATCCTCAAGGACGTCCTCACCGCCGGCGGGGTGGAGGTGCGGGTCAGCCTGCACGAAAGCCACGCCCCGCGTGAGTACTG
>NZ_JAPNJY010000019.1:0-251210 GCF_026626625.1 Corallococcus sp. BB11-1 | reverse complement strand
CTTCCTGGGTGCGTGCCTGCTGGCGGTCCTCACCGCCTGGGCCCTGGCGGACTACCGGGGCGGCGGGGGGCTGCTCGCCATGGCGCGGGCCGGCATCAGCGCCGGCCTGATGCTGACCTTCCTGGTGTCCGTGCACCGGCTGCGCCCCCGTGAAGGCTGGGGCATCACCCTGGACAACGCGGGGGTGCGGGTGGCCCGGCCCTTCAGCGGCAAGCCCCTGGAGCTGCACTGGGGACAGATTGATTCCGTGCGCCGGGTCGGCCGCAAGGGGAGCGTGCTGGGCCTGTTCCTGAAGGAGGAGGGAAGGGTGCTCGTGACGCGACATCTTTTCGCCCGCAGGGCTGTTTATGAAGAGTTGCTCGCGGCGCTGGAGGACCGCCTCCCGCCCTCGCGTTTCGACGCCTGATTCATGAATCTTTCCGCAGCCTTGCGCGGGCTCCCGAACCTTGTCCGGGATGCCCGGTGGTGGTAGGCACAGCAGGCACAGCCCTGTCGCAACGGCAGCCTTTCCCAAGGACATGCTTCACATGGAAAAGACCCCCGCTACCGGCGCCGCGCTGGCCGCGCCGCCAGCCGAGTATGGGACGGACAGCATCACCAAGCTCGAAGGCCTGGAGGCCGTCCGCAAGCGCCCCGGCATGTACATCGGCGACACGATGACCTACGGGCTGCACAAGCTCGTCTACGAGGTCGTGGACAACTCCGTCGACGAGGCCCTGGCCGGCTACTGCACGGACATCGAGGTCGTCATCCACGTGGATGGTTCGCTCAGCGTCCAGGACAACGGCCGCGGCATCCCCGTGGGCCCGCACCCCGACCCCAAGTTCAAGCACAAGGACACGCTGGAGGTCGTCCTCACGGAGCTGCACGCCGGCAGCAAGTTCGGCAACGGCGCGTACAAGGTCTCCGGCGGCCTTCACGGCGTGGGCGTCACGTGCGTGAACTTCCTCGCCGAGTGGTTCCGGGTCCGCATCCAGCGCAACGGCAAGGTCTTCGAGCAGGGCTACGCGCGCGGTGTGCCCACCAGCCCGCCGGTGGAGGTGGGCACCACCGACAAGCGCGGCACGATGATCCACTTCAAGCCGGATCCCACCATCATGGAGACGGCGGACTTCAACTTCGAAACGCTCAGCCAGCGGCTGCGCGAGCTGGCGTTCCTCAACGCCGGCCTGCACATCACCATCCGCGACGAGCGCACGCAGAAGGAGCACGACTTCAAGTTCGACGGCGGCATCGCGTCCTTCGTGGAGTACCTCAACAAGGCGAAGACCGCGCTGCACGACAAGCCCGTCTACATCAAGTCCGAGCGCGAGGGCGTGTCGCTGGAGATCGCCATGCAGTGGAACGATGGCTATGACGAGCGCATCTTCACCTTCGCCAACAACATCAACACCCACGAGGGTGGCAGCCACCTGTCCGGCTTCAAGTCCGCGCTCACGCGCACGCTCAACAGCTACGCGGAGAAGGGCGGGCAGTGGAAGGACCTGAAGGAGACGCCCACCGGCGAGGACGCCCGTGAGGGCCTGTCCGCGGTCATCTCCGTGAAGCTGTCCAACCCCCAGTTCGAGGGGCAGACGAAGACGAAGCTGGGCAACAGCGAGGTGAAGGGCCTGGTCGAGCAGATGGTGAACGACCAGCTCGCCTCCTTCCTGGAGGAGAACCCGCCGCTCGCCAAGAAGGTCGTGGCGAAGATTGGCGACGCGTGCCGCGCGCGCATCGCGGCCCGCAAGGCCCGGGAGACGGTGCGCCGCAAGGGCGTGCTGGACGGCGGCGGCCTGCCCGGCAAGCTCGCGGACTGCCAGAGCCGCGACCCCAACGAGAGCGAGCTGTACATCGTCGAGGGTGACTCCGCAGGCGGCTCCGCCAAGCAGGGCCGGGACCGGCGCAACCAGGCCATCCTCCCCCTGCGCGGCAAGATCCTGAACGTGGAGAAGGCGCGCTTCGAGAAGATGCTCACCAGCGCTGAAATCGTCACGCTCATCACCGCGCTGGGCACGGGCATCGGGGCGGAGGACTACGACCCGGAGAAGGCGCGCTACCACCGCATCATCCTGATGACGGACGCAGACGTGGACGGCAGCCACATCCGCACGCTGCTGCTCACGTTCTTCTACCGGCAGATGCGCGAGCTCATTGACCGGGGCTACGTCTACATCGCGCAGCCGCCGCTCTACAAAGTCACGCGCAACAAGAAGGACATCTACGTCAAGGACGAGCGCGCCCTCAACGAGTACCTCCTGAAGATCGCCGCGGAGCACACGCGGGTGAAGACGCCCCACGGCGAGCTGGGGGGCAGCGACTTCAAGGCGCTCCTGGAGAAGGTCATCACCTACGAGGAGCGGCTGGAGAAGCAGGCCAAGCGCCGCGACGCGCGCGTCGTGGACGCGGTGGTGCAGGCGACGAAGCTGAGCGCGGAGCTGCTCACGGACGAGGCCGCCGTGCTGGCCGAGTACGACGCCATGCGCGCCTACTGCGAGCGGCGCATGCCGGACGTGATGGGCCGCATGCTCAAGGACGTGCAGCAGGACCCCGAGCACCAGGCGAAGAAGCTGATCATCTCCACGGACGTGAACGGCTCCATGAAGGAGTCCGTCTTCGACCACGCGTACCTGTCGTCGCCGGAGTACCTGGAGCTGGTCAGCCTGCGGGAGGCCTTCCAGGCGCTGGGCAAGGCGCCCTACCGCGTCCAGGTGGACGCGGGCGAGGTGACGGCCTTCTCCGTGCAGGAGGTGCTGGCCGCGGTCCGCAAGGACGCGCAGAAGGGCCTGGGCCTGCAGCGCTACAAGGGGCTGGGTGAGATGAACCCGGAGCAGCTCTGGGACACCACCATGAACCCCCTCACGCGCACGCTGCTCCAGGTGCGGGTGGAGGACGCGGTGGAGAGCGACGACATCTTCTCGCTGCTGATGGGCGAGGCGGTGGAGCCCCGCCGTGAGTTCATCGAGCGCAACGCGCTGGACGTGCAGAACCTGGACATCTGAGGCCTGACGCAAGGCCTCCTGGAGTGCGCGCCGGGCCCCGGGTTGGAAAGACCCGTGGGCCCGGTGCCGTTTCCAAGGCATCCGCGCCCACGCGCCCTTCCCATCCTTGTCGAGCCGGGCCGCGGCGAACCGCAGGCGGCCCCCGGAAGCCCTTACGGAAGGAACCTGGCAACCAGCGACCAGCGCGAGGAGCTGCCCGCGCGCATGTTGAGGATGGCGGTGACGGCGATGACGCCCGCCATGGAGATGAGGTTGACGATGCCGCCCGCGTCGAGCGCCTTCATCGTCTTGGCGGCGGCCTCGGGCGTGTTGGCGGTGGGCGTCAGGCCCGTCTCCGAGGGGACGGCGCCTTCGGGCGCCTGCTTCGCCAGGAAGGCCCCGCCAATGATGTTGGCCGCGCCCAGCGCCACGGTGGCGCCCAGCAGCACGTCCTTGGCGATGACCAGCCCGCGCGTCGTGCCGTCAATCTCCCGGCCCGTCAGCCGCGAGCGGCCCACCAGCCAGGTGACGGCCGCCAGCCCCACCGACGCCGCGTTGACGATGTTGAAGCCGTTCCAGGCGGCGTTCACCACCTGGCCGCGCTCCTCGCGGGATTCGATGACGGCCACGGCCGGGTTGAGGGCAATCTTCCCGAAGAGCGAACCACCGAAACCGGCGGCGAGACCCAGGTTGTGCAGCACCAGACCAGTCGACGACAGCACAGGCATCATGGACGGACTCCCGGAAACACGAAGTGGATGTCCGTGAGGGTAGGCACTGCCTCCGGGATGGGAGCCGTGCGTCAGGGGCATGCCCCGGGTGCCCTTGAAGCCCGCCTGCCGGACGGGCCCGTGGCCAGGGGCCCGGCTGTCCGGCCGCCCTGCGGCGCGGAGGCTAACGCTCCGAGCGGCTGGCACCGCGGAGCGCTTCGGCGCGCTCCTTGCGGGACATGTTCGTCACGTCGACGATGTCGAAGTCGAGCGCGCCCCTGTTGTCGTCCAGGTTCGTGTCCGGGAAGACGCAGCGCAGGTCCTTGACGCCGGACACCTGGTAGCGCTTGCCCGCCTCGAAGAGGCGGTGCGAGCGGCGCACGTCCTCCGGGGCCCGGCCCTTCTCCACGCACAGCACCGTCTTCACGCGGCCCTGGGCGCCGGCGCGCACCTCGGCGAAGTCGTCGCGCACGGTGATGAGGTAGGTGGACTTGGGGTCCATGCCCCGCAGCAGCATCTGGTGCCGGGCCTTCACCTGGAAGGCGTTCTTCTGGGGCTCGAAGAGCACGGAGCGCGGCGGCACGTAGACGGACTGCCGCAGGTGCACGCGGATGGAGCCCCGGTTGTCCTCCGGGCCGGTGTCGTCCAGCGCGAAGAAGTGCAGCCGCTTGGCCCCCTTGAGGGTGCGGGGCGCGGCGCTGATGAAGCCCACGGCGTTGTCGGCCGGCAGCTCCCCTTCCGCGTAGTACATGAGCGTGCCGGACGCGGTGCCGTCGCCGTTCTCGAACGCCGCGCTGCCCTCGGTCCACACCGAGTAGCCGGTCCCCGGCGACACGTCGATGGTGGCCGGCGTGTACTCCAGCACGGGCAGGGCGTTGTACACGGGCCGCAGCACCAGGAGGCGCGTGGGGTAGTCCACCACGCGCATCTCGCGGTCCAGGCCCTCGAGCGGCGCTTCGGTCGCGGCGGCGACGGCGGCCGTGCCCCCGTCGTCCTCCAGCCCGGCGTCTCCGGCGAGCGCGGCGACGGCGGTGCCCGCGTCGGCGTCCGTGCCCGCGTCTCCGGTGAGCGCGGCGACGACGGCGCCCGCGTCCACGGACGGGCCTCCCGCGTCGATGCCGGTGGTGGGGATTTCAGACACCATCTGGGTGGTGCCGGGCGCCACCTCCAGCTCCGCCTTGAGGTGGTACTCCGCCTGGTTGGGGGAGAAGCGCCGCGTCCACGCGCGGTAGCCCGGCTTGGTGATGACGATGGTGTGGGGCGTGCGCACGTCCGCGCCCAGGACGCGGTTGGGCGTGGTGCCGGACGGCTGGCCGTTGACGACGATGGAGGCGCCCTCCGGCTTGGAGGTGATCCACAGGATGGCCACCGGGCCCGACTCCTCGGTGGCGACCTCCGGCGGCGACAGCAGGTGCACCAGCAGCCCGATGAAGAGCACCACCGCGGTGAGGGCGAACACGCCCAGGCTCAGCGCGCGCACCTGCTTCACGCGCTTGCGCTCGCGCTCGGCGTCCTCGGCGGCCAGCTTCTCGCGGGCCTCGTCCACGGTGGTGCGCACCCGGAGCGCGGGCTTGTCCTCCGCGTCCGCGCCCACCTCCGTGCCCACCTCCGTGGGCACCGCCTCGGGCGTCTCCACCGGCGTGTCCCGGGGCGCCGCGTAGGTGGGGAGCACCGGCATCGCCGTGGGCTCCATGCCGGAGTCCGTGTCGGGCTCGGGGGGCAGCTCGGGCGGCAGCGGGCGCCGTCCGGTGCCGGTGGTCTCCCGCGTTCCCCCCGGCGTGGTCGCCCGGCGGGTGCCCGGGGCGCTCTTGCGCACGACGGTGGCCTGGGTGCCCGTGCCGCGCTTGCCGCCCTCGCTGGTGGGGGTGGGGCGCAGGCCGGACGCGCTGGGCGAGCGCACGCCGGGGCTGGACGCCCGGGGCTGGACGCCCGGATTGGACGCGCGCACCCCGCCGGGGCTGGACACCCGGCCGTTGCTGGAGGGCATCCGCGCGCGGCCCTGGGAAGGCTCCGACGACGGGGACTGCCACGCGGCCAGCTGATCCTTGAAGCTGGGCGGCAGCTCCACCTTGCGCCCCTCCGCGGTGAGCTCCTCCGCGAAGAGGTACGCCATGAGCTGGCTCAGCATCGTGGGCGTGAAGCGCGGCGTGTCGCGGTAGAGCATCTCCACCAGCGACTCGCTCAGGTCCTTCGCCGTCTGGTAGCGCGCGTCGCGGTCCACCGCCATCGCGTGCGCGACGATCTGCTCCAGGTCCTCGCCCACGCCCGGGTTGATGGCGGACGGGGGCAGGCAGTCCCCGTCGATGATGCGCGGCAGCACCGTGACGAACTCGCCCTCGAAGGGGCGCCGGCCGCACAGCATCTCGTAGAGGACGATGCCCGCGGCGTACACGTCCGTGCGCGCGTCCAGGTCCTGCCGTCCCCGGGCCTGCTCGGGGGAGAAGTACGGGTACTTGCCCTTGAGCGTGCCGGGTGAGGTCTTGGCCTCCACCGCGCTGGTGGCCTTGGCGATGCCGAAGTCGATGACCTTGACCTCGCCCTCGTAGGAGATGAGGACGTTGTCGGGGGACACGTCGCGGTGCACGAGCCCCAGCGTCTGGCCATCCTCGCCCACGTGGCGGTGCGCGTAGTCCAGGCCCTCGCACAGCTTGCTGGCGATGTGCAGCGCCAGCGGCTGCGGGAAGAAGCCCACCCCGGCGCGCGCCGCGCGGCGCAGCACCTTCGACAGGGGCTGGCCGTGCACCAGCTCCATGGCGATGAAGTACTGCCCGTCCACCTCACCGAAGTCGAAGATCTGCGCGATGTTGCCGTGCGTGAGGCCGGCCGCGACGCGCGCTTCGCTGATGAACATCTCCACGAAGTCGTGGTCGTCCACGAAGTGCGGGAGGATCTGCTTGATGACGCAAGGCTTCGTGACGCCGGCCGCCCCCGTCAGGCGCGCGCGATACGTGACGGCCATGCCCCCCGCGGCAATCTTGGAGACCAGGACGTACTTGCCGAAGTGCTGGGGACTGGGTTCTGCCACGGGCGATCAGACGGGGCCGGTAAAGGGGAAAGCCCGAGCATACTCGCCTTCGCCCGAAAGTCCCGGGCGCGCTCGCATGGCATGCGAAGATTTCGCTCCGGGTGCCAGCAGGGGGGGACGTGGGTGTGGTGGGTTGTGACAACCCGTGGAAATGACTGGACGTCCAGGGTGGGTGGGCGGCGGGCGTGAGGTGGGCTGCTATGGCGGTTCACACTTCTTCACGGCGCTTCATTCAGCGCTTCCGGGGCGCGGGGTTATCACCTGCGCCATCCAGGACCTCGGGTCCGGGTGGGAGGGGCGGGAAGGCCGCCCCAGGGAAGCGAGACGACGGCCATGGGGAATGCGCGCCCGGACGGAAAAGGGTGGGCCACCTTCGCGGTGGCGCTCGGGCTGCTGCTGGCCCCGGGGAGCGCGCGGGCGCAGGACGGGGGTGGGTGGCTGTCCGCGTTCGAGCTGCTGGCGACGGGGCCGGAGCTGGGCGGAAGCGACGTGCCCCGGGACATCCCGGCGCGCAAGGGCTCCAAGGCGTCGGTGGTGCCCCCGGAGGTGATGACCCGGGTGCTGACGGACGCAGGGCCCCGGCCCGTGCCCACCGCGTCCGCGGCGGAGTCCGGTCCGGTGGTGGCGCCCGAGCGCGCCGGGGGCATCCCCGTCTACGCGGAGGCGGGTGGGCTCCAGCGGATCAACCTCCAGCAGGACGGCGCTGGCGGCGTGCTGGCGCAGGGCGGAGGCCGGGTGTCCGAGCCCCGCGTGCGGCTGATGCAGGAGGACGCGCCGCTGCCGCCGTTCAAGGCGTTGCCGGTGGTGGTGGCGGTGGTGCCGGGGCTGCTGCTGCACGGGCTGGGGGCGTGGGCGGCCGGAGACACGGCGACGGCGAAGCAGCTCTTCGCGGTGGAGGCGGTGGGGCTGGGGTTGCTGGGGGCGGGGCTGGTGCCCATCGCGCTCACCGGGGCGTCGCGGCGGACCATCGGCCCCCTGTACGCGGTGTCGCTGACGGGGGCGGGGCTGTTCTCCATGTCGATGCTGGCGAACCTGTACGCGGTGACGTCGCCGGGGCTCGGCCAGGGCAAGGTGCCGTCCACGCTGCCGCCGCTGGAGTTCGACCTGGGCTACCAGTACGTGGGCGACGCGACGGCGGACTACCAGAACTTCTTCGCGGTGGGGGCGGTGGCGCGGCTGTCGGCGGTGCGGCTGGAGGCGTCGGCGCGGCTGGCGCCGGACGAGGGCAATGCGTGGATCCGCGCGGGCGCCGCGTACCGGCTGTGGGGCGCGCCGGAGCGGGCGCCAGGCCGCGGGGACGGCACGGCGTTGGACGTGGAGGGCTTCGCGACCTACCACCGCTATCCCACGGAGGGCTTCACGCTGGGCGGCGGCGAGGTGTCGCTGCGGGGGCGCTACGCGATGGCGCGCCTGAGCCCCAGGATGGCCGGCTCCTTCGCGGAGGGCAGCGTGGGCCTGTCGTACCAGGGCTACAGCTATCCGGGCGAGGTGGCGGACGACAACCTGCACGGGCAGCTGCTCTACACCTTCGGCTACGGCGTGTGGCTGGGGCGGGGCGGGCCGTTCAGGGGCGAGGCGATGCTCTATTACGACCACCGCAAGGACGGCCTGGTGGGCGGGCTGCGCGGGCGGGGCGGCGGCATCATCGGCTCCTTCGGGCTGAGGGGGCGCGTGCTGCTGACGGACCGCTGGGGCGTGGCGGCGGAGGCGCAGGCGGGTGGCGCGCTGATGGGGCGGCTGTCGCTGGTGTACGCGGTGGGAGGTGACTCGTGAGCGGTGTGTCGCGTGGGCTGGACGTGGTGGGGGCGGTGGCGCTGGCGGCGGCCCTGCTGTCCGCGGGGTGCGCGCGGCCGGGCGAGGACCGCGCGGTGCGGGATGCGCGCGTGGGGCAGTCCGAGGGCGAGGCGCTGACGGTGGAGGTGGAGGGCGGGCTCGCGTCGGTGCGGACGCTGGGGGCGGGGGCGCTGGAGCTGTGGGCGCAGGCCCCGGTGTTCACGGTGAGGGTGGACGCGGGGGCGCGGGCGCGAGCGGACTGGCTGCTCACGGTGCACAACGCGATGCCGGACGCGGCGCTGGTGGCGGTGGATGCCTCCGGTGAGGCGCTCGCCATGGAGCCCCTGCCGGACGCGCACCCGACGGTGAAGGCGTGGCGGGTGGCGCTGCGGCCGGGCTCGACGGCGAGGCTGACGGTGGCGCCTCCGGACTGGGACTCGCGCGAGCCGTTCCGGTTCGCGGCGCTGGCGGACGTGCAGGAGGCGCTGTCGAAGGTGGGGGACGTCTACACGCGGTTGAACGCGGACCCCACGCTGCGCTTCATCTTCTTCGCGGGGGACCTGACGGAGTACGGGACGCGCGAGCAGTTGGAGGAGTTCCAGCAGCGGCTGGAGGCGGGCTCACGCATCCCGTTGTTCGCGACGCTGGGCAACCACGAGACCTTCACGGACGACGCGCGGGAGTACCAGCGGCTGGTGGGGCGGGCGAGCCAGCACTTCACCTTCCGGGGCGTGCACTTCAGCCTGTTGGACTCCGGCAGCAGCACGGTGGATCCGCTGGTGGAGCAGCAGATGGACGGGTGGTTGGAGGAGGCGCGCGACGCGGTGCACGTCGTGGCGATGCACATCCCCCCGTTGGATCCGATTGGCGTCCGGGGTGGAGGCTTCGCGGTCCGGGGCGAGGCGGCGGGGCTGGTGGGCAAGATGGCGCGAGCGGGCGTGGACCTGACGCTCTACGGGCACATCCACTCCTATTACTCGTATTCGAACGCGGGCATCCCGGCGTACATCTCCGGAGGGGGCGGGGCGATTCCGGAGGCCTTCGACGGGGTGGGCCGGCACTTCCTGGCGGTGGACGTGGATCCGTCGGTGGGGGTGCGGGACGTGGCGCTGGTGCGGGTGGACTGATCCGCCAGGGGTCCTTGACGAAGCTCACGGAGCCGAGTTTCCGGCCCGGGAACAGACCCCTTGAAAGGACACTGAACATCTGGGCAGATAGGAGGCCTCAACGCCTTGTGAGGAGGCCTGCCCATGTTCGATTCCCCCGAGAACGATTCCATCTCCCCCGCGCTGCGCGGGTTGCTCGAGCTGTTCGCCACCGACCTGGCCGACGTGAAGTTCCCGGACGTGGACACGGCGGTGCTGGGCGAGGCCGCGGCGCTGGTGCGGGAGAAGGCGGAGGCGGTGGCGCGCGCGCAGGCGGCGCTGGACGCGGCCCGGCAGGTGCTGAACGAGAGCCAGGAGTCGCTGCTCCAGAAGGGGCAGCGGGCGCTGGCGTACGCGAAGGTGTTCGCGGAGGACGACGCGGAGCTGGGCGCGAAGCTGGAGGCCATCCACCTGCCGCGTCCGACGCGCAAGGCGGGCCGGGCGGAAGGGCCGCAGTCCACGGTGGAGCCGGTGGGCATGGCGTCCGGCTCCGAGGAGAACGCCCCGCGCCGTCGCGGCCGTCCCCCCAAGGTGCGTCCGGTGGCCGGCGGCACGCTGTTCAACGAGGGTGGCAACAGCCCGGAGTCCCTGGCCGGCGCGCAGGACGACGCGGCCTCCGGCCTGCCGTCGTAGGCTGAAGCGAGAACCGCGTGCCCCAGGCCTGAAGCCCGGAGCACGCGGTCCGTGTCACACGCTTGAAGCTAGTTCTTCGGGAACGCCGTCCAGCCGGTCAGCCAGTTGGTGGTGCCCACCGCGCCGACGAAGCGGGCGCTGGTGTCGAAGCCCGCGCCGGGCGTGGCCGCGTTGTCCGGGTTGAGCGCCGGGGAGCCCGCCGCCGGGGTGAAGTCCGGGGCCTCCAGGTTCAGCGCCGCGGTGAGCTGCGGGTCCGCGACCTTGTTGTTCAGGCCCGCGGCCAGCACCTTCTCCGCCTCCACGAACCTGCTCACGTCCGCGTCGGTGACCGCGCCGGACGCGTCCTTCTTCGGGTTCGGCGCGTTCGGGATGGCCAGCGTGTCGCCCCGGTTGGACCAGAACAGCGTGCTCTGCAGCGACAGCTCCGGGGTGGCCGCGTTCCACAGCGCCGCGGAGGCCGTGCCGTCCACGTCGATGGCCAGGTCCGCGAAGTTCGCGACGATGATGTTGCGCAGGATGCCGCCCGCGCCCGTGTTGAACACCAGGCCCTCCTGCGCGGGCGCCGTGCCCGCCGGGCGCCCGGAGCCGATGAACGTCGCGTTCCAGATCTCCGGCACCGAGTGCGGCTGCGCGGCGTTGTCGTTCTTGTTGCCGGAGGCCTCGATGCCCCGGTTGCCCACCGTGGCGTTCTGCTGCACCACCAGGAACTGCACCTTGCCGCGCCAGCCCAGGTCGTAGTCCAGGGCGTCATCGTCCGCCTGCGTGACGACGATGTGCTTCAGGCCCGCGGTGCCGCCGAACATCTCCACGCCGTCGTCGGCGCCCTTGTGCACCTGCACGTAGTCGATGTCCGTCGCCGTGCCGCAGCCGCCCACCGTCAGGCCGTTGAGCTCGTTGTCCTCGGCCAGCTCGTAGCCCGCGAACTCGATGCGCGCGTACTTCAGCTTGCCGCAGTCGTGCGCGTCGTCCGTGCCGCCGTACTTCGTCTTCACGTCGCCGCTCGTCGCGAAGAAGCCCTCGACGGTGTTCTCGCCGCCGGCCACGTTGATGCGCGCCTTGCCCAGCAGCACCACGCCGCCCCAGTCACCGGCCGTGCGCGTGCCCGCCGCCTGCGCGCTGGTGAAGACGATGGGCTTCTCCGCCGTGCCCACCGCGTGGAGCTTCGCCTCGCGGGTGATGACCAGCGCGCTGCCCTGGTCGCCCAGCACCGTGGCGCCCGGCTCGATGGTCAGCGTGCCCTTCTCCACGAACACGTAGTTCTTCAGCGTGTACGTGGTGCCCGCCTTCCACGTCGTGTCCTCGGTGATGTTCGCGCTCACGTCCTGCGCGGTGGCCTGCGGATCCCCACCGTCCGGCGTGTTGGGCGTTTCCTTGTCGTCGCCGCAGGCGGACAGCAGCGTGAGGCTGGAGAGGGCGAGGACGGATGCAAACAGGCGCTTCATGGGTGACGTCCTTTCGGGAGGAGATGGGAGCTACAGGGCCCAGCCGAGCGCGGCGGTGAACGCCATGCCGGGCTTGTACGTCTGCACCGTCACGTCCCCCTGGCGCAGGGTGACGGACGCGTTGAGGATGTTCGCGGCGGTCAGCTTCAGCTGCGTCGCGCCCAGCTTCTGGGTGAGGGTGAGGTCCACGCGGTGGAAGGGCCGCTCGTACACGTCCGGCAGGCCCTGCACGCCGACCTCGCTGATGCGCTGGCCGTACACGTTGTAGAGGGCGGCCACTTCGGTGCCGCTCTCCGGCCGCTCGTAGCCCACGTTGACGTTGATGACGTAGGGCGACTGGCCCTGGAGCGGGCGGTCCTTGTTCGTCTGCGCGCCCACCACCGCGGAGTCACCCAGGTCCACCCGCGACTGGATGAGCGTGAGGTTCGCGCCCACGCGCACCGGGCGCAGCGCGGGGCTGAAGCGGGCCAGCGACGTGCGCGCCTCCAACTCCAGGCCATAGCTGTCCGCGCCCGCGGCGTTCTCGAAGCCCAGGTCGCCGCTGTCCGGGTTGCGGATGACGCGCTCGATGGGGTCCTGGAAGCGCTTGTAGAAGGCGCTCGCGGCCAGCACGTCGTTCTCCCCGACGAACCACTCCGCGCGAGCGTCCACGTTGTGGATGCGCGTCTCCAGCAGGTCGGGGTTGCCGGACACGTTCCGGCGGCGCACGAAGTCGAAGAAGATGAAGGGCGCCAGCTCGCGGAACGTGGGCCGCGCCAGCGTGTAGCTGTAGCCCGCGCGCAGGTTCACCTTGTCGGACAGCGCGTAGATGGCGTTGAACGACGGCAGCACGTCCAGGTAGCGCTGATCCGTGCCCCCGGCCTCGCCCTCCACGCCCGTGAAGGGGTCCTTCAGTGTGAGGTTCTGCTGGGAGGCCTCCAGGCGCACGCCGCCCACCAGGCGCAGCGGCTCCAGGGGCTGGTAGTCCGCGGACACGTAGCCGGCGTAGATGCCCAGGAAGGCGTTGTAGGCGTCGTCCGCGCGGGTCGTCTCGCGCACGGTGATGGCGTTGCCCACGTTCTCCGGCGAGAAGAGCTGTTCGGGAGACTGGGTGCGGTCCACCGGCGTGTCGTTGAGCAGGTAGCGGAAGCGGCGCGCGTTGAAGTCGCGGAAGGACACCTGCGTCAGGCCACCGACCTTCACCTTGAGGCCAGAGGTGAAGGGCAGGGTGAGGTTGACGCTGCCGCCGGCGGACGTCTCGCCCAGCTCGGCGAAGAAGCGCTCGCCGCTGTTGGGCTGGTTGGGGAAGGACAGCTGCGCGCCGGGGTTGTTGAGGCTGGCGCTGTAGAGCGTGTCCCGCGTGTCGGGTTCGTCGCGGCCCACGCGGGAGAGGTTGGCCTGCCAGTCCAGCTCCGCGTCGCCCAGCAGGCCCAGGCGGTGGAAGCCCCGGAGCTGGTTGAAGGACAGGGCGCGGGTGATGAACTGGAGCCGGGTGCTGGAGTAGGAATCACCGCGCACGTTGTTGTTGCCATTGGCGGTGTACGTGCGCGTGTCGGTGCCGCGCGTGTAGAGGCTGAAGAAGGTCAGCTCGTTGTCGCGATCGAACTGGTAGCCCACGCTGGCCAGGCCGCTGAGGTTCGCGGTGGAGAAGCCCTGCGTGGTGCGCGCGACGTCCTGGGGGATGAGCGAACCGGACTCGTCGCGGGACGCGCGGGCGAAGTCGCCCGTCTGCACGCCGTCGCGGTGGCCGTAGTTGACGGTGGCCAGGTAGCCCAGCCGCTGGTTGCCGAAGCGCAGCGTGTCGCCCAGCGACGCGCCCAGGCCCAGGTTGGGCAGGGCGCGCGTGGTGCGGCGCTCCCAGACGTTGGTGAAGCTCTCCCACTGGCCTTCCAACTGCTGCGCGGTCTCTCCACCCGCGCCCAGGCGGTGGTCGCGGGGCAGCTCGGATGGCAGGTCGCGGCTGGAGTTCGCGAAGCCCAGCGCCTCACCGAAGCCGCCCTGCGCCTGCGAGTTGCGCTCGCGGAAGGTGGTCACGGTGTCGCCGCCCAGGGTGAGGCGCGGCTTGAACTCGAACTGGGACGGGTAGGTGTTGGTCTCGATGAGGAGCGTGCCGCCGCCGAAGGTGCCCGGCAGGTCCGGCGTGTAGCTCTTCACCACGTTGAGGTTCGCGAGCAGGCTGGTGGGGAACAGGTCCAGCGGCACGCTGGGCTCGTCCGGCTCCGGGCTGGGCAGCAGCGCGCCGTTGAGCAGCGTGGTGGCGTAGCGGCCACCCAGGCCGCGCAGCAGCACGTAGCGGCCGTCCACCACGGTGGCGCTGACCACGCGCTTCACGGCGTCACCGGCGCTGGAGTCCGGCGTGCGGGCAATTTCCTGCGCGCTGATGGCGTCGGAGACGGCGGCGGCCTTCCTGCGGTCCTGGAGCAGGGCGCCCTCGGCGCGGCGGTCGGAGCGGGCCTCGACGACGACCTCCTGCACCGCGCCCACGTCCGCGCTGAGCGCGACGTCCAGCTTCGTGGCCTTGCCCTGGGTGACGACGACGCCCGTGATGCGGCGGCCCTGGTACACGTCGTAGAAGGCGCGCAGGTCGTACTTGCCCGGCGGCAGCGCGAGCCGGTAGTTGCCGTCCAGGTCGGTGAGGGCCTGCTTCTGCGAGCCCGTCACGACCTTCACGGTGGCCTCGATGAGGCCCTCGCCGTTGGCCTCGTCCGTGAGCCGGCCATGGATGCCCGTGAAGCCGGGGGGCGGCGTGGAGGACTCCGCGAGCGCTTCATCGCCCAGGGCGGCCTCGTCGGACGCGGAGGCCTCGGCCGGCACGGCGGAGGGGGCCGTCACGGCATCGGACTGCGCGGCGGCGGGAGCGGAAGGATCCACCGGCTGCGCGGCCTGCGCAGGAGCGGAGGTTCCAGGTTGTGCAGGCGCGGAAGTTCCAGCCTGCGCGGGAGCAACGGTCCCAGTCGGCGCGGGTGTGGAGGTTCCGGCCTGCGCGGGAGCGGAGGTTCCAGGCTGTGCGGCCTGCGCGGGAGCGGTCGCGTCAGACTGCGTGGGCGAGGTGCTCCCCGACGCGGGCAACGGATTCGCGGCGCTCCCGGGCTGGGTCCCCAGCGAGGGCGCGGGGCTGGTGGGCAGCGCGCCGTCCGGCTGCGTCGCGGTGGAGGCACCGGACGTCCCCGGCGGAGGCGGCAGCTCCCCGGCGGGCTGCGCGCCGGGCGTGGCGGAGGGGGACGGCGCAAGAGGGGCTGTCGGCGCGGCGCCGGGTGCCTGCGCGAAGGCAGGCAGGGTGATGATCACGAGTGACGCCACGAAGGCGCGCACGAAGTTCGAACGAGACAACACGGCTCTCCTTGCCGACAGCGACGCGCAATCAACGCGACGCCCGTGGCATTGGGATGAAGGGTTTGTGACGTCTCTGGCGGGGAACGGAAAACTCGGTGTCACGAACCGCGCGCGGCCCGAGCCGCGCGCGGGACACCCGATGCACGACTCACTCCGCGAGCCGCTCCGGCAGCACGGCGACGGTGATGTTCCCGCCGCGCGCCAGGTCCAGCACTTCCATCGCACTGCCGTACGGCACCGCGTCGCTCGCGTCGAAGAAGACGATCTTGTCCGCTCGCGCGTTGAGCATGCGCCGCAGGCGCTCCACCACCTGGTCGCGAGGCACCTCCTCGCGGTTGATGCGCAGCGTGCCGGCCTTGTCCACCGTGAGCACCACGGGCGGCTTCGCGTCCGGCGGCGGGGGCGGCGTGTTCTCCGTCTTGTCCGCCTTCGCCGGCACGTTCATCCACAGGTTCTTGGTCATCAGCGGCGTGACGACCATGAAGATGATGAGGAGGACCAGCACCACATCCACCAGGGGCGTCACGTTCATCGTGGGGCGGATGCCGCCCTTGCTGCCACCGACGTCGAAAGCCATGGCGCGTGCCTCCCCTTACTTCTTCTGCCGGTCGATGACCTGCAGGCTGATGCCCGGGAATCCAATGTCCTGCATCGCCTTGAAGACGCCGCGCACCTGCGCGTACGCCACGCCCCGGTCCGCCTTGAGCACCACGGGCGCGTCAGGCTTCGCCCGGTGCAGCGACTTCAGCTCCACCACCAGCGCGTCCCGCGTGAGCTGCTTGCGGTCCAGGAAGAAGGACCCGTTCGCCGCGAGGCTCACCGTCGTCGGCTCCAGGTTCTTGTTCTCCGGATCCGGGTTCATCGCGACGGGCAGCTCCACCGCGGCGCCCGCCTCCAGCTGCGGCGTGACGACCATGAAGATGATGAGGAGGACCAGCACCACGTCCACCAGCGGCGTCACGTTCATCTCCGGGGTGAGGCTCCTACGCGTGGCCGACATCGGTGGCCTCGGCGCGGGTGGAGACGACGTCCGAGCTGCTCGGGTGGGGCGCGTGCGTGGCCACCGCGCGCTTGTCGCCGGCCATGTCCTCCAGGTGGTCCAGGAACTCGCTGCGCGCCTGCTCCAGGGAGAGCAGCAGCGCGTCCGCGCGGGTGGACAGGAAGTTGAACATCAGCACCGCGGGGATGGCGACGAGCAGGCCCAGCGCGGTGACGACCAGCGCCTCCGCGATGCCGGCGGACACCGCGCCCAGGCCGCCGGAGCCCTCCTTCGCGATGCCGGCGAAGGCCTCGATGATGCCCACCACCGTGCCCAGCAGTCCGACGAACGGCGCCACCGAACCCACCGTGGCCAGCACCGACATGCCCCGGCGCACGTCCGCGGTGATGCGCTCGTTGATGCGCACCAGGTCGCGGCGCGTGAGCTCCACCGCGCCCAGCTTCCCGGCGGGCGCGCGGGACTTGGACAGGAACGTCTTCATGCCGCTGCCCAGCATCATCGCCAGGTGGCTGCTCTTGTTGCCCTCGGCCTCCTTCACCAGCGCGTCGTGCTGCTGCTGCGCGAGGAGCGGGCCGGCGCGGCCGGCGAACTTGCGGGACGCGGCGCGCGAGCGGAAGTAGACGAACAGGCGCTCGAAGAAGACGGCCAGCGACGCGACCGCGAAGGCAATCAACGTCCAGGCGATGCCCAGGGCGAAGACGCCCATGTGCGCGTAGATCTCTTTGAGGTTGAAGTTCATGGCGGTGTGTTCCCGGGGGAAGGAGGGCGTCAGGACTTGAGGCGGAAGGGGACCTTGAAGATGCGGAAGACGGCGGTGGGCTGGCCGGACACGACGGCGGGCCGGAAGCGCCAGGTGCGCACGGCGGCCAGCGCGGCGCTGGCGAAGGGCTCATCCCCGCGCATCACCTTGAGGCCGGTGACGCGGCCGTCCACCTCGACGACGCCCTTGAGGATGACCAGCCCCTCCTGACCCTTGGAGCGGGCGTCGGAGGGGTACTCGGGCAGCAGGTTCGCGGACAGCGGCTCCGGAGGCGTGGCGGACTCCGGCAGGTTGATGGGCTGGGCGCGACCGCCGCCAATCGCCATCCCCTCACCGCTGCCGACACCGCCCACCACGCCGCCAGGGACGAGCGTCCCGGTGCCACCGACGGCCATGGGCGCGGCGGCGACGACCTCCTGCTCCGCTTCCGGCGGCCTGTCGAGCGGCACCGCGTCCGGGGCCTTCAGCGGCGCGGGCGCGGTGACGGGCGCGGCGGGCGGCGGCGCGGCCCTGGCCACCGCTGGCGGCGCGGCGCGAGGCGTGACCTTCACGGGCGGCGGAGGCGGCGGGGGCGGCTTCACCTCCACGACGGGAGGTGGCGTCGGAGGCGGCGGACGGAAGACGACGTCCACCTTCTTCTCCTTGATGACTTCCTTCACCGTGTTCGCCGCGGTCATCGCCGTGACGGCGATGAGTCCGAAGACGGCGACCGACGCGGTGGTGGAGAGCGCGAACCGCCGGGCGGCGGGGGCGCTGGAGGCGCTGTCGAACGTTTCGAACATGACGGGGACGCATATAGCGACGCCGTGTGTCACGGAGGTTCAGGCCCCGTGACAACTTGCCCCCGGCATTGTTGCGATTGGGTCACGGACCGCGAGCGTTCAAAAATCCGCGCGGCAGGTGCGTCACGGCTCCGTCCGGAAGCAAGGCGGTGGGCGCACCCGGCGCCGCGTCTGCCACGGGAGTGTCAGCAGCAGCGCCGTGTACGCCCACGCGAACGGCCGGGCATGTGGAGCTGTGCGCCGGGCCCCGGTGGACAGGCCGTGCCGTCGCTTGGGGCACCCGCCGGCCCAGCCGCGCACTCAGCAGTTCAACCAGCTCGAGAAGATCAAAAGCGGCGAAGCCCAAGGGATGCGAGCCGGCAGAGAGCGGATGCCGGCTCACACCTCAACAAGGCACGCTAGGACAACTCAGGGTCGGTATTTGCAGAGCATTCCGTTGCTCAGGACGTTGCTCCAAGGGTACGCGGCGCGTGGACCGCAAGCGCCGAACTCGGTCTGGGCGGCGATGTGACCGGTCGATTGGGCCTCCGTGTACAAATCGCCCGCGACGATTCGGAAGTTTTCGCGAAAGCAGGCGTCCTTGGTGCCATAGCCATCGTAGTTGGTGGACGCGAGACAAACGGTGTTGCTGTTGTAGAGCGTGGCCCACCAATCGAGTCCTACGACATCCGCGCAGCGCTTGAGGTCGGCCACGTACCAGCCGATCCACTTGCTCCGCACGGGATCCGTGTGGGAGCACACGGAGACATTCCCCGTGGCGGTCACGGTGTTGACGACCTTTCCGTCGCACGAGCCGTTCACGAACTGCCACGTGCCATCGAAGCAGCGGATCTGCGCCGAGCCGGTACGCTCAGCGCCGGCGGCCAGGACGGAGACGCTGGAGCCATCGCCGGTCACGGGAACACTCGCGCTGCAGAAGTACGTCCCCTGGGTGTTCACGTTGGAGTTCCAGGCCGTTCGTGGCTGGCTCCACGTCAGGGTACCGCCCGAGCAGGACATGCCTGCCGAGTGAACCCGCTGATCCGGCGGCTTCCCGGAGTCACTTTCCGAGTTGCCCTGATTCTCGGCGGTTGGCGAAAAGCTTTCGAACACGGCCCCGGATTCCGATGACTCCAGATCCTCAGGGGGGGCACCAGCCTCGCCCCCACAACCCGACAAAAGAGCCCCGACCAGAGCTGCACCGCACACGCTACGGGACACCCATCCACGAATCCGCATCTTTCCCCTCCAGTGGTTGTGAATACCAACGAGCCAGACTCGACGGAGCCGGGCCCAGCCGCCGGCATCGGCGATGCGGCGGGCCCCTACCGTCGGAAGTGATGAGCCGGCGCGGCTTGAAGTCATGCATGGAATTCGTGGGCCGCTCGTCAGACCCGGTTTTTACCGAGGCCAGTCAGGCACTTCCCGCTTCGCGGTACACGAAGTCCCTCATGTAGGCCCGGGTGGACCCGCATTGTTGCGATGGGGTCACGGACCGCGAGCGTTCAAAAATCCGCGCGGCAGGTGCGTCACGGCTCCGTCCGGAAGCAAGGCGGTGGGGGCACCCCGGCGCCGCGTCTGCCACAGGAGTGTGAGGAGCAGCGCCGTGTACACCCACGCGAACGGCCGGGCGAGCAGCACCCGCCGCGCCAGCTCCGCGCCCAGCACCGTCTCCGACACCAGGACGCCCGTGAGCGCCACCAGCCCCACCAGCGCCTGGCCGGAGCGCGACCGACCTTCCAGCGCCGCGCGGATCAACGGCCACGCGAGCACGTAGTTCGCGCGCCACGCCAACGGTGACAGCAGCGTCACGCCCAGACAGCAGCACGCGAGCAGCTCCACGGGCCCGGGCCTCGCCCACAGCAGGGCGACGACGAACAGCGCCACCGCCACGGCCTGCGCCAGCGTCATCGCGCCGGCCGGCGGCAGGGACTCCGGGGGCAGGACCAGCGATAGCAGCAGCGTGGGCAGGCCCTGCGGGTTGTGGCCCAGCGCCCACGGCGGCGTGGTGTGCGCGAGCGTCTGGGTCCAGGCCTGCACCTGTGCCAGCGTCCCGTCCCACCCGTAGCGGAGCAACGTGGGCATCACCAGCAACGCGCCGAAGAGGGCCGTGGTGCCCACGACGCGCCAGCGCCTGCGCGCCAGGAAGAACAGGCCCAGCAGCGCGGCCGGGGGCTTGAGCAGACACGCCACGGCGAACGCGGCGCCGGGACTCCAGACGCGGCCCCGCTCCGCTCCCACGGCCGCGCCCACCAGCAGCCACAGCAGCACGGCGTCCACCTGGCCGTAGAAGAACTCGAAGGTGAACGCGGGCAACACCGCGGCGGTCGCGAGCACCGGCGCCCACGGCCACGGAGCGGCCTCTCCCGGCGCGGGCGCGGCGCGACGGGTGAGCACGGACACGGCGGCCAGGGCCAGCACGGAGCCCAGGTTCCACAGCGCCACGGCGGCGCGCGGGGGCGCGGCGGTGAAGGGCAGGAAGAGGGGCGCGGTGACGGGCGCGTACTTGAACGGCATGGCGCCGTCCTCCACGCGGTACAGGTCCGTGCCTTCGTGGAAGCGCTCTGCGGCGGTGAGGTAGACGCGGAAGTCCAACCCGCGCCTCGGATGCTGGCCCACCGCCACGGCCGCCAACGCCAGCACCAGCAGCAGGGCCCACTCCACCTTCAGGGACGCGCGGCGGAGCGGAGGGTCAGCGGCAATCATTTACACAGGGAAGCAGGGGTGGGGCGCTTACCCTTTCATGCGCGGGCGCCCCACCGCAATCACAGACCGTAGGCTTCCAGCAGCCGCAGCCACACCTCGCTCATGGTGGGGTACGACGGCACCGCGTGCCAGAGCGTGTCCAGGGGCACCTCGCCCGCGACGGCGATGGTGGCCGCGTGGAGCATCTCCCCCACGCCGGGGCCGGTGAACGTGGCGCCCACGATGACCCGGCGCTGCTCGTCCACCACCAGCTTGGCGGTGCCCTTGAAGCCCTCGCCCATGAGCGACGTGCCGGCCACGTCGCCCAGCTCGTACTGCACCGTCTTCACCGGCACGCCCGCCTTGCGCGCCTGCTCCTCCGTGTGGCCCACGCTGGCCACCTGCGGGTGCGTGAAGACGACCTGGGGCGTGGCCTTCGTGTCCGCCCACGCCTTCGCGGGCTTGCCCAGCAGGATGTCGCCCACCAGCCGCGCCTGGTACTTGCCCATGTGCGTGAGCAGGTTGCGGCCGTTCACGTCGCCGCACGCGTAGAGCCAGTCCCCGTCCACGCCCTTCGCGCGCAGTTGCTCATCGACCTCGATGGAGGCGCCGGGCTTGAGGCCCACCGTGTCCAGACCCAGGTCGTCCGTGCGCGCCGTGCGGCCCATGGCGACGAGCAGCGCGTCCGCGCGCAGCGTGTCCCGGTTGGACAGCGTCACGGTGTACTCGCCCTTGCCCTCGCCCGAGCGCTGCACCTTCGTCGCCTGCGTCTCCAGGAACACGCGCACGCCCGTGTCGCGCAGCGCCTGGGCCACCTGCTCGCCCACGAAGGGCTCGAAGCGCGTGAGCAGACGCGGGCCGCGCTGCACCAGCGTCACCTCCGAACCCAGCTCGCGCCACGCCTGCGCCAGCTCCACCCCCTCCACGCCGCCGCCCAGCACCACCAGCCGGCCCGGCACCGCCTTGGAGCCCGTGCCTTCGCGGTTGTCCCAGGGCCGCGAATCCTTGAGCCCCGCGATGTCCGGCATGCGCGGCTTGCTGCCCGTGGCGATGACGACCGCCTTGCGCGCCTCCAGCTCACGCACCTTCCCGTCCTTGCCCTCCACGCGCACCCTCCGGGGGCCGGTGAGCTTCCCGCGCCCGCGCACCACGGTGAGCTTCGCGCCCTCCGCCCACTTCATCTGGGACTTGTCGTCGTAGCCGGACACCATCTTGTCGCGGTGCTTGAGCACGGCCTCGGCCTTGAGCGGCTCCTTGATGAGCTCGCGCACGCCGGGCGTGTGCTGCGCCATCCAGAGCGTCTCGCCGGGGTGCAGCAGGGCCTTGCTGGGCATGCACGCCCAGTAGGAACACTCGCCGCCCAGCAGCTCGTGCTCCACGAGCGCTACCTTCAACCCGCCCGCCGCGGCCCGCGCCCCCGCGTTCTCGCCCGTCGGACCCGCCCCAATCACCACCACGTCGAAAGTCTCGGCCATGAAGCCTCCCGCATACTGGTTGCACCCGGGGGGCCTGCCTGCCAATCGCACTGAACGCCCGAGTCGGATGGTGGAAAGAGCGGCTGGTCACCACAGGACAGGCCCCGCCTTCTTCGCGCGGCCGTGTAGGCCCCCGGGGGCCCTGTCGCGTCGGTGCCGGCACGCAGGGGTGTGCCTGCCCGTGTGGGGCCCCCTTCCGCTGAGCGACGAACGGCCCGCGCGCACGCCCTGGTGGAGGAGGCCCCGCCGCCTACCGGGACCTCTCCGAGGTGCTGGAGGACGAGGCCGACCTCGTGACGCCCCGCGTCTCCGACTCACCCCCCTGGCGGTGCTCAAGGGTGGAGGTGAGGCGGGTGCCTGTCGGGTGGACGACACCCCGTCCGCCCGGCCGGGCTCCAGAGGGGCGCAGGGGGAGTGATCCACCCTCCCCGGCGTCCAGCGGAATGCACTCCCGACGTCAGAGTGGGTTCCCGTGCCCGTCGAGATGCCGTAGTATCGGCCCGAAAGTACGCGTGCGAACCTGCTGGGGCGTCGTCTAATGGCAGGACGTCAGACTTTGACTCTGATTATCAAGGTTCGAATCCTTGCGCCCCAGCCACTCCGCTCCGGGGGGACGCGGTCAACGTCCGTCCGGAGGTAGAAGGCGGTGGGCTGATGCCGCAGAAGACGCTCCTGCTGGTCACCGTGGGCAGTCCACCGACTGCGCTGGTGAACGCCCTGCAGGAACCGCTGATGACCCACATGGGCGTCAGCGCGGTCGTGAGCCGGACGGCGCTGTCGTCCCCTGCCTACGCCTTCAACAAGGACCGAAGCCAGTACCACTGCAACGCCATCATGCGGCGGTTGGGCACGGTGCTGGAGGACGCGCCGCAGGGCCTGGTGATGGGCGTGACGGACGCGGACCTGTTCGTGCCGGACTCGCCCTTCGTCTTTGGCGAAGCGGACCGCGAGTCCAAGGTCGCGGTGATGAGCCTGTTCCGGCTGCGCCAGGGCGCGGAGGGTGAGGCGCTGCGCCGCCGCGTCCAGGTGGAGGCCGTGCACCAGGCCGGCCACCTCATCGGTCTGTCCTACTGCGAGGACTCACGCTGCGTGATGTTCTTCCCGCAGGCGCCCCAGGACATCGACCGCAAGCAGCTGGGGCCATGCAACGTCTGCCGCAACGAGCTGAACCGCCTCAACCGCTGAAAGCTCCCGGATGCACAGGGGCGGTGAATGCCTCCGCGTGCGTTGACGTCCCAGTCCGCGCGCCCTGTAGTCTCAGGGCGAACGTGCGGCAGGGCCGGCGGCACAGCGGGAGACAGGGATGATGGGCATGCGGCGGTGGTTCGGGGCAGTGGTGGCGGTGGGCTTGTTGGGCGCGTGCGAGCCCTTTGAGGACGGGGGCGGTGGCGGCACCATCGGTGAAGTCACCTTCGACCGGGGCTTCGCGTTCGTGCGCGGTGACCGGAACATCTACGTGGTGGACGACGACGGCGACCCCAACAGCCCGCAGCGGCTGACGACGTCGGGCAACGCGTTCACGCCCTCGATTTCAAACGATGGCCGCAGCATCGTGTTCGTGCAGCGGGTGGGCAACACGACGTCCCTCCAGACGGTGCCCACCACGGGCGGCCCGGTGGCGACGCTGCTGAGCTCCAACGACGTGGCCTGCGGCACGTGCACCAACTTCCGCGGCCCGACGTTCAGCCCGGATGGCCGCACCATCGTGTTCGCGTTCGACCGGGGCTCCGGGGCGGTCAGCTCGCTGGCCCGCATCGCGGTGAACGGCAGCGGCTTCACGGAGCTGACGCCCGGCACGACCATCAGCCACGGGTCGCCGTCCTTCCTCCCCAGCGGGACGACGGTGGTGGCGCCCGCGGGCAGCAGCGCCTTCCAGTACAACCAGCTCGCGTTCGTGCCCGTGAACGGTGGCAGCCCCTCCTACGTGTCGTCGCTGGGCAACGAGGTGCTGACCATCGTGAACCGCGCGGTGGTGTCGCCGGACGGGCGGCAGGTGGCCCTGGACGCGCGGCTGTCGTCCGGCAGCACGCGCATCTTCGTGGGCAACGTGACGTCCACGGGCCTGAGCGGCGCCCTGCGGCGGCTGACGGACTACACCGCGAGCACCGTGCAGGAGAGCTTCCCCAGTTGGACGAGCAGCACGGAGCTGGGCTTCCTCTTCAACGACTCCGGCGGTGACCCGAGCATCTACCGCGCCCCGGTGTCCTCGACGGCCAGCTCCGTCAGCCTCGCGGTGCCCGCCGCGAACGAGCCCTTCTACGGGCCCCGCTGACGGGCGCTCGTGAGACCGGGCCTCAGCCCAGGAGCACGCCGAAGCCCCCGGCCATGAGGCCCAGCATCACCAGCGTCCAGAAGCCGGTCCTCACCCAGCCGACCCCCATGCCCAGGGGGCGGCTCCGGCGCGGATCCTCCGGCAGGTAGACGACCTCCAGGGGCGAGCCGGGGGACAGCGCTGTCCAGTCCTCGTGCGTCTCGCTGTACTCGTGGTGGAGCACCGTGCCGTCGGGCAGGCGGAAGGCGTAGTGCACCGCCGCGTTCTCATCCACCTGGCCTGGAGTGATGCGGAGCACCTCGCCCCGCACGCGCTGCCCGCGCCGGTGGAACCTCCAGGTGACGGCGAAGTCCTTCCATTGGAACGCCAGCATCACCGCGGGGACTCCGACGAAGAGCGCCGCGGCCAGGACCTTCGCCAGGAGGTTCATGGGGGCGCCGGGGTGGTGCGTGCGGGCGCTTCTCCCTGTCGGGTGAAGTACTCGCGCAACACGTCCCGGGTGGTGCAGCTCGCGAACAGCACGAGGCAGGTCGCCGTGATGAGGAAGAACCTCTGGCTGAGGCCCGTGCCCACGGCCATGTGGTCGTGCGGCGCGTCCGCCCGGTAGAGGATGTCGACGGGGGAGCCTGGAGCCCGCTCGGCCTCTGGACGCGGTGGCCACTCCTGGAAGCTGCCCCGGAGCTCCGGACCCTCCGGCGGACGGAAGGTGTAGTCGACGCTTCGCTTGTTGCTCCGGGGATACCTGACGCCAATCACCTTGCCCTGGGCGCGCAGCCCGTGCCGCTCCAGCCGCACGACCCCGTAGCGGATGTAGATGAGGACACCCAGGATGATGAGGGGGAATCCCAGGCCGGCCACGAGGAGGCCCATCAGCATCGAGAATTCCATGGTGTCCTCAGGATGGCGTGGGGGCGGACGCCGAATCAACCGCCGGTGACGCCGGTCCGGCCCGGGCCAGCAGGATCAACAGCCCGAGCAGGCTCAAGGGCACCAGCACCGCGGTGAAGAACAGGGCGAGCCCCAGGGACATCAGCCCGTGGCCCTCGGGGAAGCTCCAGCGCGGTTGTTCGCGGCTGTAGAGCACCTGGATGCGGTCTCCGACGCGCAGGCGCTTCCACAGCCCGGAGGAGACGTTGCGGCGGTTCTTCACCGGCGTGCCGTCGTGCGTCGTGAAGGCGTAGTGCAGCACGTAGTCACTGTCATCCGAGTACGCGTGGAACTCCTTCTTGAGCACCGTGCCTTGCGCGTGGACGTCCGCGTCCACGATGCGCGAGTCCCGCTGGTACATCCCCCACGTCATCACCAGCACTGTCAGGCCAACCGCCGCGAACGACGCGCCCAGGACGCGGGCCGCGATGAGGGACATGGTGGAGTTCTTTCTTGCGCCACGCTGTCGAGCCGCTGATTCCGCCCGCCTTCTAATACGGGCTCAGCGGAGGCGTTCCTTTGGAAGGGGGAGGCTTCCGGAACGGCTGCGGCTCGAATTCTCGCAATGGGCCTTGGGGCGAAGGATCCCGCTCACCCTGGTTGTGTGATCCGGTGATGCCACTGACGAAGTAGAAGATGAAGACGCAGACAAAGAGCGCACTGAGGATGAAACGGGTGAGTCCAATGCCCCCGTCCCTGGGCTGGTTCTGGCTGGGATCTTCCGGCAGATAGAGAATGTCGAACTGGGCTCCTGGATGCGGATTGGCCAGAGGGACGATGGCTCTCCTGTTCTGGATCCTTGATCCATCCGGGAGGAAGAAGAAGTAGTCCACCACGTCGCCTCCCTCGTCACTTTCGACGCGGAGCACGGTGCCTTGCGCGTGCACCCCCTCCTGGCGGAGACGCAGGGTGAGTCTGTGCTTCTTGAAAAGGCTCCCCAGCATCGCGAGGGGGACGCCCACGAAGACCAACAGCATGACGACCAATAACGGTAAAGGCATGGCGGCCTCAGATTGGCGAAGATTGCTGTGAGAGGGCAATCCGGGCAATCCACTGACTGGGTGGTTCCTTGTTCAGGGCCTGGGCCCGGGACCTGAAAGTGACAGTCCGGTGAACTGGGGCCCTGTCCGCCTCCACGGTGAACGCCCCGGGCGCACCGCGGCAATCACCGTGGGCCCCCAGCGTAGCCCCTGGCGGGTGGGGCGCCCTGGCATCGCGTGCGCCGACACGCGATGCTGCCCACCGCTGCTGGAGGTGTACACCGTGTCCCTGTTCGATGCCGTCACCGCGGGCGACCGCGCCGCCCTCGCCGCCCAGCTGGACGCGGGCGCCGACCCCAACCCCTTCGACGCCGACGGGCGCACGCCCCTGATGGCCGCCGCGCGCGTGGGCCGCGAGGACCTGGTGCGGCTGCTGCTGGAGGCAGGCGCGGACCCCACGCTGCCCGACAACCTGGGGGAGACGCCCTTCGTCACCGCCGCCGCCTATGGCCACGTGAAGGTGTGCGCGCTCCTGTCCTCCAAGGCCACCGACGACGAGAAGGACCTGGCCCGCACGCTGCTGGCCAACCAGGGCCTCACGGAGCTGCCCTCGCGCCCCTCCGAAATCGCCCCGGACGACTTCCGCCGCAAGCTCGCCTCCGCGAGCGCCTACGTCGTCGGCAAGCTGGGGGATGACGGCGCCACCAGGCGCCTGGAGCGCGTGCTGCGCTCGGAGAAGGGCGCCGACAAGGGCCGCAAGTAGCCCAGGCCTCGCTCGCGCTGAAAAGCAGAAGGGCCCGGCCGCTCCCACTTCGGGGAGCCACCGGGCCCTCGTCACATCTGGAGGCCTGTCGCCGCTACTCCGGCTTGGCGCTCACCACGGGGCTGGGGGACACGGTGCCGCCCTTGTGCTGGGGCTCCAGCGCGTCGGCGACCAGCTCGGTGATGTCCTTGACCTGGATCTGCTCGCGGCCGGTGTCGTTCTTCGCGTCGTTGAGCATCGTGGAGCAGAAGGGGCAGGCCACCGCGACGATGCCGCTGCCGCCCTGCTCCTTGTAGTCGCCCACCATGCCCGGCTTCTTCTTGTCCGCGGCGTCCGGGTAGGGCGTGTTCGGGTCCTCCGCGTGCTTGAGCGTGAGGGCCACCTCGTTGATGCGGTTGTGGTTGATGCGCGTGCCGATGTGCTCCTCCATCCACATCCGGCCGCCACCGGCGCCGCAGCAGAAGCCCTCGCGCTTGCTGCGCTGCATCTCCACCACCTCCAGGCCCGGGATGCTCTTGAGCACTTCACGGGGCGCGTCGTACACGCCGTTGTGCCGGCCCAGGTAGCAGGGGTCGTGGTAGGTCAGCTTGGTGCTGGTGTTCATCACCGACGAGAGCTTGATGCGCTTCTCGTTGAGCAGCTCGTTGATGAGCTGCGTGTGGTTGATGACGCGGTACTCGCCGCCGAACTCCGGGTACTCGTTCTTGATGGTGTTGAAGCAGTGCGGGCACTGGGTGATGACCGCCTTCACGCCCATGGAGTTCCAGGACTCGACGTTCGTCTTCGCCAGCGTCTGGTACAGGTACTCGTTGCCCATGCGGCGCGCGGAGTCGCCGTTGCACATCTCCTGCTTGGACAGTGTCGCGAACGACACGCCCGCCTCGCGCAAAATCTTCACCAGCGCGCGGCTGACCTTCTTCTGCTTGTCGTCGTAGCTGCCCGCGCAGCCCACGAAGAACAGGTACTCGTACGGGCCGCCCTCGTCACCCCAGGTGGGCAGCGCCAGGTCGGAGGCCCACTCGTCGCGCTGGTCCTGGCCGATGCCCCAGGGGTTGCCCTGGCGCTCCATGCCCTCGAACACGCGCTGGATCTCCGCCGGGAACTCCGCCTTCACCTGCACCTGGTAGCGGCGCATGTCGATGAGGCGCGGGACGTTCTCGATGAACACCGGGCACGCCTGCTCGCACCAGCCGCAGCTCGTGCACGCCCACACCGTCTCCGCCTTCAGCGCGCTGCCAATGATCTCCGGCAGGGGCTCCTTGATGCCGTTGGGGCCGTAGCCCTCCTCCACCCAGCGCTCGTTGTCCCAGAGCCAGTGCTTCAGGTCCTGGTTGACGGCCTTGTGCGTGAGCGGCTTGCCCGTGATGTACGTGGGACAGTGCGTCTGGCACCGGCCGCACTCCGTACAGGAGTACAGGTCCAGGCCGTTCTTCCAGGTGAGGTCCTTCACCGTGGCGGCGCCGAACTCCTCCTTCTCCAGGTTGGGCGTGGGCAGCTTGCCGGTGGAGTGCGTGCGCTGGAAGAAGACGTTGGGCAGGCCCGTGATGATGTGGAAGTGCTTGCCCAGCGGCAGGAAGTTCAGGAACGCCAGGATGATGGCCAGGTGGATGAAGAAGCCCGCCACGCCCAGCACGTGCGCCACCGTGGGGCCCAGCGGCATCATCAACAGACCCGTCAGGCTGGTGAGGGGCTCCCACCACACCAGCGCGGACGGCGTGGACGGCACCTGCGTGGCGCCCACCGGGACCTGCTGCGCGGCGGCGTGCGCGGCCACCATGTGGCTGCCGCCGAACATGAACTCCGTCACCATCAGCCCGGCGATGAAGCCCAGGATGAGGTACGCCTCCCACGACTGGGACATGCGGTCCGGCTTCACCTTCCAGCGCGTCCACACGAAGTACGCCACGCCCAGCAGCGCCAGCCCCGCCACCACGTCCTTCAGCAGCAGGTACAGCTTGTAGGCGAACAGCAGCGGCGGCGCCGCGTCCCACGCCGGGTGGCTCAGGTCGGTGAGCACCTCCAGCGCCGTGGACGAAAAGCCCATCACGAACATCATGACGGTGCGCAGCGCCAGCACCATGAACGCCGCGTAGATGAAGATGTGGAACAGGCCCGGCGTGAACTCCTCCGGATCCACCATGCGCTGCTGCCCCAAGCCGAAGCGCAGCAACTGCACCGCGCGGTAGGGGATGCGGTCCAGCCGGTTCTCCTTCTTCATCGCGAGCAGCACGCCCGCGCGGCCGGACATCGTGATGATGAAGAGTGAGAGTGCGCCTGCCAGCAGCAGGCCGGTGATGATGGGACTCATGGAACCTCGGGACCTCTGGGGCCGCACGGCGTGGGGCGCCGGGTTGCCGCGTTGCGGCAATTCTTGAGTGTTCGTCAACCCTAGCAGGGGTGATTCTCGAATCAAGCATCGAGCGGAAGGGGCGTGTCCGCCAGCAGGCCCTCCGGTGGCAGCGCCTGCTCTCCGGCCTCGTACCAGAACGGTGCCTGGTCTGCTGGGCGGCAGGCGGCCGGGCGGGCTGCATTCGTCACCGGAGAAACTTTGGGGCCCCCAGGGCTTTACAAAACAGAGGCGAACTCCCAACATGTTCGTAAATCGGTCAAGCAGCGCTTGTAAAGGGACCCGCATGGGGCGGGCCCGGTGACCGACGCAGGGCGTCCAAGGGGATGCGAGCCGTCCAGGCCGTACACCCCGTGAATGGAGCGCCAGAGGAGCCGGACATGAGCCACGACGACAGCACGTACCTGGATGAGGGGCGGGACTATTTGGCCATGGGCGACGACGGTCAGGCCACCACCGTGGTGCCGTTGCAGTCCGTGGAAGGCCGGCGCTGGGGCCATCTGGACGAAGAGGCCTGGGGCGGCTGGGACGTGGTGGAGTGAGCCGCGGCCCCCGCGGCCCGTGGACTGCGCGGGGGCATTCGTTTGGACGTCGGGGAGCTGACACTCCCGGGCGGTGATGCGGTGCGCTGGGCCCAGGCGCTCCCCTTCCTCCGAAGGGTCGAGCCCACCCGGAGCCGTCCGTGAGCCGACGCTCTCCGGCGACTCCTGAAGTAAATCCGTAAAGCGCTGAACGGTTCTGCCGACCTGTAGGTGACGCAGGGCGTCCTGGGACGCCGCGCGTGGGCCCCCGCGCGTTGATCGCCGCGTCGCGGTCCGCGTCCCCGGGAGGGCGCGTCCGCGTGTGCTGGCGGCCGCGCGGCGGAGGAGGGCCTCGCGCTGCGGGAGGGGACGCCGGGGCACGTTGCTTTCGCGACCGGAAACCCGACATCCTGTTTGAAGCGGTGGGACTTCCGGGACGGACGCGGGCCAGCGACAGGGGCGTCCGGGGTCAGGTGGAGTCTTCGCGACGGATTCGCGGCAGGATGGGCCCCATCCACCATGCGGGAGTGCGGATGAAGCAGACGGCCTGGGCAGTGGAGCGCGACGCGGAAGGCGGTCGCGAAGTCCTGCTGCTCGTGACCCTGGAGGCCGAAGCGGAGACGCCTCGGGCCCCGGTGGCGGTGAACCTGGTCATCGACCGCAGCGCGTCCATGCGCGGCGCGCCGCTGGCGGCGGCGGTGGAGGCGGCGCGCGCGTTGGTGGAGCGCGCGGGCCCCCGCGACTACGTGGGCCTGCTCACCTTCGACGCGGACGCGGAGCAGGTGCTGCCCGTGCGCGCGATGGAGGCCAGCGCGAAGGCGGCCTTCCTGAAGACGCTCTCCCGCCTGGAGTCCGGCGAGGGCACCGCGCTGCACGAGGCGGTGGAGCGGGGCGCGGAGGCCGTGCGGCGCGTGCTGGTGCCGGGCGCCCGGCCGCAGCTGCTGATGCTCACCGACGGCGAGCCCTCCGTGGGCCCCACCGCGCTGGGCGAGTTCAAGGTGCTGGGCACGCGCGTGGCGGACTCCGGCGTGGCGCTGCACGCGCTGGGGCTGGGGCGGCACTACCTGCCGGAGATTTTGGAGGCCCTCACGGGCCCGTCCGGCACGGGCTTCACGCACGTGGACGACGCGGAGGGGCTGCCGCTGGCGGTGGGGGCGCTGGGCGCGGAGCTGTTCGGAGAGGTGGTGTCCGACGCGCGCGTGTACGTGCTGCCCACGGGCTTCGCGGACCTGCGCTGCCGCCACCGCTACCCGTCGCGGGTGGAGGGTGACGCGATGAGCGCGGCGCTGGGCGCGGTGTCGCACGCGTTCGCGCGCCGGGTCCTCTTCTCGGGCGTGCTGGAGAAGGGCGAGTGGAACCTCACGGTCACCGCCTCCTACACGGAGCACAACGACACCCGGCGGATGTCCGTGCCGGTGACGCGCCTGCTGCCTGACAGCGAGGAGGGCCGCTTCGTGCGCGCGGTGTCCGCGGAGCTGGAGCTGGTCTCCTTCGAGGCCGCCGCGTGGAAGGCCCTGTCCCGGCGTCAGCAGGAGGCGGCCGAGCGGGCGCTCGAGGGCGCGGACAAGGGGCTGTACCGGCTGGCCCGCCTGGGCGCGGTGGACGTCCCCGCCCAGCGGCACGTGGACCGGCTGGCGGACCTGCGCCGGGCGGTGGAGCGCCGGGCGGCCCAGCCGTCCGCGCTGGGGGTGCGCCGGGCCCAGTCGGAGGTGTCCCGCATCACCATGAGCCGCATCGGGCCAGCCCTGCCGGTGGCGGCCAACGGGGGCGCCCTGCCCGCCGGGAACATCGCGGCCGTCCTCCCCTGGAAGACGGACGAGAAGCCGTAACCCCCTGGCGGCTGGGGCGTATGGAAGGGCAGCGGGGGCCGCAAGCCGGCCTCCGCCATGCCCGACGTGCGGGCGTGAGGAATGCACGGCTGCCTGGACGGTTCAGTGGACCCTTGGGGGACGCATCCCAGGTAGCACGGCGTTCCCAGGTGGATTAACGGGAGTCGCATGACGCATCCGTGGCGCAAGAGGTCTGGAAGCCGGCTCGGTGGATTGGGCGCGGTGGCAATGGTGCTGCTGGCGGCGGTGGCGCAGGCCGCGCTGCCGGCCTCCGCCGTGGGCAGCACCGCGCCCGACGAGGGCGACCCGCGTCTGGAAGGCGCGCTGGTGCTGGACGCCACGCAGGTGAAGGCGGGCGGCGAGCTGCGCGTGGGCGTGCGCCTCACGCTGGATCCGGACTGGCACGTCTACTGGAAGAACCCGGGGGACTCGGGGCTGGCCACGGACGTGTCGTGGGATGCGCCGGGCGTCACGGTGGGGGATTTGCGCTGGCCCTTCCCGCAGACCTTCCGCACGCCGGACGGCTTCATCACCACGCACGGCTACCACGACCAGGTGCTGCTGTTCGCCCCGGCGCGCGTGTCCGAAGCCGCCACCGGCACGCTGACGGTGTCCGCCGCGGTGGACGCGCTCGTGTGCAAGGTGCACTGCATCCCCGCGCAGTTGTTGCTGTCGCGCACGTTGCCGGTGGGGCCGGAGACGGTGGCGGATCCGGAGTTCGCGCCCCAGTTCGACGCCGCGCAGGCCCAGGTGCCGCTGGCGCCGGACGCGCAGGGCGCGCCGCGCGTGGCCCTGGCGCTGGAGGGCACGACGCTCACCGCGGGCAAGGCCTTCACCGGCACGCTCACCGTGACGACGGCGGACGGCAAGCCGTACGCGGGCGGCGTGGAGGGTGACTTCTTCGTGCCCGGCCGCATCCTGGGCGTGGACCAGGTGGCGCTGAAGCCGTCGGGCGAGGGCCGCTTCGCGCTGGAGGGCAAGGCGTCGTCGGTGGCGGCGAAGCGCGAGCCCCGGCTCACGGGCTCGCTGCGCCTGGGCACGCAGGCCACGGGTTTCACGGCGGTGGACGTGGACGCGCCGCTCGCGCCCATGGTGGCGGACGGCGCGGTGGCGGCCGCGGCGCCGCTGAAGCTGCCGTCGGTGAAGGACGCGGCGGGCAAGGTGGCGCCCGCGGCCGTGGCGAGCGCCCCGGCGGCGGCGGAGTCCCCCATGGGCTTGGGGCTCGCGCTGGTGTTCGCGTTCCTGGGCGGCGCGCTGCTCAACCTGATGCCGTGCGTGTTCCCGGTGCTGGCGCTCAAGGCGTACGGCTTCACGCGGATGGTGCAGGAGGAGAAGGGGAAGGTGGCGCCGCACGCGGCGGCGTACGCGGGCGGCATCCTGGTGACGATGATGCTGCTGGCGGGCGCGGTGCTGGCGGTGCGCGCGGGCGGCGCGAGCGTGGGCTGGGGCTTCCAGTTCCAGGAGCCGCTCTTCGTCGCGGCGGTGAGCGCCATCCTGGTGGCGTTCGCGCTGAACCTCTTCGGCGTCTACACGCTGGGCGCGGACGGCACGGCGCTGGCGGGCAAGGTGGACCAGAGCCACGGGCTGCTGCGCAGCGCGGGCGAAGGCGTGCTCGCGGTGGTGCTGGCCACGCCGTGTTCGGCGCCGCTGCTGGGCACGGCGGTGGGCTTCGCCTTCGCGGCGGGCGCGGCCACGGTGGTGGCGGTGTTCCTGGCGCTGGGCCTGGGCCTGGCGCTGCCCTTCTGCGTGCTGGTGCTGGTGCCGGGCCTGGCGAAGCGGCTGCCGAAGCCGGGCATGTGGATGGAGCGCGGCAAGCAGTTCCTGGGCTTCGCGCTGCTCGCCACCACGGTGTGGCTGGTGTGGGTGATGGGCGGGCTCGCGGGCGTGGACGGCATGGGGCGGCTGCTCGCGTTCCTCATCGCGGTGGGCCTGGGCACGTGGCTGTACGGCCAGTCGCAGGGGCTGGAGGGCGGGCGCCGGGGCGTGACGGTGGGCCTGGCGGTGTTGACGCTGGTGGGCGCGGGCGCGGTGGCGCTGCGCTTCGATGAGGCGCAGGCGTCGGTGGAGACGCGCGGCGCGACGGTGGCGGCGCATGGCGGCTCGCAGGCGTGGGACGAGGCGGCGGTGTCCGCGGCGCTGGCGGCGGGGCAGCCGGTGTTCGTGGACTTCACGGCGGACTGGTGCCTGACGTGCAAGTTCAACGAGCGCACCGTGCTGTCGCGCGAGGACGTGCGTCAGGCGTTCATGAAGCACAACGTGGCCTTCTTCGTGGCGGACTGGACGCGCCGGGATGCGCGCATCACCGCGAAGCTGGCGGCGCACGGCCGCGCGGGCGTGCCCATGTACCTGGTGCTGAGCCCGGGTTCGCCGGACAAGCCCGAGGTGCTCAATGAGCTGCTCACCGCCGACAGCGTCATCCAGGCGGTGCAGCGGGCGGACGGATGCGAGTCGCCGCTGAAGGCTGGCTCGATGGTGTGCGCCCGGCCCTGAGTTGTCTGGGATGGATGTGGTGTTGAACCGCAGCGTTTCAATCTCTGGAGGTTCCGTCATGAAGCAGCTCTTCAAGGCAGTCGCGCTCACCGTGGCTTTCGTCGGTGCCCCCGTCCTCGCCGCCGACACCGCGGAGGTGGGCAAGCCCGCTCCGGCGTTCACGCTCAAGGACGAGGCCGGCAAGACGCACTCGCTGGCGGACTACAAGGGCAAGGTCGTGGTGCTGGAGTGGGCGAACTCGGAGTGCCCGTTCGTGAAGCGGCACTACGAGGCGAAGACGATGCAGACGACGCAGAAGGGCTTCGACGCGAAGAAGGTGGTGTGGCTGACGGTGGACTCCACCGCCTCGCACGACGCGAAGTTCGCGGCGGACTGGAAGAAGAAGGAGGGCTTCACGCAGCCGGTGCTCGTCGACACGGACGGCAAGGTGGGCAAGAGCTACGCGGCCAAGACGACGCCGCACATGTACGTCATCGACGGGCAGGGCGTGGTGCGCTACGCGGGCGCCATCGACGATGATCCGCGCGGCAAGGGCGCGAAGACCAACTACGTGAAGACCGCGGTGGACGCGGTCCTCAACGGCCAGCAGGTGCCGACGGCGACCTCCGAGCCGTACGGCTGCTCGGTGAAGTACAAGAGCTGAGCCGCCCCGCTGTCGTGACGTGAGAGAGGCCCGTGTCCCCTGCGTGGGACGCGGGCCTTCTTCATTTCGCGTCCCGGTGCGCGTACTCCGGGCCCAGGTCTTCGATGCGGTAGGCGTTGCCGGGATAGGTGCGGTTGAGGCTGCCCTCGATGGGGGACGGGTAGCGCTCCAGGGACACGTAGCGTTTGACGTGCTTGCGCACCTTGAGGGCCGTGCGCGTCAGGCCCGCGACCCAGGCGGGCGGGGCGGCGAACTGGATGGCGGGCAGCAGTCGCGGGGGGACGAGGCCCATGCTGATGGGCGGCACGAGCGCGCGCAGGGGACGCGGCACCCAGCCGGCCAGGATGTCCACGGTGGCCTGGGCCACGCGGTGGCTGGCCTCGTTGGGCACGAACTCGCGGGCCTCGTAGTCGCGGACGTAGGCGTCGAAGGCGGCCCGGTCCGCCGGGATGTCCTTCAGGCCCATGCGGCGGCCAATCTCACACCAGTAATGGAACCAGGCTTCGCGCTCATGGGCGGTGAAGGGGCGCCAGCCGAAGTCGTCCATCCACTGGATGGGGAATTCAATGAAGGTCCAGAGGACGAAGAGGAAGTCCTCGTTCGGGATGCGGAAGAAGGAATGGATGTGATTCATCTGCTCCAGGGAGCGCCGTCCCGCCTCCACGTCCCAGCCGCACTCCATGAACTGCGCGATGAGCAGCCGCGTGTCGTCGTAGCGCTTCTGGCCGCGCTTGCGGAACTCGCCCGTGCGGTCCAACAGGGTGGAGACGGAGCGGCTGCCGTAGGTGTGGAAGAGCGCGATCTCCGTGGCCCGCTGGATGTCGAACGGGAACTCGTAGTTGGTGAGCAGGTGCACGATGCGCTGGCAGTCCCGCCGAGCATCCAGGGAGGCAATCTCACGGCGCACCTCCGGCAGGCGCGGCCGCCAGAAGGGCTTGCGGTAGGTGCGGCCGGGAACGCGGGTGTCCGGGCGTGCCCCGCGCCCCTGCCCGGCACTGGCCGCGAAGGGACAGCCTGCGGGCGCGGCGGCGTCCTGGGGGCGTGCTGGAAGGGCCGGGTCGTTCATGGACGTGATGCTAGCCCGCTCCGCCCCGGCACGCCGTAGCGGGAACCCCTTTCAAGAGGGCCGCCTGTCGGGCGGTGCTCGCCGTGCACCGACGAAGGTGGGAGGCCTTGTCGGTGGCGCGGGGTCGCCGGACCTTTCGTTGGGAGCACGACTCCCGGACAGGAGACGCGGACATGGCCAGCAACAAGGGACCGCCGGTGAAGGGAACCGAGCGCACGGACACCCAGAGCGCCGAGGCGCTGGAGCGTGAGGCACGACACCAGCGCGAGGGCACCGAGCGGGGCGATGTAACGGACGAGGACGTGGGCGAGGACCGCATCCTCCAGAAGGGCATTGGCGGCTACGGCGCGCAGGAGGGCACGGAGCCCGCGCGTGAAGCCCCACCGCTCAGCGACGACGGCGACCGGTAGCGTTGACCGGAGCACGCGACGGGGCGGCGCGAGCGTGACGCCGGGGGGCGACTCCCTAGAGTGGCGCAATGGCTCCCGCCCGCCTCGTGCGCTCCTGCTTCGTCCTGGTGCTGCTGTTCCTCGCGATGCCGTGGGCCGCGCAGGGGCAGGAGTCCACCGCGCCCCCCACCGACGGCAAGGCGTGGCTCGCGGAGCACAACGCGGAGGCGGTGCGGGTGAACCGCACGGCCATGGGCATCCTGTTCGGCTGGGCGGTGCTGAACATCGGCACGGGCGTGGCGGGACACTTCGCGAGCGAGGGGGAGACGCGGGCCTTCTTCCAGGCGAACGCGGCGTGGAACCTGGTCAACCTGACCATCGCGGCGATTGGCTACCACGGGCAGGCGACCGCGGAGCCGGGCTCCTGGGACCTGGCGCGCAGCCTCTCCGAAGGAGAGCGCATGGAGAAGCTGCTGCTCTTCAACGCGGGCCTGGACGTGGGCTACATGGCCTTCGGCGGGTTCCTGTGGGAGCGCGGGTCGCGCAAGGACTCGGCGCGCCTGCGCGGGTGGGGCAAGAGCCTGCTGGTGCAGGGCGGGTTCCTGCTGGTGTTCGACGGCGTGCTGACGTTCCTCAACGCGCGGCTGAACGGGCAGCTCACGGCGCGGCTGGTGCCAGCGCCGGATGGAATCGGGTGATGCTGACGTGGCCGTGAGGTTCACGCCGCCACGGGTTCAACGCGCTTGCGTGCGCGGGCGGAGACGCCCTTGCGGCGGCCCTTGCGCAGCACGTCCAGGTGCACCGCTTCGTCGTTGGCCAGCGCCATCAGCCGTTGCAGGTCGTCCACGCTGTTGACGGGCCGGCTGTTGATGCCGAGCAGCAGGTCGTCCGGCTGGAGCCCGGCGTCGTCGGCCGGGGTGCCCTCCTGCACCTTCAGCACGCGCACGGCCCGGAGCTGGCCCGTGTCCCGAGCGAGCGCGGGCTCCAGGTTCACCGCCGTGGCGGCGATGCCCAGGAACTTCCGGTCCACCCGGCCGCGCTGGATGAGCAGGCCCGCGACCCAGGCCGCCGTGGTCGCGCTCACCGCGAAGCCGATGCCCTGTGCATACGGCAGCACCAGCGTGTTGAGCCCCACCACGCGCCCGCGCGTGTCGAGCAGTGGCCCGCCGGAGTTGCCCGGGTTGATGGCCGCGTCCGTCTGGAGCATGCCCTCCAGGATGACGCCGTCGGGCAGGGTGATGGAGCGGTTGATGGCGCTCACCACGCCCAGCGACACCGACTGCTCCAGGCGGAAGGGATTGCCAATGGCCATCACGAGCTGGCCCACCTTCACCGTCTCCGGATCCGCCAGCGGCAGGGTGGGAAAATCATCTCCCTCCGCGCGCACCACCGCGAGGTCGGTGGGAGCATCCCCGCCCACCAGCGTGGCCCGGCGCTCCTCGCCGTTGTGGAGCTGCACCACGAGTCGCTTCGGCGTGCGCATCACGACGTGCCGGTTGGTGAGCACGTAGCCGTCCGGCGTGAGGAACAGGCCGGTGCCGTGGCCGCGCGCGTGTTCCACGCCCACCACCGCTGGCGCGGCGCCCGCGACGAGGGACTCCAGATCATCGGACAACTGCTGCAACAGCTTCATGGCCGGCTCCTTTCACGAACGCTTGCCCACGGTGACGGGCACTTCGCGCAGCTCCCCCGCGCGCAGCACCTTGGCCTGGAGGGACGTGCCCACCTTCTCGTCGCCCAGGTAGCCGAGCAGGTCCTCCACGCCGTGCAGCGACTGGCCACCCAGGCTCACCAGCACGTCGCCCAGCAGCAGCCCGGCCTTCTGCGCGGGCCCTTCCGGATCCACCGACAGCAGGATGAGCCCCGCCTTCGTGCCGTCGATTTCACGGGGCAGGCGCACCGGGTAGGCGCCCACGCCCAGGTAGCCTCGGCGGATGCCCCCGTGCTCCCGCAGCGAGTTCGCCACGCGCGTCAGCGTGTCGCCGGGGAGGACGACGGCGGCGGTGCGGGAGAAGGCCGCCGTGGGGATGCCGAGGAAGCGGCCCTGCGCGTCCACCAGCGCCCCACCGGAGAAGCCGGGCGGCAGGTCGGCGTCCGTCTCCAGGTAATGGTCCACCTGCCCGCCCGCGTGCGTGCGCCAGTCACCGCCGAACGCGCTGACGATGCCGAGCGTCGCCCGGGCGGTGCGTCCCGGACGGCCGAGGGCCAGCACGACGTTGCCGACCTTCACGCCGTCGAGCGGCGCGGGCGCGAGCGCGGTGAGGTCGGTGGCGTCGGCCTTGAGGAGCGCGAGGTCGGTGCTGGGGTCACGGCCGACGAGCTCGGCGGACACCGAGCGACCGTCCGCGAGGCCCACCTGGATGGAGCCTTCGTGTTCGACGGCGTGGCTGGTGGTGAGGATGTGACCGTCGGCGTCCCAGACGATGCCGCTGGCGCCCCGGCGACGGCGGGCCTCCACGCGGACGAGGGAGGGGGCGATGCGCTCGACGACGGTGGCGATGGACTGCGAGAGGGCTTGGAGGGCGTCGGTGGACATGGGGTGTTCCTTTCGAGCCTGAAACTAAGAGGCTCGAAGGCACGCCACATCGGCGAACCGGGCAGGACGGGGACCTGCCCGTTTGGATGGGATGCCCGCCCATCCGGGCTGGGTCGTGCTCGTGCCCGGTGCTTCGGGCAGGGGACGCCATGCGCTCAACCAGGGTCGAGCAGCGCTCCTCCCGGGCCGAAGCCCAGTGACAGGCACAGCACCCGCTGTCCCGTGACCCGGGCGTCGCGCCGCGCGGACTCGGCCGCCAGCTCCGCGTCGTTGAGCACGAACACCGGGCCTCCTGCTTCGGGCAACCCGGCGCGGGCGAGGATGTCCGACACGAGCGACGCCGCACCCTCGAAGCCGTAGGTGCAGCCTCCTGGCTCCAGGTCTTCATCCAGCGGACACGGCAGGGCGAGGCACAGCGCGTCCGGCGCGGTCCGTGGGTCCTCCGTGAGGAATGTGTTCAGCGCGTCCGCGATGAACGCCACGGTGTCCCGGATGTGGTGGCCGTCCCTGGGACGTGGCTGTCCGATGAACAGCGGTGGCAGGTGGGTGAGATCCCGCTCGAAGACACGCGTTGAGCCGGGCCTCGCGCACTTGATGCTGGTCTGGCCCACGTCCACGCAGACCGGTGTGTTGAATCCCTGTGCCTCCAGCATGCGCAGGCCCGCATGTACGGGCGCGAAGCGCGGCGTGGGCGCGATGTACACCGGGCAGGGCAGGGTGGCCGTGGCTTCCTTCAGCGCGGCCTGGAAGCCATCCAGCTCCGCCAGCCCTCCACTCAGATACGCCGCATCCGGGGCGTGTCGCGTCACCAGCAATGCAAGCGCCTCGGCCAGCGCCGGCATGAGGCGCGCCGTGAGCGTGGTGCCCGGCACTCCCGCGCGTCGGTCCTCCTCTACCCACGGCGAGCCCAGCACCTCCCACAACTCGCGACCGGACACGGGCAGGTTCCACACCTCCAGCGGTGTAATGCCCGGGGGATGGTGCCTGCGCGGACTCCACTGCACGGACGTCACGCGACGAGTCCGGCGATGCGTTCGGCGGCGGCCCTGGCGCCGTCATGGGCCCGGTAGGACCGGGAGATCTCCGCCACCTGTTCGCGCATCGGTGACGCGGGCGCCAGGAGCTGGGCGATGGCCTCTCGGCATGTCTCCACCGTGAGGTGCTTTGGGTCCCTGGCGAGCCCTGCTCCGGACTTCTCCAGGAAGTGCGCCTGCACGGGCTGGTCGTTGCACACCGGCAGCAGCAACATCGGCACGCCCGCCGTCATCGCCTCCATCACGGAGTTGGCGCCTCCGTGGGAGATGAACGCGGCCGCGCGCTCCAGCACCTGTCGCTGCGGCGTGTAAGGCACCGCCACCACGTCACCGGCCAGCGTGTTCGGGAAGTCCGTGTCGGCCAGCTCGCCCGCGCACAACACCAGCGTCACGTTGAAGGGCCGCGCGGCCTCCGCGATGAGACGGAACAGCTCCGGCTGATACGAAATCTGGCTGCCGAAGGACACGTACAGCACGGGCTTGTGGCCCAGGCGCTCCCACGGGAAGGACACCTCGTCGCCCCGGGACTCGGGCGGAACCGAGGGCCCGACGAGCAGCGTGTTCGGCGGGACTCCCGCGTCCGGGCCCAGGAAGGCCTCGGTGGCGAAGATGACGTTGAGCCGGGGCGACAGGCATTCACAGGTGCGGAAGCGCGCGTCGAAGCCGTGCTTCTGGAACAGCGCCTGCCGGTCGTTCGCGAGTGCTCGCACGTTGCGCAGCAAGGGAATGTCCGGCCGAGGCTCCAGCAGGGTGAGCGCGGAGGACACGCCTGCCCACGGAATGCCTTCCGTGTGCGCCGCGAGGACCGCCGCGTACTGCATGCCGTCCAGGGCCATCACGTCGGGGCGGAAGGCGCGCACCACCTCGCGCACCGGCTCCAGGAATGCGGGGGCCGCGTCCAACAGCAGGCCACGGATCCACTTGCCCAGGGCCACGTCGTCCAGCACCAGCTTCGCCAGCGCTTCGCCTCCCGTTTCGATGCCAGGGGGCTGCGTTTCACGGTGAGGTAGGCGCAGGACCTCCACGCCCAGTCCGTCCAACTGCGAGGTCGGTTCGGGGATGCACAGCCAACCCACGGTGTGTCCCAGGCGGCGCAGCCATTGAGCCACCCCGACCATGGGATTGAGGTGGCCCTTCTCGGGCGAGGTAGCGATCAGGACTCGGGACATGGGGGATGCGCCTCGGCGTGGGCCTGGAGCATGGCCAGGGACACGAGTCGCATCAACAACCGATCCATTACCCCAGCCCGAGCGTCCTCGGGCGATAGGAGTGTGTAGCGCTCCAGCAGGCGGGAGACCGCCTGGGGGTTGATGACCTGGAGGGACTCCAGCCGTTCGGAGCACAGCCAGGCGCGGTACAGCTCCAACCAAAGCGAACGCACCGGACTGGAGAGCGCGGTGTGTCCATACCGGGGCAGCTTGCGCGCGAGGCGCACCTCATCGGGCACGAGTGAACGCACCGCATGACGGAACAGCCATTTGCCGAATCCGTCCCGCATCAGCACGGACTCCGGCAGCGCGAGCGCCATCCGAGCGAAGTCCGGGTCCAGGTACGGCGTGCGGACGGTGAGGCCCTGGGCCCGGGCGCCTCGCAGTTCGGGCGGGAGGATGAGCTCCCGCAGCACCCATTCGGCGTAGCGAAGCTCGCCGGATGCGGACGCATCCACCGGGGGCAGCTCCCACGGAGCGGGCAGCGCCGCGAGCACGTCCCCCAGGTTGTCCACAGGGGGGGATACTGGAGCGTGATCGCTGTTCACGCCCTCGGAAACACCCCTCAAGTTGTCCACAGGCTGGAGCCCGTCGCGCAGGGGCACTGTTTGATCGCGACCACGGGTTCCAGAGGGAACGGCCCCGGTTTCCCCAGCGGGCGATGCAGCGCGGGCCGCCGACTCCTGATCGCGGGCCTTGGCCTGCCCCAGAGGTGTTCCCGAGTTGTCCACAGCCCCCCCAGGGGCTCCAAGGCCGTCCTCATGATCGCGCGGGTCGCCGCTGAACGAGGCCCGCAAGTTGTCCACAGTGCCATGGCCCGTCGTGGGCACCGGGGCCTCGTCGACCAGCGCGGCCAGCGCGCCGGGCCGCAAGACCTCCACGGCGAGGGCCCGGTCTTCATCCACACGGGCCTTCGCGGAGGCCATGGCGCCCGGGGTGCCCTGGAGGACCTCGTCCGCGCCCGCGCCGCTCAGGAGGACGGGGCCCGCGCCCATTCGGAGGGCCTCCAGGTAGAAGACGAAGCTCGCCACGGCGCGGGCGTTGAGGATGACGGTCTGGTTGGCGAGGACCGCCTGCTCGAACAGGTCCGGCAGCACGGCGTCGGGGATGCGCACGTCCACCAGCTCCGCCCCTGTCACCTGTGCCATCCGCCGCGCGTTGCTCCGCTCCACCGCGTCCGCGAAGTGCACGTCCATGGTCCACGCGCGCACCCGGCCGGGGGCATGTCGCGCGACCATCGCGCACAGGGCCGCGCTGTCCACCCCACCGCTCAGGCTCACCTCGTGGGGGCCGGCTTCCACATGGGCTCGCACGGTGTCGGACCAGACGGACAGCAGCCGCGCCGCGAGCGCGTCCTCGTCTTCACGCGTGTGCCCCGGCCGAATCACGCGAGGCAGCCTCACGGCGAGCCCGGAGTCCGGCACCGCATGGGCCGCGCGCGTGTGGCACAGCAGGTCGAGCACCACTCGGGCGGACAGGCCACGCAGGTGCGTCCTTCCGGAGGGCGAGGCGGCGGGGGGCCCGAGAGACATCAGGGCAGCATCATAAGGGCCGGAGCCATGCTCATGTAGAGTCACGACCCTCGCTTCCAAGCGGACATGCCCTCGTCCCCGAGCCCCGTCTCGCCATGACAGGTGCTGCTCGCATCGCATGCGCAGGCGCGAGAAGGTTCGGGAGCGTTCCTGGCAGCGTGGACGCGATGGGAACAACGCTTCAGGTGAACAGGGGAGGGCGGGACATGCGGGAGGATGCGGTGGACGTCGTGTTGAGGGAGCGCTTCGGCCTGGAGTCCTTCCGGCCCGGACAGCGCGAGGTGCTCACGGCGCTGCTGAAGCCCCAGGGCTCCGCGCTCGCGGTGTTCCCCACGGGAGGTGGCAAGTCGCTGTGCTACCAGCTCCCCGCGCTGCTCCTCGAAGGACTCACGGTGGTGGTGTCGCCGCTCATCGCGTTGATGAAGGATCAGATCGACGCGCTGGACCGCAAGGGCATCCGCGCGGCGCGGCTGGATTCATCCCTGTCCCTGGAGGAGTCGCGCGAGGTGACGGAGTCCCTGCGGAACGGGACGCTGAAGCTGCTCTACGTGGCCCCGGAGCGCTTCAACAACGAGCGCTTCATGGGCCTGCTGAGCGAGCTTCGAATCTCGCTGTTCGCGGTGGACGAAGCGCACTGCGTCTCCGAGTGGGGTCACAACTTCCGGCCGGACTACCTCAAGCTCGCGCAGGCGGCGCGGACGCTGCAGGCCGAGCGCGTCCTGGCGCTCACCGCCACCGCGACGCCGCAGGTGGTGCACGACATCTGCGAGGGCTTCGGCATCCCGGAGCAGGACGCCATCGTCACCGGCTTCTACCGGGGCAACCTCACGCTGGAGACGACGCCCACGGGCATCGAAGCGCGCGACGCGCTGTTGGTGGAGCGGCTGAAGTCCCGTCCGCCCGGCTCCACCATCGTCTACGTCACGCTTCAGAAGACGGCCGAGCGCATCGCGGCGCGCCTGTCCGCGGAAGGCCTGCCCGCGAGCGCCTACCACGCGGGCCTGGAGTCGGAGGACCGCGAGAAGGTGCAGGAGTCGTGGACCCACTCCGCGAAGGGCATCGTCGTGGCGACCATCGCGTTCGGGATGGGCATCGACAAGGCGGACGTGCGCGCCGTGTATCACTACAACCTGCCCAAGGGCCTGGAGAGCTACAGCCAGGAGATTGGCCGTGCGGGCCGGGACGGCAAGCCCTCCGTGGTGGAGCTGCTGGTGTGTCCGGACGACGTGCCCACGCTGGAGAACTTCGCGCTCGGGGACACGCCGCTGCCGGAGGCGCTGGAGGCCCTGGTGACGGAGCTGCTGTCCTCCGGACCCGAGCTGCACCTGGACCTGTACGCGCTGGGCAACCGCCACGACCTGCGCCCGCTGGTGCTGCGAACGGCGCTGACGTACCTGGAGCTGGAGGGCGTACTGCGCCAGGGCACGCCGTTCTACGCGGGCTACAAGGTGCAGCCGACGGGCACGGTGGAGGCGCTCATCGGGAAGTTCCAGGGCGAGCGCGCGCGCTTCGTGAAGGACCTGTTCGCGCACGCGAAGAAGGGACGCACCTGGTACACGTTCGACCCCGCTGAAATCTCCAAGGCGATGGGCCAGCCGCGCGACCGCATCGTGAAGGCGCTCGACTACTTCCAGGAGCAGGGCTACGCGGAGACGCAGGTGGCCGAACCCCGCCAGCGCTACACCCGGCTGCGCGAGCGCGAGGATGCATCAGCGCTCGTGTCCCTGTTGCAGGAGCGCTTCCAGAAGCGTGAAGCCCAGGAGGTGTCCCGGGTGCGGGAGGTGCTCAAGCTCGTCACGCATGACGGGTGCCAGAGCAACGCGCTGGTGGCCCACTTCGGAGAGCACCGGGAGGCCCCGTGCGGACACTGCACGTTCTGCCGCACGGGCGTGGCCCGCGTGCTGCCGCCGCCCCATCCCCGACCGGACCTGCGCGAACACCTGGACACGGCCACGTTCCGGTCGCTTGTCACGAAGCACCCGGACGCGCTGGGCCACCCACGGCAGGCGGCGCGCTTCCTCTGCGGCCTGAGCAGCCCCGCGTTGTCCAAGGCGAAGCTCAGCGGCCACAAGCTCTTCGGCACCCTGACCGAATGGCCGTTCGCCCAGGTGCTGGCGTTCTGTGAGAAGAGCGGACGCAGCGGCTGACTACGCCCAGGTGTCCGCGCTGGCGTACGTCTGCCGGAGTGCATTGCGCGGATCCTCGTCTCGGTGAAGATCGTCCACCGGAAAAGCAGTTCGGCTCAAGGCACAGGTCGATGGATACCCAAGCCGAGATGCCGGGTGTTGTCCCTTGTTCCTCATGACGGGTAGCCTCCACCTGTGGCGACGCTGATCCCCTCCCTGAGTCAGTGCCTCGGCCGGATGCAGGCCGGTGAGAAGCGGTTCGCCCGCAGGCTGGAGGAGAAGCTCGAAGCGGACTACCTCCTCTGGTACGACGTGCCCATTGGAGGAACGGGACACCACCCGGACTTCCTCGTCGTACATCCTCGCCGAGGACTCCTGGTCCTTGAAGTGAAGGACTGGAAGCGCGACACGCTGCGAAGCCTCGACAAGGCGCGCGCCGTCCTCATGACGGAGACGGGTCCCAAGGAGGTGGCCAACCCCTTCGAACAGTCGCGCACCTATGCCCAGGAGATCGCGACGCGGCTCCAGCGCGACCCGATGCTCGTCTGTCCTGAGGGTCCCTATCGGGGCCGGCTGGTGCTGCCCTGGAGCCACGGGGTCGTCCTCTCGAACATCACCCGCAAGCAGTTTGACGAGGGGAACCTGGGCGAGGTGCTCCCCCCTCACCGGGTCATCTGTCGGGACGAGATGGCGGAGGACGTCGACCCTGAGCAATTCCAGAAGCGGCTCTGGGACATGTTCCCCTGGGCTCCCACTCAGCCTGTCTCCCTGCCGCAGTTGGATCGGATTCGGTGGCACATCTTCCCGGAGCTGCGCATTGGCAGCGAGCCGCTGGACCGTTCCGCGCCGGTCCAGGTGGAGATGGAGCTGTCCGTGCCGGACCTCATCCGCATCATGGACCTCCAGCAGGAGCAGCTGGCCCGCAGCCTGGGCGAGGGGCACCGCGTCATCCATGGGGTCGCCGGCTCCGGCAAGACGATGATCCTGGGCTACCGCTGCCTGCAACTGGCGAGGACGCTCCATCGCCCCATCCTCGTCCTCTGTTTCGGCAAGCCGCTCTACGGATGGCTGGAGCAGATGCTGCGGGCTCGCGGACTCTCGCAACAGGTGGTCATCCAGACCTTCCACTCCTGGTGCCATGCCCAGCTCCGCCATTTCCACGTCGGACTTCCACCCCAGGGGCTGGCGCCCGGAGACTACGCCGAGCAACTCGTCCAACGGGTCATCGCCGCCGTGGATCGCGGCCTGATTCCCCGGGCACAGTACGGGGCGGTGCTCATCGACGAAGGGCACGACTTCCAGCCTGAATGGTTCAAGCTCGTCTCACAGATGGTGGACCCGTCCACCAATGCGCTCCTGCTGCTCTATGACGATGCCCAGGCCATCTACCCGCACAAGCGCTTCAGCTTCCGAAGCGTCGGCATCCAGGCCCAGGGGCGCACCACCATCCTGCGGCTGAACTACCGCAACACCGCGGACATCCTCCAGTTCGCTGCGACCTTCGCGCAGGAAGTGCTGACTCCCAGCGATGCGGATGATGACGGGGTTCCGCTTGTCCAGCCCCAGTCGGCGGGACGGAGGGGACCCACTCCCCAGATCATCTCCCTGCCAAACCTGCACGAGGAGCTGCGCTACATCGCGGGACGCCTCCAGCAGTTGCATGCGGAGGGCAGGGTCTGGAACGAGATGGCCCTCCTCTATCGCAGCGCTGACATCGGCCGTGCCGCCGTCCAGCACCTGACCCGGATGGGCATTCCCCTTCAATGGGTGGGCAAGGGGGCTGGTCAATCCACGTTCAGTCCGGGCGAGGCCAGCGTGAAGGTGCTGACCTTCCACTCCAGCAAGGGACTCGAGTTCCCTGTCGTCGCCATTCCTCGTCTCAAACGTCCTTCGCCGGAGCGACCCGACGCCAAGGAGGAAGCCCGCCTGCTCTACGTGGCGATGACGCGCGCCATGGACCAGTTGGTCCTCACCGCGAGCTGAGGTCCGTCCGCTCCCGGATTCGGGGCTACAATCCGGCCCCGTGCGCTACGAGCTTCACGACAGCCGCGTCCTCACCTGGTCCCTGGAGGCGCACGTCACCACGCATTGCAACCTGCGCTGCGTGCAGTGCTGCCCGCTGTCGCCGCACCTGCCCGCGTGGGCCGTGGCGCCGGAGGCGCTGGGCGAGGACCTGCGCAAGCTCGCGCGCGTGCTCAAGCCCAACGTCTTCAAGCTCACCGGCGGCGAGCCCTTCCTCCACCCGGACCTGCCCGCCGTGCTCGACGCCGTGCGCGCCTCCGGCATCTGCGAACAGGTGTCCATCACCACCAACGGCTTCCTCGCCCAGAGCGCCCCCGACGCCGTCTATGAGCGGCTCGACCGGATGACCCTGTCCGTCTACACCTCCGCGCCCCTGCCCGAGCGCTCCATCGCCCGCATCACCGAACGCTGCGAACGCCACGGTGTCCACCTCACCGTGAAGTCCATCGACGCCTTCCAGCGCATCACCCCGGACGCGCCGCTGGACTCCGACGCGGAGGTCCAGGACGTCTTCGCGAAGTGCTGGCTCAAGCACCGCTGCCACCTCGTCTACCAGGGCCGCTTCTTCACCTGCACCCGCCCACCCCACGTCGCCACCGTGCTCGCCGCGCGGCACCCGCACCTGCCCGCGCTCGCTGAAGCCGATGGCCTCCCGCTGGACGGCCCGGAGCTGCTGACGCGCCTGCTGGCCTACCTGGAGCGCGACACGCCGCTGGCCACCTGCCGGCACTGCCTGGGCTCCAGCGGCCCGTGGGAGCCCCACGCACAGCTCCCGCGCCCCCGCGCCTCGCCCTGAGCCGGCACGTCAGGACGGCGCAGGGAGCCCGGCGGGCTGCTCCGCCCGCAGCGGCAGGTCCACCGTGAAGACGGCGCCCTGTCCCAACTGGCTCTCCACCCGCACCGTGCCGCCCATGGCCTCCACCAGCGTGCGCGTGATGTAGAGCCCCAGCCCCAGGCCGCCGTAGTGCCGCTCGCTCACCGCGCGCTCGAAGCGTCCGAAGAGCCGGGGCAGCGACTCCGCCGCGATGCCGATGCCCTGGTCCCGCACCGTCAACACCGCGTGCCCGTCCCGCGTCTCCAGCCGGATGTCGATGGGGCGCCCCTGGCCGTACTTGATGGCGTTGTCCACCAGGTTCACCACCACCTGCTCCAGGCGCGGCCGGTCCCACCAGCCCTCGGTCACCGCGTCCACGCCCTCCACCCGCAGCACGGAGCCCGCGCGCGCCGCGGGGCCCTCGTAGGAGGCCACCACGTCGCGCACCAGCTCCGCCAGGTCCACTCGCGCGGAGTTCAACGACATCCTCCCGGACGCGATGCGCGACACGTCCAGCAGGTCGTTCACCAGCTCCGCCAGCTTCTTCAACTGCCGCGTCCCCACCTCCAGGTAGCTCTCCACCAGCGCGCGGGACACCGGGCCCGGGGTGCGGTCCATCTCCCGCCGCAGCGACTGGAGCTTGAGGTTGAGCGGCGTGAGCGGCGTCTTCAGCTCGTGGCTCGCGATGGACAGGAACTCGTCGCGCAGGCGCACCGCTTCGCGCGCCTCCCGGTACAGCCGCGCGTTCTCCATGGACAGCGCGGCGCGGTTCGCCAGCTCCTGGAGGAAGGGCAGGTCCGCCATCGTGTAGTGGCGGCCGGACGCGTGGCTGGTGGCGAAGCTGATGACGCCCAGCGTGCGCTCGCGAGCCACCAGGGGCACCACCGCGAAGGAGCGCAGCCTCAGGCTCCGCAGCAGCTCCATCCACCCGGGGTCCTCGGTCAACTTCAAGAGCGCCGCGTCGGTGACGTCCTCCACGAAGAAGGCCTGCCCCTTGCTCAGCAGCGCTCCAGCGCCCGTCATCGGGAAGCAGCACGCCTCCGGGGGCGGCGTCCGCAGCCGCTCCGCGAGCGCCTCCGACTCCGTCCTCGCGTGCGCCACCTCCATCCGCTTGTAGGTGCCGTCCTCCATCGCCATGTCGACGATGCACCAGTCCGCCAGCGTGGGGACCGCCAGCCGCACCACGTTGTGCAGCGTGGCCTCGTAGTCCAGCGACGTGGCCAGGAAGGAGCTGGCCCCCGCCAGCAGCCGCAGGTGCTCTTCGTTGTGCGACAGCTCGCGCGCCAGCTGCTCCGCCCGCGCCCGGGCCTTCACGTGCTCCGTCACGTCGAAGCCGAAGCCGGCGACGCCATCCACCCGGCCCTGGGTGTCATGCGTGGGCGTGTACGTGACGTCGAAGTAGTACTCGCGCACGGAGCCGTCCGGCTGCTTCAACTGGAGCGGGATCTCCTTGCCCTGGAAGGGCTCGCCCGTCGCGTAGATGGTGTCCAGCAGCCGCGAGATGCGCTCGGCCTCCTCCTTCGTCCCCACCTCCCGCGCGGGCTTGCCCAGCAGGTCCGGGTTGCCCAGCATCGCGGAGTTGAGGGGGTTGGACAGCTCGAAGAGGTGGTCCGGCCCGCGGAAGATGGCCAGGTGCGCGGGGGCGTGCATGAACAGCTCGCGCAGGCGCGTGCGCTCGTACTCCGCGGCGGCGCGGGCCGCGCGCTCGCGCTCCAGCAGGGTGGCGCGCTCCGCGTTGGCCTTTCGCAGGCGCGCGTTGAGCATCGTCACGAAGAGGGACAGCGCCAGGAAGAGGCTCAGTTGGAAGAGGGCTCCAGGCAGCACCTTCCAGGTGTGCACGGGCGTCAGGAAGAAGTAGTCCACCGTCACCAGCGACAAGCCCGTGGCCACGAGCCCTGGCCCCCACCCGCCCCGCCACCCCGAGAACATCACGGCGGCGAAGAAGGCGAGGAAGGGCATGCCATGGGTGATCGACCAGAGCCCCTGCTGGACGGCGAAGGCCAGCGCCACGCTCGCCACCGCCACCCCGTAGCGCAGGAAGCGGGAACCCTCATGCGCCGGGAGGGTCCCTGGCGTCTGGCTGGACGCCGGAACGAGGGAGGGTGCCGGTGGGGGCAGGGGGGCCCGGGATGCGGACGTCGAAGGGGCGGGCATGGACTCGGTTCAGCCTACCTGGGGCTGGGCCCTCATCGGGCTTCCTTGCTGGCCGGAGTGTTGGGTCGGGTCAGGCCCTGCATCAGGCCCAGGGCCGAAACGGCGAGGCCCTGCTTGCCCAGCTTCCGAGTCTCCATGGCGTGCATCCTCACGATGGGGGTCCTTCCCGGGAGGGTCTTCATGCGGACCGTGGGAGTCCAGGGCAAACGACCGAATGGCCGGCCGGCCTCACCCCGGAAGCGGCAGCTCGCTGCGGAAGGGGAGCGGCTTGGCGGCCGGCGGTGGTGCCTGCGCGCCCCACGTCCGTGCCGTCACCACGGGCGCGGCCCAGCCCAGGTTGCGCAAGGCCGCGCTCAATCGCTCACACAGCGGGCCCACGCTGTCCGGTGGCGCGTCCGTCAGCTCCAGCGTGAAGCCCTCCCATGACACCTGCGTCAGCCGGAAGGCGCGCAGCGGGTGATGCTTGAACACCCACGCCAGGGACCACGCATCCACGCTGCGTCCCGTGGGGGTGTGGAACGCGCAGGCCCCACGTCCGCCAAAGCCCGTCAGTGTCCAGCCATGGAAGCCGCAGGCGCACGCATCCCTGCTTACGGTGCCCGTGTCCCCCGGCTGGTAGCGCAGCAGCGGCAGCACGCCAGGCCGCAGCCGCGTCACCACCACCTCCGCCCCGTCCGGCTCCAGCCAGACGTCCGGCGCGAGCACGTGGAAGTGGCCCGCGTTCGCGTCCCGCCGGCACTCCCACGCGAGCGGCCCCGTCTCCGTGGAGGCGTAGTAGTTGAGGACCGGCACGCCCCGCCCGTGCTCCCACGCGTCGCGCAGCGCCCGGGGCAGGTGCTGCGCGGAGGTGAGCACCAGTCGCGGCGCGGGCACCTCCGGGTGCGCCAGCAGCCAGCGCAGGCCCTCCGGGTCGGAGAAGACGATGGCCGCGCGCACCCGTCGCAGCCGCGCCACCGCGTCGTCGCGCAGCACGGAGACGCGGTGCAGGGCGCCGTCGTGGAAGAGCGGCAGCCGCACCGAGTACTCCAACCCGCCCGGCAGCACGTCCAGCAACACCACGCGCGGACGCGGCGGCGGCACCGTGCCGGTGTGCTCGGTGAAGAAGCGCAGCACGGCCCACATCAGCAGGCAGTCGCGCCGGTCCCTGAGCACGTTCACCGGGTCGCCCGTGGTGCCGGAGCTCTTCACCACCACGCACTCGTCGGACGCGGCGGGCAGCGTGGGCACGTCCTCCCAGTGGCGCGCGAGCGTCGCGCGGTCCAGCGCCGGGAAGTGCCGCAGGTCCTCCAGCCGCTGGAGGTCGCCCGGGTGCAGCCCCGCCTCGCGCAGCACGCGCAGGTAGTAGGGCGAACCCTGGAGCGCACCGCGAAGCCACCCCAGGCGCGACTCCAGCGCCGCGCGGGCCACGGCCTCGTCCGCCGTGGACGCGCCGCGCGCGAGCCCCGCCGCCACGTCCAGCGCCCACGGCAGGTGGGGCCGCTGGGTCTGGGCGTCGCGGCGGATGCGGGCCCGGGGCGCGACCGCCAGCGTCACTCGCGCCAGCCCCGCGCCTCGGCGTCCTTCTGCTGGGCCTCCTGCAACATCTTCGTGCGCCGGTCCGCCTCCTGCTTGCGCGCCTCCTCCACCTTGCGCAGGTCCGTGACGGCCTGCCGGTAGTCCAGGTCCTTCAGGCGGCGCTTCGACTCCTGCTCCGTCTCACCCTCGATGTCCGCGCCCAGGGCGGACACCCACTTGCGCAGGAACTCCTCCTGGCGGAAGGCGTTGGAGCGCACCATCTCCGCCGTCAGCGGATGCACCTCCTCGAAGAACTGCTGGAGGCGCGCCAGCGGCGTGCGGTCCGCGGTGAGGTAGAGCACCGTCTTCTTGCGCAGGTCCGACGACACCAGCACGTGCGCGAGCATGCCCACCTGTTCGCGGAACAGCGGGTTCTTCACCCGCTTCTCCAGCTTCTCCCACTCGGCCTGGGAGGGCGGCTTCTGGCTGCCCTGGCGGAAGGTGTCGCAGAGGATGGCCACCGCCAGGTCGTGTGGATACGGCGACACGATGGGCGAGGCCGCCAGTTGTTCACGAAGGTGTGCGAGCGAGAACGCCATCATTTCTCCAACAAGGCATCGGCCAGCGCCGCGGCGGCGGGACCGAACTCAGACATCCACTGCACCGTCGCCAGCCGGAAGCGCTTGTCCGCGAGCACCGGCGCCAGCACCTGCCGGGCGCGCTGCTCCTCCGGCACCGCGAGGAAGGCCACCACCCGGCGCGACTTCTTCACCGCTCGGGCCAGGCGCTCCAGCGCCCCCTTGTCCTGCATGTTCGACAGGAAGTCGCTGTCGGAGATGATGACCCGCATCACGTCCGGTCGCTCCTCGGCGAACGCCGACATCTCCTCCACCGGGAACCACGTCCCCCCGCCGATGTAGTGCAGCAGGAAGTCGCGCGCCGTCTCCTCGTCGTACATCCACGGGGAGACGAGGGGCTGGCGGTCCGAATACACGATGCCGCGCACCGTGGCGCCCTTGCGCAGCGCGGACGCCGCCAGCACCTGCGCCGCCAGCGTCATCGCGTTGAGCTGGTGCTCGGGGTTGGGCATGGAGCCGCTGGTGTCCAGGTACAGCTCCAGCGCCGGCACGCCCAGGTCCGACGGAGGGGGCAGGTCCGCCTCCAGCTCGCGGCGCAGCGGGGAGATGGCCGCCAGGTGGCCCTGCGTCACCACCGTGAGCGTCCAGTCGATGGTGGACGGGTCGTCGCCGTACTCCCACGCCTCCGGCGTCGTGCGCAGGTACGGCTCCGGCTTCGCGGGGTCGGAGGGCAGCTTCAGGATGTGCCGGTCCACCAGCCGCCGGTAGTGCCGCGCGACCAGGGCCCGGCGCAGCTTTCCGCCGCCCTTGCCGGGCACGTGGTTCGTCACGCGGCCGATGGTGGTGAGCGGATCCGCGTCCTTCGTGTCGTGCGTCGCGTCCAGCCAGCCCTGCTCCTGGGCCTCCGCCAGCGCGCCCGCCCACCGGCCGCCGGCCTGCACCGCCGCGTCCAGGTCATCCTCGTCCGGGTCGGGGACGTCCCCGGCCAGCGGGATGCGGAAGCGCGTCTTGCCGGGCTCGTCGATGTAGCGGATGAACGCGGCGCAGAAGTAGAGGAACTGCAGACGTGGATCCGGCAGCGCGTAGAACGTCTGCACGAACAGGCGCGCCTGGCTGCGGAAGCCCGGGTAGTCCCGCTCCAGCGTCTCCAGGCGCCCCCTGGGCACGAGGTCGCCGGGCTCCTTGCGCCACAGCTCCTCGTAGAGGGCCAGGTAGAAGCAGAACAGCGGGGTCGTCCCGCCGGCCTTGTCCTGTCCCGGCTCCGGCGCGCGGAGGAAGCCCCGGTACACCTCGCACAGCGCCTCCGCGTGGGTGCGCCCCACGAACTCGTTCACCTGGAGGTCGAAGAACAGGTTGGTGAGCGACTGGCCCAGTCCGGGCAGCAGCCGCTGCTCCAGCACGCGCAGCTCCGCGTCCCACCCCAGCGTGTGCGGGAAGCGGACGTGGTGCCCGATTTCGTGCGCCAGCACGGCGGTGAGGCTGTCGCGCGCGCCCATCCGGTCCAGCAGCTCGAAGTGGACGAACACCTGCCGGCGCACCATGTCGATGTACGCGAGCGGTTCGTCCTTCGCGTCCTTGTCGGGGCGGAAGGGCTGGTGCGGCTCGGGCGGGCTCAACTGCACGCGCACGTCCCACAGCGCCAGCGCGTCGCGCCAGCACCGCTCCACCTCCTCCGGGGTGAAGGCCGCGCGGCGGGTCATACCGGCAGGATGACCGCCAGCCACTGGGACGTGTGCATCGTGGCCACCGCGCGCCATTCGTTGCTCAGGGTGCTGTACCAGTCGCCCGCGCGCGGGTCGCGCTGCGACAGCGACGTGATGGCCTTGACGGTCACGAGCGTGGGCTCCAGCCGCTCATTGCAGCCCATGGGGCCCAGGAGCATGGGCTTCTTCGAGAGCCACACCCCCTGGGTGGCCGCGTCGCGTCCGCCGGCGGCGGTGGCGCGGTGCCGGTCGTGCACGCACACCACGGTGGGCGCGAGGAAGTGCACCTCCCCTGGCATGAAGCGGCTGTCCTCCTGCGACAGGTCCACCCACAGCGCGGTGGACGTGTCGCCCAGCGCTTCGGGGGGAGGCTCCATCGCCTCGTTGGCGATGGCGTGCAGGTGGCCCTCGATGTCGTCCAGCGAGGGCAGGTTCGCGCCCACGCGGCAGAACAGGCGCTGCACCCACGGGGGCGCGGACTCCAGGTTCTCGCTCAGGTTCCACATCCGCGCGAGCGCCGCGGCCCGCCGCTCATGGGCCAGCGCCGGCAGCAGCCGGGGCACCAGCTCCGACCACGCGAGCGTGAAGAAGTTCTGCCGGCCCGCGGACGCCGGGTACAGGTAGCCCAGGCCGATGCCCTCGGCGCCCAGGCGCAGGTAGTCGCGCAGCAGCTCCTCGCCCTGGACGGCGTCCGTGCCGGAGGCCGCCAGCCCCTGGCCCATGCGCGCCACCGGGCCGGAGATGAAGCCCTGCCACAGCGCCTTGTCCCAGCGCACGAAGCGCGAGCGCGCCTCCTTCTCCACGGTGTCGATGAACTCGCTCATGGCTGACCGCCCGGGTTCTCCTTCAGCCACGTCGCGTAGTTGCGGTAGCGGCTGTAGAGGGACTTCAAGTGGATGATGTCCTCGTACACCGGGCCGGACAGCTCGTGGCGGGACATCAGCTCGTTCATCAGCACGGTGACGGCGGACAGGCGCTTCTCCGTGGTGCGCAGGTCCACGCCGGACAGGCCCAGGTCCAGCTCCGTGCGCAGCTGGAAGACCTTCTGGCGCAGCGGCGCGTGCGTGCCGTAGCGGGCCATGGCCATGTCGAACATGTTGCGGATCCACGCCACGCGGTCCTGGAGCAGCAGCTTGTTGCCCTTGCCTTCAAAGAAGGGGCTGCGCGCGTTGGGGGTGAGCTTCTCGTGCAGCACCCAGGGGATGATCTGCCGGAAGTCCTCCAGCTCCACCGCGCGGTGGCCCCGGAAGAACGCGAGCGCCTTCGCGAAGTGCAGGATGGTCTGGTACGCGCGCACGCTGGTGCCGTTCTCCGTCTGCGTGCAGAGGTGCACCTTCTTGTCCAAGGGGCACTGCTCGTTGCACACCGCGGCCACCGTCTGCCCGGCGAGCTTCAGCGTGTCCTTGTGCTTGAATTCAAAGCGCGGGGACGCCATGCGGCAGAAGTCGAGCTGCCCCAGGAAGAAGGCCACGCGCTCCAGGGCGCCCTTGGGCACCTCCACGGCGAGGATGGCGTTGTAGGCCTTCTCCAGCTCGCCCGGCGTGAAGACGATGTCCTTGGGGAGCAGCTCCTCCGGGGACTTGTCGGACTCGATGCGCTGGAGCAGCGTGTCCACGAAGCCGGAGTTGAACGGCACGGCGCGCACCACCACGTCGATGCGGTCCTTGAGCGCCTCGATGACCTGGAAGGTGCCGCCGCCCTGGTCGTCGTTGGCGGTGAGGAACCAGGACGAGCGCCCGGTGTAGACGTACTGGTCCATCATCTCCGCGTAGCCCTCGCCCAGCAGCGACAGCAGGGCGGACTGGGTCTTCGTGGGGATGCGGTTGTACTCGTCGATGATCTTCACGCGCTGGCTGATCCACTTGCGCCAGCTCACCTTGACGGCGGACAGGTCCTCCGCCTTGAGCATGTCCGACGGCAGCGGCGCGCCCAGCAGGTCCGCGATGGACAGCTGCGGATGCCCGCGCTGGATGCCCCGGTGCACGTCCTCGCGGCCCATGCCGGACAGGAGCGCCATGAGGATGGCGGAGGTCGTCTTGCCCCGGCCCGGGCCGCCCACGAGCAGGGCGCGGCGGCAGGTGAAGAGGGTGAGCAGCGGGATGAGGACGAAGGAGCTGTAGCTCATGTCCTCCGGCAGGTGCACCTCGTCCCCGGCGGCGTTCTTCAGCGCCGCGGTGCCGCCGAACTCGATGTCGTAGTAGGGGCAGATGACGGCGTTGTTGGTGATCCACCAGTACGCCTGCCGCATCTTGTCGTGGAGGCTGCCGCCGTCGCGCTCGGACAGGTGGACGCTGAGGCCCTTGTCCGCCGATGCGCGCCCGGTGAGCAGGCGCGAAACCCAATCCTGGTTGGCCATGGAGGCCGTGGACTCTAGCCCGTGGGCGAGGGGGTGGGGGAATGGATGGAGGCTGCCCGGTCCTCCAGTAGGCTGGAGCGATGAAGGTCCTCTGGCGTGCCCTGTCCCTGGCGTCCCTCTCGGTGCTGCTGTCCTGCGCGTCCCTTCCGTTCAGCGCGGAGCGGCGCGCCGAGGCCCGAATCCGCGAGGCCGTGGATCGGATCTGGGTGGACGACCTGGCAGGTGCGCAGAAAGCCATCACCCACGTGCTGGAGGACGCCCCGGGCAACCCGGCGGCCCTGGTGGTCCAGGCCTGCCTGTTCCTGGAGCAGGGCGACCTGGACGCCGCGACCCGGAGCGTGGCGCGCCTGGACGCGGTGGCCCCGAGGCAACCGGAGACGCACATCCTCCAGGAGCTCATCGAGGAGCGCCGCCGGACGCCGGTGCCCGGGTGGAGCGAAGCGATGCGGCGGGCGTGGGTGGACGCGGGGGCGCCGGACCTGGAGAAGGAAGGGCTGGCGACGAACCTCACGATGTGGACGGCGCCCGTCTCCCCCACGGTCTGGGAGCGAACGGAGTCCGCGGAGGATCGCCTCGTCGCCATGCTGGCCGACGACGGCACCGAGGACCAGGAGCGATGGCTCGCCGACCACCTCTTGGAGTTGCAGGACCCCAGGCTGATGCTCTCCGCCCTGCAATACTTCCAGCACCGCGAGGACCGGCAGCCGGAGGTCCGCGCCCGGGCGCGACAGGTGCTGCGAAAGCGACTGGCACCGCTCGCCGCCGCCGAGGCGCGCGAGTCCGAGCTGCCGTTGATGCTGCTGTTGGTGGACACCTCCCTGGAGGCGCCGCTCACGCCGGAGGAGATGGCGGCGCTGGAGCGCCTTGCGTCCCTGCCGCTGTACACCCGCACGACGATGTCCCAGGCGTACGCGGACGCGGAGCGACGGTTCAGGGCCTCGGGGATCACCCATCCCGGCGCCGGCCCCTTCATGGCCGCCGTGATGTCGATCCACACGGCCGCGCCGTTCTGGCTCCTCACGCGGGTGGACGTGACGAAGGACCGGCTCTCCGCCGAGGAGCGGATGCGGTTGGGCCGGTCGGTGTGGACGCTGGGAGGACGCATCGCCTCCGGGCCCACGCTGCTGGAGCACCAGCTGGGGTTCCGGCTCATGGAGCAGGGGGCCGAGCTGATGGGGGATGAGGCGCAGCGCGCCCTGGCGGCCTCGGAGCTCCGGCAGGGAGAGGCGATCCGCACCGCCTCCAACCAGATCCTCATCACCCGGTGGCCGCTGCCGTCCCTCTTCCGGGACTGGATGAAGGAGAGCGTGGCCCACGAGTGGGAGCACCTGGGCAAGCTCGTGGAGCCCTGACGCGCGACTTCGCGTCAGAGCGTCACGAGCCCCAGCCGCGCGGCGCGCACCACGGCCTCCGTGCGCCGCTGCACGCCCAGCTTGGCCAGCACCGCGTTGACGTGGAACTTGGCCGTGTGCTCGCTGATGGCGAGCCGGTCCGCGATGGCCTTGTTCGACAGGCCCTCCGCCAGCAGGCCCAGCACCTCGCGCTCGCGCGGCGTCAGCGCGTCGTGCGCCGGTGCGCCTGTTGGGGCCGTGCTTCGCGGCGCGGCGCGGACCTGGGACAGCCCGGGTTCGAACACCGTGAGCCCGCGCGCCACGGCGTGCAGCGCGGCCACGAGCATTCCGGGCGCCACGTCGCGGAAGAGCAGCCCGCGTGCCCCCGCGCCCAGCGCCAGCTCTCCCGCCGCTTCGTCCGTCACCAGGGCCAGCACCGGCGCGCCCAGGTCCGGCGCCGCGCCCTCCGTCAGCCGCAGGCCCGTGTCCCAGAGCACCACGTCGGGCGGTCCGCCCCGCGCCGTCTCCAGCTCCACCTGCGTGCCGGAGGCCGTGACCGTCCAGCCCTCCCCCTGGTCGCTCAAGGTCCGTGCGAGCGCACCCCGGGCCAGGGGGTCCTCCGACACGAGGGCCAGCCGCTGCGATGAAGGGGGCGCATCCAACATGGACCCCTCATCCCTAACCGCGCCCGCCGCGTTCGCCACCCCGCCCGGCGCGCGACCTCCCCGCCGTCACTCGGGAAACAGCCCGTGTGAAGAAGCGTGAAGCGGCGCTAGCGCAGCGTGACGCCGTGGCCCGGTGCGTCCGCGTCCAGCGTCAGCCGCGAGCCCGCGTAGTGCGCGCCGCCCTGGAACGGGTGGCTCGCGATGAACAGCGGCGTGTCCAGGTCCGCGTAGGTGAAGCCGCCCAGGCCCGCGGCCAGGTGCGCGGACGCGCTCATCGCGAGCACGCTCTCCACCATGCCGCCCACCATCAGCTCCAGCCCCGCCGCGCGCGCGAGGCTCCACATCGTCATCGCCTCCACCATCCCGCACTTCATCGTCTTGATGTTGATGGCGTGGCAGGCGCCCTCGCGGATGAGCCGCAGCACGTCCCGGGACGACCGCGCGGATTCGTCCGCGCACACCGGCACCTTCGAGCGGCGCGTCACCTCCGCGAGCCCCGCGAAGTCGGCGGCGGGCACGGGCTGTTCGAACAGCGACAGCGGCACGTCCGCCCGCTCCAACTCCTTGAGGAAGGCCAGCGCCTCCGCCACGTCGTAGCCGCCGTTCGCGTCCGCGAAGAGCCGCGCCTTCGGGGCCTCCTGGTGGATGGCGACCAGCCGCGCCGCGTCCGCGTCCGGAGCCAGCGCCCCGACCTTCACCTTCAGCGTGTCGATGCCCCGCCCCAGGATGGCGCGCGTGGACGCCACCGCGTGCGCCACGTCCCCGGCCGTGACGGTCATGTCGATGTCCAGCGCGGTGCCCGCCCCGCCGAAGAAGACGTGCAGGGGGACGCGGTGGTGCCGCGCCAGCGCGTCCAGGAGCGCCATCTCCACGCCACACCGCGCGGACGGGGCGAGCGCGAGCGCATCCGCCAGCGCCTCCGACGTCGGTCGCCACGCCCGCACGTCCCGCCCCAGGAGCAGCCCCCGCACCGACTCCAGCGCGGCGAGGGTGCTCGCCTGGGTCTCCCCGCTCACGGCGGTGAAGGGCGCCGCCTCGCCCAGGCCCACCGTGCCGTCCGCGAGCGTCACGCGCACGAGCGCGTTCTCCGCCGCGTGCTGCGCGCCCGTGGCGATGGCGAAGGGCTCCGTGAGGGGCAGGTGCAGCGCTTCGAAGGCGACGTGGGTGATGAGGGTGGGGCGCATGGTCGGAGACGAGTGTGGCCGACGTCCCGGTGGCCTGGGAGCCCTTTCAAGAGGCGCCCGGCTCCGCCCATCCCTCTCAGGAGGTAGTCCGCCTGCCTTGGCCCCCCTGGTAGGCCACCTCGTTCGTGTCCCAATTACATGCAAATCAAGACTGGTGTGAAATTCGCGTACGGGAGGACCCTCACTTGAGCCGCCGTGCGATTCGTGGCGACATGCGGGGCCCCGGGGGTTGGGTCAGGGCCCGGGCCACGCAGGATATCCTGTCAGGGGGAGTCTTTCCGTCCCCACAGGATGCGCCGGAGGAGGCGGATGTCCGCGACCGACACGACCGTGGCCCTTCCGCTCCCGGATTCGCTCCTGGCCGCGCTCGAAGAGGCCGAGCGAGAGCACCCCGAGGCCTGCATGGTGCTGCGCGCCGTGCGCTCCGACGTCGGCGCCATCATCGACTTCGAGTGGCTGTGGGCGAACCCCGCCGCCGCGCGCGCGCTGGGCCATGACGCGGAGTTCCTGCGCGGACGGCGCCTGGGCGAGGTGTCCGCGCCGGACGGGCTGGCGGACCGCATGGACGTCCTGCGCCAGGTGGTGGAGTCCGGCCGGCCGCGCGCGGACAACTTCGCCGAAGGGGAGGTCTGGCTGCAGAGCACCGCCGTGCCCCTGCGCGACGGGGTGCTGGTGCGGCTGCGCGACGTCACCAGCGCCCAGCGGATGGAGGAGGGGCTGCGCGACACGCTGGACTGGGTGCGCGACGTGCTGGAGAGCATGCCGGACGCCTTCTTCACCGTGGATACGGACTGGCGCATCACCTACGTGAACCGCAAGGCCGCCGCGCTCACCGGACACACCCAGGAGACGCTCTTCCGCCGCGTGCTGTGGGAGGCGTGCCCGGAGATGTGCGGCACGCCCATGGAGCGCGCGCTGCGCGAGGTGGCCACGGAGGAGGGCTACCGCCTCTTCGAGCTGCGCACCGCGCGGGAGCGCTGGCACGAGGTGCACACCTGGTCGAGCGGCCGCAACATCTCCGCCTACGCGCGCGACGTCACCGACAAGAAGCGCGTCCAGGCGGAGCGCGACGCGCTGCTCGCCCGCGAGCACTCCGGCCGGCTGGAGGCGGAGGCCCTGGCCCAGCGCCGCACGCACGAGCTGATGGCCGCGCGGGAGCGGCTGGTGCAGTCGGAGAAGCTGGCCATGGCGGGCCAGCTCGCCGCGGGCGTGGGCCACGAAATCAACAACCCCCTGTCCTACGTCGCCGGCAACCTCCAGTTCGCGGTGGAGCAGCTCACGGCGCTGGCCCGCCGCGCCGGCGCCGGCCCCGCGGTGCAGGCGTCGCTGGGCGAGGCGCTGGAGGCCCTGCGCGAGGCGCGCGAGGGGGCCGAGCGCATCCGCGTCATCGTGCGCGACCTCCAGACCTTCGCCCGCGCGGACGAGCTGCGCCTGTCCCCGGTGGACGTGCACACGGCGCTGGAGTTCGGCATCTCCCTGGCGATGACCCACCTGCGCAGCCGCGCCCAGGTGGAGCGCTGCTTCGGGCAGGTGCCCCAGGCGCTGGCCCACGAAGCGCGCCTGGGCCAGGTGTTCCTGCACCTGCTCATCAACGCCGCGCACGCCATCCCCACCGGCGACTTCGAAGGTCACCGGGTGACGGTCACCACCCGCCGCGAGGGCGCGTGGGTGCTGGTGGAGGTGTCCGACACCGGCCTGGGCATGACGCCGGAGGTGCTCCAGCGCGCCTTCGAGCCGTTCTTCACCACGCGCCCGCTGGGCGAGGGCACCGGGCTGGGGCTGTCCATCTGCCTGGGCCTCGTGCGCAGCATGCACGGGGAGCTCACCGCCACCAGCATCCCGGGCATGGGCAGCACCTTCCAGGTGCGGCTGCCCGTGGCGGAGGCCTCCGTGCAGCCCCAGGTCCCCGCGGTGCGCGAGGCGGACGGGCCCCGGCGCAAGCGCGTGCTGGTGGTGGACGACGAGCCGCAGCTCACCGCCGTGCTGCGGCGGATGCTCGGCCGGCAGCACGACGTGGTGGTGGCCCACAGCGGCCGGGAGGCCCTGGCGCTGCTGGAGCAGGACGACGCCTTCGACCGCGTCTTCTGCGACCTGATGATGGCGGACCTGACCGGGATGGACGTGCACGCGGAGCTGTCGCGGCGCAGGCCGGAGCTGCTGTCGCGCTTCGTGTTCATGACGGGCGGCAGCTTCACCGAGCGCGCCCGCACGTTCCTCCAGGCCGTGCCCCTGCCGCGCATCGACAAGCCCTTCGAGCCGGGCCTGCTGCTCGCGCTCGTGGACTCCTCGCCTCCGCGCCCGGGGTCGTCGTCCGGCACCCCGCGCGCGAAGGCAGGTCAGGCAGGCCCCTGAAGGGGGGACTACAGCTTCGCTTCCTCGCGCTCCGGCCGGGTGATGTACGCGGTGCTCGGGTTCGCCGGGTCCGCCAGCTTCTGCAGCAGCTTGTCCATGCCATTGGAGCGCGAGAAGGCCATCTCGTTCTTCGTCACGCCCACCAGCGTGAGCAGCTCCACCTGGCCGCTGGGCAGGGTGAAGTGGCTGGGGCGCGTGGCGTCCTTCACGAACACGAAGCCCGAAAGCTTCGTCTCACCGCCGGTGAGGGTGCCGTCCACCGGGTAGCGGTGGCCCATGGCGAACAGCCGGGCGCACACGAGGTTGTAGGCCATCATGTCCAGGAGGCGCAGCACGGGCCAGCGCTCCTCCTCGGGCGTGTGGATGACCATCTCGTAGCCCAGGCCGCTGCGCGCATCGTCCGCCAGCTCCTCGCCGGGCGACACCGTGAAGGGGTTTGACAGGCCGCTCGTGACGTAGGTCCAGTAGGGGTGCTCGGTGCTGGGGGGCGCAACGCGCACGCCCATGGGGAGCCAGTTCGGATCCAACGCCTGACCCTGCGCCAGCTCGCTCTCCAGCCACCCCTCCAGCACGCCGGTACCTTCCAGGAGGTCGACTTCCTCGCGGATGGTGCCGAACAGCTTCGGGTACTCCACCTCGTCACGGTCGGCCCAGCAGTCTTCGTACCACTGGATGAAGTCTTCCTCTGTCTCCGGGACTTTCATGGGGGCGGACTCTAGAGGTTCACCCCGATTTCACAACTTCAACCGAGCGCCGTCGTCATCCGGCCGGTGGGCTGGCGGACAGACGCTCGGGGTTCCCACGACTTCCGGTGCGGGTTCAGGTTCCGGTGGACCCGGGGGCGACGGGGGGCGCGGGGTTCCACGGCTTGAGGCCGCAGATGCGCTCGGCCTCCTCCACCGCGGGCGTCAGGCGCTGGCGCTCCATGCGCAGGAAGCCCCGCACGGCCTTGTCCAGGCGCTTGTCGAAAATCAGGTGGGCGCTGTGCACGGCGGTGGGCTCGAAGCCGCGGGACACCTTGTGCTCGCCGCCCGCGCCGGGCTCGAACACCTTGCGGCCCGTCTGGATGCAGTCGTCCACGGACTGGTACAGGCAGACATTGAAGTGCAGGAAGGGGTGCTCCTCCGTGCAGCCCCAGTAGCGGCCGTAGAGCCGCTCCGGGGTGACCAGGTTGAAGGCGCCCGCGATGACGTGGCCGTCCCTCACCGCCTCCACCAGCTCCACGGACTGGGGCAGGTGCTGGAACACGCGGTCGAAGAAGCCCGGGGTGAGCTGCACCTGGCCCCAGGCGTGGCGCTCGCAGGTGGAGGTATAGAAGGTGTACGCGCGCTTCGCGTGCTCCGGGCCCAGGTCCGCGCCCCGCACGGTGCGCAGCTGGATGCCCTGGGTGGCCGCGGCGGCGCGCTCGCGCTTGAGCTGGTGGCGGCGCTTGGAGTCGAAGCGCGCCAGGTAGTCGTCGTAGCTTTGATAGCCGGGGTTCTTCCAGTGGAACTGGAGGGTGATGCGGCGCGCGAGCCCGGCCTCCTCCAGGAAGTCCGCCTCCTCGTCGGTGGGGTAGAGGACGTGCACCCCGGAGCACCCCGCGTCCTCGGCGCTGGCCACCGCTGCTTCCAGGAGCGCGCGGCGCAGGGCGGGGGCGTCCTCGCCCGGGGCGATGAGGAAGCGCGGCACGGTGGCGGGGGACAGGGGGCCGCCCACGAGCAGCTTGGGGTAGTACTCCACGCCCAGCTGGGCGGCGGCGTTGGCCCAGCCGAAGTCGTAGATGTATTCGCCCATGCTGTGGAACTTGAGGTAGGCGGGCGCGGCCGCGACCAGCGTCTTGCCCCGCCACAGCGTCAGGTGGTGCGGGGCCCAGCCGGTGTCCTCGGTGGCGCTGCCGCTCTCCTCCATGGCGGACAGCCACGCATGGCGCACGAAGGGCGGCGCACCGGGGGCGACGAGCGCGTCCCACCGCGCGGCCGGGACGTCGTGGATGGCATCGAGGATGCGGACCTGGAGCGGGGTGTCGACGGGCACGGAGGCAGTCTTAACGCGAGCCCCGGCCCTTCGCTTTCGTCCGTTCCGCCGGCCGGCGTCCGGGGGAGGGGGCGTGGGCCGCCTGCCGGGTCAGGAGGCCTTCTTGCGGCGGACTTCCTGGGTCCGGGCGGTGAGCACCCGGTGCAGGTTGTCTTCAATCCAGGTGGTCAGGCCCTTAACGTGCTCGGCGACCTCCTGGCCCAGGGGGGTGAGGCTGTAGTCCACATGGGGGGGAATCACCGGGTGGGCCTCGCGCAGCACGAAGCCATCCTGCTCCAGGGCCTGGAGCGTCTGGGCGAGCATCTTCTCGCTCACCCCGCCCACCTTGCGGCGCAGCTCGCTGAAGCGGTGGGTGCCCTCCTCCCGCAGCGCGATGAGCACCAGCACGCCCCAGCGGCTGGTGAGGTGCTCCAGCACCCCGCGCGACGGACACACGGCCGCGTACAGGTCCCCCCGCTGCTTCACCTTCGCCAGCAGTGCGCTGCCCTTGCTTGCCTTCATGGTTGACACTTACCACAAGGTGCGTACTTACGGAAAGTGAGTACCCCCGTTAGGGTAAGTGCCAGTCCGAATCCACGCGCACGGCGCGGGAAGAAAGAGGCACGGGTCATGATCGTCGTCACTGGAGCCACGGGGAAGCTGGGGCGGTTCGTCGTCGAGGGGCTCTTGAAGAAGGTGCCCGCGAACCAGGTCGCGGTGGCGGTGCGGGACCCGGACAAGGCGAAGGACCTGGCAGCGCGCGGGGTGCAGGTGCGCCGGGTGGACTACAGCCAGCCGGGGACCCTGGACGGGGCGTTCGCGAAGGGGGACACGGTGCTGCTCATCTCCGCGAACGAGGTGGGCAAGCGCTTCCCGCAGCACTCGGCGGTGATTGACGCGGCGAAGAAGGCGGGCGTGAAGCGGCTGGCGTACACGAGCATCCTGTCCGCGGACACGACGGGCATCGCGCTGGCGGCGGAGCACAAGGCCACCGAGGAGGCCCTCAGGGCTTCAGGGGTGCCGTTCACGTTCCTGCGCAATGGCTGGTACTTCGAGAACTACACGGAGAACCTGGCGCCGGCGCTGCAGTACGGCGTGGTGCAGGGCAGCGCGAAGGACGGCCGGGTGGCCCCGGCCAGCCGCGAGGACTACGCGGACGCGGCGGTGGCGGTGCTCACGGGCACGGGCCACGAGGGCCAGGTGTACGAACTGGCGGGGGACACGGCCTTCACGATGACGGAGTACGCGGCGGAGGTGTCGCGCCAGTCGGGCAAGGCGGTGGCGTACGTGGACCTGCCGGCGCCGGAGTACTCGGCCGCGCTGGTGAAGGTGGGGCTGCCGAAGCCGTACGCGGACATCCTGGCGGACGCGGACGCGGGGCTCGCGAAGGGTGAGCTGTTCAATGACAGCCACACGCTGAGCCGGCTCATCGGGCGGCCCACGACGAAGCTCGCGGAGGCGGTGGGCGCGGCGCTCAAGGCGCGCTGAGGTCGGAGCGTCCGCCGATCTCCGGGAAGCGCTCGTAGGCGCGCAGGAGCGCTTCCAGGTGGCTGGGGTTGTCGAGGTCGAGCGGCGCCTCCGTGAGGCGCACGACCCATCCTCCCGTGGGGGTGCGCCGCGAGCGTGACAGCAGCTCCGCGTCGCGCGCCGGGTCCGGGAAACCGAGGGTCCGGACGGTGGCGGCGGACCAGTAGTTCAGCCACCCGAGGTAGTAGGGGATCTCCGGCGAGCGGATGTCCTCGCAAAGCTTGAGCGCTGGCAACCCGCGCGGGGGGGCTGGCGGCCCTGCGGGTCCGCCAGCTTTGACAGTGCGGGCTGTCTGAAGCGCGATCTCCATGGACGCGTTGCCGGGGGTCATCCGCCCCCAGTGAGCGTGCGCACCCTCCGCCACGGCTTCCAGCACGGCCTCCGCCGAGGCAAGGGTCGTGGCATCCAGGGGCAACTCCGCCTGCACGTCGAGCTGTGTCTGGCCACCCGGTGCCGCACTGGCCCAGAGCTTGAGTCCGGAGAGCGTCACGAAGTGGCTTTCGTCGCCGTTGCAAAGAAGCCGAAACGCCCGGTCTTCCTGCGGCTCCAGGACCCAGGCGTCGCGCTGGGGCAGCGGGATGAACTGCCCTTCGTCTGAAATGGTCCACGCAAGCCGCAGGCCGGGCAGCGCGTGTTCCATGCCGTGGACCACCGCCAGGGGACGCGTGTCTCCGTCCACGAGCCAGGGCGCGTAGACCTTCAAGCGAAGTGTGTCGTTCGGGGCAACCATCTTCAGCACCAGTCCATGAGGACGACAGTGAGGTCGTCGGCAGCTTCGCGCAGCGCGGTCAGATGCTTGCTGCTTCGCACTCCGACATGGAAGCCGTACCCGCACGCCTTTGCTAAGTCGCGTTCGCGCCGCAGCTCTACTACCTGCTTGTCGATCACGATTCTTCGAAGAGCGGGCGTGTACGAGTCGAAGTTGTCGGTCTTGATCTCCCACAGGATGCGGGCCGCGGATTGCACCGCGTCGAAGCGCTTGCCGTTGATCAGGACATCGAACCCGCTCATGCCGTTCTGGGGAACCCTGTCGGCGCACTGGTTGTGCAGGACGTCGCCTCCCAGGTGCGGCACTCTCTCGGGGATGCACTTCGGGTCGCCGTTCGGAGTAACAGGGACGGGCGGTCTCCGGTTCGCGCCGACCCCCTGCGCTTCGGGATCCGGATGGGCCCGGGGATCCACCATGACGGTCACCGGAGGCGTCAGCCCCATGGGCGCCGGCATCAACACGGGCTTCGGTCCCGCGAGGGGCGCCACCCAGGGCACCGCCACCTGATGCAGCGGCCTCTGCTCCGTCGTCGAGCAGGCGCAGAGCATCACCAGGAGCAGGCCACATGTCCGGAACGTCATTTCCCGGGGAGTGTGGCAGTGCACCTCCCAGGGGCGCCAGCGCCAACCGCTTCCAGCAGGGCCGGCACCAGGCCCCCGGAAACGACAACGGGGGAGCAGTCCTGACGGACGGCTCCCCCGCGTGACTTCAACTTCAGGACCTCAGGCCGTCTGCGCCCCGCCACCGCTGGCGCGCGCCACCTCGCGCGGCTCCGGGTACACCGCGCGCTGGGGCGTGGTGATGCGGATGACGCCCAGCTTCGACAGCACGCGCATCACCTGCCACGTGGGGTCGATTTCGAAGGCGCGCGCCGCGAAGTTCGGGCTCGCGCCGAACTTGTGGTGGTTGTTCTGGAACAGCTCGCCCATGCACAGCACGTCCACCGGCAGCGTGTTGCGCGAGTGGTCGCTGCCCTTGAAGTTGCGGTAGCCGTACTTGTGCCCGCACCAGTTCACGATGGCGCCGTGCACCGGCCCCATCACGAAGTGCACCGGCAACAGCAGGAACATCCAGGGCGACGTCGCGAACGCCACGTAGAACGCCGTGTACAGGCCCACCCACACCAGCGGCGCCCACCAGGACTGGCCCAGCGTCTTGTCCACGAGCGGCCACTCCGGGTATCCGCCCTCGAAGCGCGGCTCCGGCGTCACCGTGCCCTTCACGAAGCCGTCGTAGCGCTTCTTCGTGTGCAGCATCATCCGCAGCGCGTCCTTGAAGAAGTGCGGAGAGTGCGGGTCCTTCTCCGTGTCGGAGAAGGCGTGGTGCTCGCGGTGCAGGATGGCGTACGCCTTCGGCGACAGGTACGACGAGCCCTGCACCAGATAGGTGAGCAGGTGCATCACCTTCTCCGTGCGCGGACCCATGCTGTACATGCGGTGCGCCGCGTAGCGGTGCTGGAAGAAGCTCTGGAAGAAGACGCAGAGCAGCCAGTGACTGATGAAGAAGATGACGATGGCCATGACTCTCCCGTGCTGTCAGACCAGGGGTAACACCGCGGCTGTCACGGCAATGTCAGCGCGCTCCATGACGGCGGCAGGCTCCAGCACTTCCGGGCCGTTCCGGGACGAACGACACCGGGCATCCCGCCCCTGGGCGTGTCCGCTGACGGATAGGCGCGGTGCGGCAAAGGACGTTGCGGCCCGCCCCCAAAGGGGGGCAGAACGGCACGCGGCGCGTCACCCGGGGCATGGATCATCCCCAGTCAGGAGCACACACCGTGGAGCGGGCAGCCCTCGTCGGCCTGGACAAGCAGCACGTCTGGCACCCCTACACCGCCATGGCCCAGTACATCGCGGACACCGACCCGCTGGTGGTCGTCCGCGCGGAGGGCGTCTACCTCCATGACGCCGACGGTCGGCGCTACCTGGACGCCAACGGCTCCTGGTGGGTGTCCACCCTGGGACACCGCCACCCCCGCCTGGTGCGCGCCCTCACCGACCAGCTCGGCTGCCTGGCCCACGCCTCGCTCGCGGGCGTGACGCACGGGCCCGCCGCCCTGCTGGCCTCGGAGCTGGCCGCGCTGGCCCCCGGCGCGGACCGCGCGGACGTGCCGGCGCAGGAGAAGCTGTCGCGCGTCTTCTATTCGGACAACGGCAGCACCGCGGTGGAGGTGGCCATCAAGATGGCCGCGCAGTACTGGGCGCAGAACGGCCGGCCCCGCCGCACCCGCTTCATCACCCTGTCCGGCGCCTTCCACGGTGAGACGCTGGGCGCCACCAGCGTGGGCGGCGTCTCCGAGTTCCGTGACGTGTTCGGCCCGCTCCTCTTCGACGTGGTGCACGTCCCATCCCCCGCGGAGCCCGGCGGCCACGCGCGCGCGCTGGAGCAGCTGCGCGCGGCGCTCCAGGCGGATCCGGACGGCATCGCCGGCGTCATCCTGGAGCCCGTCATCCAGGGCGCGGTGGGCATGTGGATGTCGTCGCCGGACTTCGTGCGCGAGGTGCGCAAGGCCACCCGCGACGTGGACACCTTCCTCATCGCGGACGAGGTCTTCACCGGCCTGGGCCGCACCGGCGCGCGCTTCGCGGTGGACCTGGCGGAGGTGGTGCCGGACCTGCTGTGCCTGGCCAAGGCGCTGAGCGGGGGCCTGCTGCCCTTCGGCGCCACGCTCGCGTCCGAGCGCATCTTCGCGGGCTTCCTGGGGGCGAAGGACCGGGCGCTCTATTACGGGCACTCCTACTGCGGCAACCCGCTGGGCGCGGCGGTGGCGCGCGAGGTGCTGGCCGTGTACCGGGACGAGGACGTGCTGGGCCAGGTGCAGCGCAAGGCGCCCCGCGTGAAGGCCGCCTTCGAGCGCATGGCCGCCACCCTCCCCGGACTCGTGCGCCCGCGCGCGGTGGGCATGGTGGGCGCGCTGGACCTGGGCGGCGGGGGCTACTTCGCGAACAGCGGCTGGCGCGTGTACGAAGCCGCGCGCCGCCGGGGCTTGTACCTGCGCCCGCTGGGCGACACCGTCTACATCGCGCCCGCGCTCAACATCCCGGACGCGGACCTGGACGTGCTGCTCGCTGGCGTGGAGGACAGCCTGCGCGAGGTGGCCTCGGGCTGAGGCCCACCGGGAGAGGCGGAGGGGCGGAGCGCTGCGTCCGCTCCCGCCGGTCGGCGCGTGCCTGGAAGCCCCTCGCCGCCTCCCTATGTCGTGCGGCGGGCGGCGTGCGCATTCGTTGATTCAGGCGCTGTGTCGTCGCCAGCCCATCCAGGAGGGAATTCCCATGACCGTCGAAACCCAACGCCCGCGTCCGACGAGCGGCACGGGTCCACCCCCCGGGCTGACGCCGGACAGCGTGGAGCCCTTCCGGGCGCGGCTGCGGGGCGCGCTCCTCCAGCCGGGGGACGCTGGCTACGAGGAGGCCTGCCAGCTGTACAACGCGATGATCCACAAGCACCCGGCCATGGTCATCAAGTGCGCGGACGTGGCGGACGTCATCGCCTCCGTGAACTTCGCCCGGGAGCGGAAGCTGGAGCTGTCCGTGCGCGGCGGCGGACACAACGGCGGCGGCCTGGGGCTGTGCGACGGCGGGCTGGCCATCGACCTGTCGGACATGCGGGGCGTGCGGGTGGACCCCGAGGCCCGCACGGTGCGGGTCGCGGGCGGGGCCGTCTGGGCGGACGTGGACCACGCCACCCATGCCTTCGGGCTCGCCGTGCCCTCCGGCATCATCTCCACCACGGGGGTGGGCGGACTGACGCTGGGGGGCGGCATGGGCCACCTCACGCGCCGCTTCGGCCTCACCATCGACAACCTGCTCGCCGTGGACATGGTGCTCGCCGACGGCCGGCTCGTCACCGCCAGCGCGGAGAAGTACCCGGACCTGTTCTGGGCGGTGCGCGGCGGGGGCGGCAACTTCGGCGTGGTGACCTCGTTCCTCTTCCGGGGCTGTCCGGTGGACACCGTCATCGCCGGCCCCACGCTCTGGCCCCTGGACCGCGCGGCGGAGGTGATGCGCTGGTACCGCGAATTCCTGCCGGCCGCGCCCGAGGAACTCAACGGCTTCTTCGCCTTCATGACCGTGCCGCCCGCGCCCCCCTTCCCGGAGGAGCTCCACCTGAAGAAGGTGTGCGGCGTGGTGTGGTGCTACAGCGGGGACCCCGCCAAGGCGGACGCGCTGTTCGCGCCCGTGCAGGCGCTCAAGCCCGCGCTGCATGGGGTACAGCCCATGCCCTACCCCCTGTTGCAGACCGCATTCGACGCGCTCTACCCGCCGGGGCTGCAATGGTATTGGCGCGCGGACTTCGTGCGCGAGCTGAGCGACGAAGCCATCGCGCGCCACCTGGAGTTCGCCGAGCGCCTCCCGTCGATGCAGTCCACCATGCACCTGTACCCCGTGGACGGGGCGGCGCACCGGGTGGGCGCGAAGGACACGGCCTTCAGCTACCGCGACGCCCGCTGGTCGGAGGTCATCGTCGGCGTGGATCCCTCGCCGGAGCGGGCGGCGGAGGTCACCGCCTGGACGAAGGCCTACTACGACGCGCTGCACCCCTACTCGGCGGGCGGCGCCTACGTGAACTTCATGATGGAGGAGGGCCAGGAGCGCGTGCAGGCGACCTACCGCGACAACCACGCGGGGCTGGTGGAGGTGAAGAACCGCTACGACCCCACCAACCTCTTCCACTGGAACCAGAACATCCGGCCCGACGTGGAGAAGCCCCCTCAGGTCGCGCACTGAGGCAGGCCGCGCTCAGGCCTGCGCGTGGGGCTTGAGCGGCAGCTCGATGGTGAAGGTGGCGCCGCGGCCCGCGTCGCTGTCCAGGCGCAGCTGGCCGTGGTGGCCCTGGACGATTTGACTCGCGATGAAGAGCCCCAGCCCCAGGCCGTGCACGGAGCGGGGCGGGCCTCCGCGCTCGAAGCGCTCGAAGACGCGGGCCTGGTGTTCGCGGGCGATGCCGGGCCCGGAGTCCGCGACGCGGATGGCCAGCTGGCCGTCGTGCCGGGCGACCTCGACGCGGATGGGCTGACCGGGCGCGTACTTGATGGCGTTGGACACCAGGTTCACCAGCACCTGCTCCATGCGCGAGCGGTCCCACCACACGCGCGCGCCGGACTCCACCCGCAGCTCCACCGCGCAGCGGGCCTGGTGGAGCTGCTCGTGGAAGGACTCGAGCACCTCCCGCACCAGCTCCACCGGGTCGCTCTCCTCCAGGTGGAAGTCCAGCTTGCCGGCCTGGATGCGGGAGACGTCCAGCAGCTCGTCCACCAGCCGCGCCAGCCGCTCCACCTGCCGCAGCGCCGTGTCCATGGCGACCTTCAGCTTCTCGGGCGTGGGCGGCTCGGCGCGCTGGGAGGACAAGCGGCGGCGCGTCACCTCCAGGTGCAGCAGCAGCGCGGTGACGGGCGTCTTCAGCTCGTGCGACGCCACGCCCAGGAAGGTGTCCCGCGAGGTGAGGGCGTTGCGCAGGTCCTGCGTGAGGGCCTCCAGGCGCTGGCGCGCGCGGACCTGTTCGCTGACCTCCTGCACGGCGACGAGCAGCCCCAGGATGTGGCCCTCGCTGTCGCGCTGCGGGTGGATGTCCACGTCCGCCAGCAGCTCCTTCAGCCCGCCCCGGCCGTCCGGCTGCCGCACCGGCACTTCGCGGCCCACGAAGGGCTGGCCCGTGTGGAAGACGCCCTCCAGGCACTGGAGCAGGACGCCGTGGCCCCCTTCCGGCTGGGCGTCGCGGGCCCGCTTGCCCAGCATGTCCCGGCCCATCAGGTCCGCGAACATGGGGTTGATGACCGTGAACACCAGCTCCGGGCCCGTCATCACGCACATGGCCGTGGGGGCCTGCATGAAGAAGTCGGAGAGCTGCTGGCGCGCGCGCCCCAACTGGAGCTGGCTGTCCACCCGCGCCTGCAACTCGCGCGCGGAGAAGGGCTTCACCAGGTAGTCGTCCGCGCCAGCCTGGAGGCCCTCGATGCGCGCCTCCTCGCCCGCGCGCGCGGACAGCAGGACGAAGGGGATGCCGCGCGTGCGCACGTCGTCGCGCAGCTTGCGCAGGAGCCCGAAGCCGTCCAGCCGGGGCATCATCACGTCGCTCAGGATGAGGTCCGGCTTGTCCCGGAGCGCCGCCTCGAAGGCCGCTTCGCCATCCGCCACCGTGCGCACGTCCCACTGCGGGGCCAGCAGGCTGCTCACGTACGCGCGCATGTCCGCGTTGTCGTCCGCCACGAGGATGCGGCCGCGCCCCGGCGGCAGCACGAGCCCCGCGCCCTGGTGTCCCAGCGCGGTGGTGGGCTCCACGCGCGGGGCCTGCTCCGGCACCGACGGGGGGATGGCGTCCGGCGCGTCCGGGAGCCACCGCAGCGCCTCCTCGCTGAAGGCCGACCCCAGCTTGCCCGCGTGGGCCTCCCCCCGCGCCTGATGGACGTGCTCAGGGGGCAGGTGCGCGCTGCCCAGGGGCAGCTCCACGAAGAAGGTGCTGCCCTCATCCTCCACGCTCTCCACGCCCAGCGTGCCGCCGTGCAGCTTCACCAACTCCTGGATGAGCGCCAGCCCGATGCCGGTGCCTTCGTGGGTGCGTCCCCGGGACGTCTCCACGCGGTGGAAGCGCTCGAACACGCGCGGCAGCTCCGCCTCCGGGATGCCCGTGCCGGTGTCACGCACGGTGAGCCGCACCCGGTCGCCCTCGCGCGAAAGCCGCACGGTGACGGCGCCCTGGAGCGTGAACTTGAAGGCGTTGGAGAGCAGGTTGAGGACAACCTTCTCCCACATGTCCCGGTCCACGTAGACGGGCTCGCCCACGTCCGCCACCTCGACGGTGTACGTCAGGCCTGCCTTCTCCATGGCGGAGCGGAAGACGCTGGTCAGGTCCTCGGTGAGCTGGCCCAGGTCCGTGGGGTGGAAGCTCGCCTTCACCCGCCCGGCCTCGATGCGGGAGAAGTCCAGCAGCGAGTTCACCAGCTTCAGCAGGCGCAGCGCGTTGCGGTGGGTGAGCTCCTGGCGCGCGCGCTGGGCCGGGGGCAGCGGGAAGGAGGTGTCCGTGAGCGACTCCTCCAGCGGGCCCAGGATGAGCGTGAGCGGCGTGCGGAACTCGTGGGACACGTTGGAGAAGAACGCCGTCTTCGCCCGGTCGATGGCGGCCAGCGCCTCCGCGCGCTGCGCCTCCGCTTCGTACGCGCGCACGTTCACCAGCGCGGTGGTGAACGTGCCCTGCAGCTGTTCGTAGAAGCCCCGGTAGGCGTCGTCCAGCGCGCGCCGGGGACTCACGCCCGCCACCAGGTAGCCGAAGGGCTCCGTCATGCCGGCGGGGATGAGCGGCAGCACGCGCGCGTGGACGGGCGGATCCTCATACGGGCCACACGTCACGCCCTCCAGCGGCGCGCGCGGGACGTCCACCGCGCGCGGCTCCGCCGTCGTGCTGGCCGCGAAGGGCCACGGCCCGTCCAGCCCCGCCTCCTCCGGACTCCACGCGCTGCCCGGGGGCAGGCCCATGGCGTTCACGAGCCGGACCCCGTCGCGGGCTTCGTCGCGGCGGTAGAACAGCAGGAAGGGCACGTCGAGCGCGGCGTCCGGGGGCAGCTGTGGCAGCGCGGCGCCAATGGCCTCCACCGTCTTCACCTTGCCCAGCAGGGCGGCCAGCTCGCGCAGGGTCTGCGTCCTGCGCGCGCTGAGCATCTTCTCCGTGACTTCGGTGATGGGGTGGAAGAGCCCGCCCACGCTGCCGGACTCGTCGCGGATGGGGCTGAAGGAGAAGGTCATGAAGGCCTCCTCCAGGTAGCCGTACCGGTCCAGGAGCATGCGCTGGTTCTCGATGTAGGAACCCGTGCCGGCGCCCGCCTTGTCGAACGCGCCCCCCACCACGGGCAGCGCCGTGGCCCAGCAGACGCGGAAGGGCTGCCCCATGGACTCTGGATGCTTGGCACCGCAAATAGGCCGGTAGCTGTCGTTGTAGATCTGCACGCGCTCCGGTCCCCACGCGATGAGGATGGGGAACGTGGAGGACAGGCACAGGCTGACGGTGGTGCGCAGGCTCTGCGGCCAGGTCTCCACCGGCCCCAGCGGCGTCCTGGACCAGTCCATGGCGCGGATGAGCTTGCCCATCTCGCCGCCTCCCGAAAGCCAGTCCATGGCCTCGGGGGAGGACGCCCCCATTCCGGGGCCGCCTTGCGTGGTGCTGTCCTGTTCCATGTCTCCTCGGGAAGTCTCAGGGGCCCGGCCGTCGCCTGGCGCGACGCGAGGCGGAGTGCTCCGGGGCAGGGCGGAGGAGCACGCTGTGTAGATACTGGAACCGTGAAGCCGCCGCCGCGACGCCGTGACGGGAGTGTGTGCTTGCCAGCTCCCACGCCGGGTGGGGCAGGGGGAGCGCCTGCCCGCGAGGCGTCACGCAGGGGCCCGGTCGTGCTGACGCCCGCGCACGTGGCGCACGCCGAGTACGACCAGCAGCGCGGCCACGCCCGCCAGCGCAATGAAGTGCTCCACCTGACCCACGCCCTTCGCCACGCGGTCCACGCTGGCGGAGCCCACGTAGCCCAGCGTCACCACGAGGGGGGAGCTCAGGCACAGCGCCAGGCCGTCCCAGAGGAGGAAGCGGCGCAGGGGCATGCCCTCCGCGGCGGCCATGGCGAACACCGGCACGCGCAGCACGGACAGGAAGCGGCCCACGAAGACGACGCGCGAGCCGTGCTTCGCGAACAGCGCCTGGACGCGTGCGCGGCGTTCAGGGGGAAACAGGCGGCGGGTGCGCGGGTGCGTGTACAGGGCCTGCCCCAGGCGCCGGCACATGAGGAAGAGCACGGTGTCGCCACACAGCACGCCCAGGAAGCACACGGCCATGGCCGCCGGCAGCGGCATCAGGCCCCGGTGCGCGAGCACGCCCGCGGCCAGCTGCACGAGGTCCTCCGGGAACGGCAACCCCAGCCCGCCAGCCACCAGCACCAGGAAGATGAGCGGTCCGGAGCCGTGGGTGAGCAGCAGCTGGAGGGGTGAGGCCATCAGGGCTCCAGGGTGACCGTCGCGGCGCGGCGCTCCTGACGGAAGAGGAGGACTTCCCGGATGATGATCTGCACCGCGGCCGCCACCGGCACCGCGACCACCGCGCCGACGATACCGGCCAGTTCCACACAGAAGAGGACGGCCAGCAGCGTGAGCAGCGGGTTGACGTGCACGGTGCGCTTGAAGACGAGCGGCGCCATCACGTTGCCCTCCAACTGCCCGTACAGGAGGAAGTAGACGAACACCGCCAGCGCCTTCCACATGCCGCCCGTCGCCAGCGTCAGCAGCGTGATGAAGCCGCCCGCGATGATGGGCCCCGCGTAGGGCACGAGGCTGGAGAAGCCGCTCGCGACCCCCAGGGGCAGGTAGAAGGGCAGGCCCAGCACCGCCAGCATGGTGGTGGTCAGCACGGCGTTGATGGCGCAGATGAGGGTGATGCCGGACAGGTAGCCGCCCGTCGCGGTGTAGATGTTGCGCAGCACGCGCACGTAGCGCAGGCGGTAGTCCGGACGCGCCAGGTCCAGCATGCGCCGCAGCAGGCCGCCGCCGAACACCAGCATGAACACCACCAGGAAGAAGACGGTGAGCACGCCGCCCAGCAGGCCCACCACGCCGCCAATGGCGCTCATGAGGAGCTCCGGCAGCGGGCCCGCGAGCGCCGGGGTGGCCTCCTCCAGGCGCTCGTTCCAGCCCAGGCTGTGCAGCCGCTCGTTGAGCGCGCGCAGGATGCCGGTGCCGCGCACCTGCCGCCACAGCTGCGGCCACTGCGTGACGAGCGCGTCCACCTGCGCCACCAGGTCCGGAATCACCAGCAGGCCCAGCGCGGACACCGCCACGAAGAGCGCCAGCAGCACCAGCGCGATGGCCATCCACCGCTTGAGGCCGCGCTTCTCCAGCCGCGACACGCCGTGCTCCAGCGACAGGGCGAGCAGCGCCGCGATGCCCGTGAGCGTGAGCGCCACGCGCGTCTTGACGACGAGCATCACCAGGATGATCACCCCCAGCACCGCGAAGCACACGGTGAACACCGTGCGGGGCGTGACCTGGGAACGCAGCTCCAGCCTGACCTCGGGTTCAGCCACCGTTCGCGCTCCCCAACGGCGGCCACCATGCACGGGCCCCGTGTCCTGCGGATGCGACATCCCGCGCCCGACGGCAACCGTCGTCGTCCGCCAAGTGTGTGCGCCGGGGTCGCATCCGGTTCAGGTGTCCGGCGGCTGACATCCGGCGCCGCCGGTGGCCGTTCGCGGGAGGCAATCGCGGCGGGCCCGGTTCGTCCTCCGCACAGCCGGAAATCCCGGCCCGTCCTTCCCCCGAAGGCGGGATGCGCGTCCGCAAGCCGACGGCCGTGCCGCCCTGCGTCCAGCAGCGGACGGGCGGGGACGTCAAGGGAAGCAGGGACTGCATGCTTTGCCGGGCCGGCGCGTCAGACCGGGATGGGAACCTTCGTGGGGAGGGGACCTTCGCGGGATGGGAGAGGACACCATGAAGAAGATGGGTGAGCAGGAGCTGGACGGGATGCGGCGGGAGGCTCGCGAGACGGAGGCCCGGTGGCGGATGCTGGCGGCGAAGCTGACGGAGCTGGGCGGCGAGGCGATGGACGCGCAGCTGCTGGTGACGTTCCGGGGCGCGCGAGACGCGGGGGCGGTGCCGCCGGACGCGGGATTTTTCCTGGTGGCGCACATCCTCACGGCGATGGCGGACGAGGCCATCGCGGAGGATCCGCGCGTGCGGATGCGGGCCGGGGAGCTGGACGCGATGGAGCGCGAGTACGGCCTCACGGGGGAGGGCTGGCCGGAGGGCGACATCCCTCCGGAGGACTGGGAGGCGCTCTGCGTGGAGTACGAGCGGGCGTGTGACGAAGCGCGCGCGGCGTTCTTCCGCGCCTATGGCGAAGAGGAGATGGCGCGGCTGTACCTGGACCAGCGCGTCACCTTCCACCACCGCTTCGAGAGCGGGCGGCGCTTCTTCCACGGGCTGCCCATGCTGCCGGAGCTGCTCCACTGACGGACGGCGCTGCCCGCGCGGGCCCCTTCCGCCGGGGTCCGCTACACTTCGCCGCGGTCCTTCGCGGAGGCGGTTGATGCGAGCGGGAAGCCTGGGTCTGGTGGTGGGGTGCCTGGTGTGGAGCGCGGTGGCGTCCGGTGCGGCGCCGGCGGTGCCCGCGCGTCCGGAGGCGGGCGCGGTCTACGACGCGCTCCAGCGCATGGTGCGCGTGCAGCAGGTGGCGCTGTCGCCGGACGGCGCGCGCGTGGCCTGGGTGGAGTCGGTGCCGCCGAAGCCGGGCGCGGCCTCGGAGGCCACGCGGCTCCAGGTGCTGGAGCGGGCGCATCCGGAGCGGGCCCCCTTGCGCATCACCGCGTCGCCGGACGGCGCGCCGTGCGCGGAGGGGTCGCTGGCGTGGAGTCCGGACGGCAAGCGGCTCGCGTTCCTGTCCACGGCGTGCGAGGGCCCGTCGCGGCAGCTCTACGTGGCGGACGCGACCGGGACGTCCGTGCCCGCGCGCCGGCTCACGACGGTGAAGGGCGTGGTGGCCACGCCGAAGTGGTCGCCGGACGGGAAGTCGGTGGGGGTGCTCGTCATCGACGGCGCGGAGGACGCGCAGGGGCCGCTGGGGCCGGCGGCGCGTGAGACGGGCGTGGTGCGGGCGTCCGCGCCGGTGAAGCGCTTCGCGGTGGTGGCGGTGGAGGACGCGCGGCTGCGCTTCGCGTCGCCCGCGAGCCTGTTCGTCCACGAGTACGCGTGGAGTCCGGACGGGGCCCGCGTGGCGCTCACGGCCTCGCCGCCGCCGGGGGACGCGAACTGGTGGATTGCCCGCGTGTACGCGGTGGAGGCGGCGACGGGGGAGACGTCGCTGTTGCATGTGCCCCGCTGGCAGGTGGCGGAGCCGACGTGGAGCCCGGATGGGAAGCAGCTCGCGTTCATTGAAGGGCTGATGAGCGACGAGGGCAACACGGGCGGAGACGTGTGGGCGGTGTCGGTGCCGGAGCGGCTGGCGGCGAAGGTGCGGCCCGGGGAGAAGGCGGCGCTGCCGGCGCGGGTGCCTCCCGCGCGCAACCTGACGGACGGGATGAAGGCCACCGCCACGGACCTGTTCTGGCCGACGCCGGAGCGGCTGGTGTTCGCGGCGCAGGTGCTGGGCGAGTCCGCGCTGCTGGCGGCGTCAACGACGCCCGGGGAGCCCACGGTGTTGTGGAAGGGCCCGGAGCACCTGATGGTGTCGCTGGGGCGCGACGGCGTGACGAGCGCGGTGGTGCGCGACACCTTCACCCAGCCGCCGGAGGTGTGGACGGGGCCCGTGGGGGCGTGGACGCAGGCGACGCGGCTCAACGCGGACATGCGCGTGGCGGTGGGGGACGTGCGCAGCGTGACGTGGACGAGCGACGGGCGGCGGGTGCAGGGCTGGCTGGTGCTGCCTCCAGGCTCGGCTCCAGGCTCGGTGGACGTGAAGGGCCGCAAGGTGCCCATGGTGACGGTGGTGCACGGCGGGCCGGCGGCGGGCGTCACGCCCGCGTTCAACCCGCAGACGGTGCTGCTGTCCGCGCGGGGGTACGCGGTGTTCCTGCCCAACCCGCGCGGCAGCTACGGCCAGGGAGAGGCGTTCGTGCAGGCGAACCGCCGCGACTTCGGCCACGGCGACTTCCGCGACGTGCTGTCCGGCGTGGACGCGGTGCTGGCCTCCGCGCCGGTGGACCCCGCGCGCCAGGGCATCACGGGGTGGAGCTACGGCGGCTTCCTGACGATGTGGGCGGTGACGCAGACGCAGCGCTTCCAGGCGGCGGTGGCGGGCGCGGGCATCGCGAACTGGCAGAGCTACTACGGCACGAACCACATCGACACGTGGATGCTGCCGTACTTCGGCGCGTCCGTGTACGACGAGCCGGAGGTGTACACGCGCTCGTCGCCCATCAACGCGGTGAAGCAGGTGCGCACGCCCACGCTGGTGCTGCACGGCGAGCGGGACGTGGAGGTGCCCGCGTCGCAGGGCTATGAGTTCCACAAGGCGCTGAAGGCGCTGGGGGTGAAGACCCAGCTCGTCATCTACGCGGACGAGGGCCACGGCTTGCGCAAGCCCGAACACAAGAAGGACCGGCTGCTGCGCACCCTGGACTGGTTCGACGCGAACCTGGCGCCGGTGCCACCGCCACCGGCGCCGAAGGTGCGGGCTCCAGCGCGTTAGGGGGCTCCAGGCGCCGGGGGCGCGGGAGTGGGGGGCTTCAACGCGGGCTCCCACCGCACGGGACCGAGCATGAGCGAGCCCGGGGGCTCCTTCGAGGTAGGGCTCGGGCGGAGGGCGCGGCCCCGGGTGTCGAGGGCCAGCGGCTCGTCCTCGACGTCGCCCAGCACCTGTCCCGCGCGCAGGTCGATGAGCTTGCCCATGATGATCCCCGTGTCGCCCGCCCAGGCTTGGAAATAGCTTCCTGACCCGCTCACGACGCTGTCCTTCCCCGTCTCCGCGTTCCACAACCGCAGTCGATGGGTCCACTGGCGATCAGGCGCCGTGGGCTTGATGCTCTCCTTCAGCAGCGCCCACGCCCCGACGAAGGCCACCGGCTCCTGGTTGAGCAGGGACTGCGCGGTGTGTCGCTTCATGTCGACGACGAGGTACTCCCCTGTGCTGGGCTGGGTCTTGGATTCGACCTCAAGGGAGACGAGCCTCCCATCGCGTCCGGAGTCGCTGCCAGACGATTCCAGGGCCTGCATGGACGTCCGCCAGCCAAGAGGCTGATGGATGCTGGCGCCGTGCAGCTCCAGGGGAATCAGGTCCTGCTTCGTATCGCAGGCGACCAGGAGCTGCCGGCGCTCCGCGTCCGCATGGACCACCATCCCGGCGCAGCCCGCGGGGACCCAGGTCTCCTTCCGGCCATCCGCGTGTTCAAAGAAGATGGACTGGTCCGGAGCCCGGCGGAGCATGCCCTCACCCAGGGGCTGGACGACGTCGCCTTGCTGGAGGAGGGGGCCTCCTTCCACCCGGCGGAGGCGGCGCACGGGCCTGTCGCCCTGCCATCCGTAGGACGAACTGGACCTGACGGGGCCCCGGCACATCGCGGAGGCGAGCGTGGTCTTCTGCTGGGGCCACGTCTGCTTCCCGTCGCCGTCCGTGTCCTCCACCACGTCGAACACGGCCCAGTGTCCTGAAGGATCCAGCAGGACCTGCCCGATGAGTCCCTTGCCCGCGTCGAGCACGCGCTCGGTCCCCTGGCGCAGGTCGCGCACGACCGCGACGGACGTCTCTCCCTGGGGACGGAGGAAGAGGAGCCGCTGGCCGTCCTGGGAAAAGCTGGCGCGGGAGGTCGGCCGGGGGCTCGTCGTATCGGGCGTCACCCCCGAAGCCAGCACCTTCTGTTCGCGGGTCTCCACGTCGAAGAGGGCGAGCGTGGCGTCGCGAACCAGGACGAGGAAGCGCCCCGTGGGATCCACCGCGACGAGTTCGTCGATGGGGATGCCCGCACCGGGCTCCAGGAAGAGGTACGGGCGCAGCGCGTCGCCGGAGGTGTGGCCGTGGTGGCCGAAGGTGACCTTGATGTGTCCATCGCCGTCGGTGTCCTCTCGCGCCTGACAGGCCAGGAGCCAACGTCCGTCCTGCGCGGAGTCCATGAACAGGAACGGATGGGCGGTGCCGTAATCGCCGGAGGGGGACGCGTCCTCCACGGGGGGCGCGGGAGACGCGCGGGAGGATGCCTCCCCGGTCTCGGAAGGCTCGGAGGACGCCGGACGCGACGCGGGTCCACGGGATGCGCACGCGGACAGCATCACGGCGAAGAGGAGGGGATGAAGGCGCATGCCATCAGCGTCGTCGATGCGATGCTAGGCAGGCAAGCTGCCCCCTGCCTGCCTCTCAGGGCCCGCCGCGCAGCCCAGGCTCGGGAGCGGCCACGAGCGAGGTGAGCACGTGGTCGCGCCACCTGCCGTCGAGCAGCAGGAAGTCCCGCGCGTAGCCCTCCACGACGAAGCCCAGGCGGCGCAACACCGCGGCGCTGCGCAGGTTCTCCGGCAGGTGGCTGGCCTGGACGCGGTGCAGGCCCATGGCGCCGAAGGCATAATCACAGACGGCCTGGAGGGCCTCGGTCATCAGGCCCTTGCCTTCGTGGCGGTGGTCCAGCCCGTAGCCGATGTCCGCCGCCTGGAGGGGACCCCGCCGGATGTGCGTGAGCGCGACGCTGCCCAGCACGGGGGACAGGGAGATGGGCTGGCCCCGGGGCAGCAGGAACACGCGCAGGGACATGTCGTGACGGAAGTCCTCGCGGTCCTGCGCCAGGCGCGTGCGCCAGTAGGCGGTGGAGAAGAAGGTCGCCGGGCGATCCGGAGACACCGGCCCCAGGTGCTGCTTGTTCTCCAGTTGGTACGTGAGCACGCGCTCCGCCGCGTCGGGGGGCAGCAGCATGAGGTGGAGGCGCTCGGTGGTGAGCAGAAGGGGCGACTTGTCGGTCGACATGGCGGGGCCGGACTTCATCTCACCTCAAAGCTAGCGGCGGAGGGGGACTGCCGCCGCTGTGAATCAGGCGCGGTCAGGACTCGCTGTTGCCGCTCATGACCGCACTTTCGTGCAGCTTCTTGAAGGTTTCGTTGCGGTTCGCGGAGTGCACCAGTGCATCCAGTTCCGTGGGCCCAACGGCGACGACCAGGTGGTCATCCTTGCGGAAGGTGGCGGAGCGGCTGTGGAAGCCCTCGGTGAAGCCCCCCGCGGCGACGAAGAAGCCCAGGCGGCAGCGTCCACCCCGGTTCACCAGCTTGTCGCGGAAGATGATCAGCTCGCCGGGCCCTACGTGTTTCGACCAGTTCTTGCACTCGACGAGGATGTAGGAGCTGCGCTCGCCGGCCCAGAACGGGTCCTGGGATTCGTTGCGGATGATGATGTCGATCTCCTCATCCGCACTGGTCCGGTTGGTGCTGGTGTTCATCAGCCCGGGAACGGTTTTGAAGAGGAGGACGAGCAGTTCTTCCAGCAGGCGTCCCTTCCGGTTGCCGTTCGTTTCGGTCCGGCAGGCGTTCCACAACCCCCGGATTTCCTCTTCCCGCTGCGCGTCGCTGAGGGAGGCGAGCCTCCGCTCCCGCACGGCTTCGGAGGCATTGCGCACTTTGATGCGGAGCATCATGGGGAGGGTGGGGAGCTTCTCCAGGTAGTCGTAGGCGCCGTCCTTGAAGGCCCGCTCGATCATCTTCTCGTCGGCGTAGGCGGTCGCGACGATGACCTTCGCGCCCGTGGGGACGATCTCCGCGATGAGGTCGATGCCGGAGTCGCTTCCGGCGGAGCCCTGGAGGCGTTGGTCGAGCACGACCACGTCCCAGGTGGACTCCTGGAGCTTCGCCTGAGCGCTCTTGCGGTCGGCGGCCCAGTCGATGCGATAGCCCTCGGGGACCAGGATGTCCTGGTAGGTCTCGAAGAAGGCCCGCTCGTCATCAACGATCAGCACGTTGCCCGGAGGAATCATCGTGGGGTCCTCTCTGCCACAGGCAGTCGCATCCGGAAACGGGCACCACCATCGGGCTTGTCCACGCAGGCGATTTTTCCACGCAGTTCGATTTCGACCACCTCCTTGACCAGGGCCAGACCCTCGCCCGCGCCTCCAGAGCGCAGGGAGATGCCGCGCTGGAAGATGCGCTCGCGGTCCGCTGCGGGAATGCCGGGGCCGTCGTCGTCCACGGTCAGGAGGATGTTCCGGTTGTTGTCCTCCAGGACGCTCTCGATGAGGACCTGCTGGGCTCCCGCCTGCTCGGCGTTTCGCAGCAGGTTGACGATGGCGAGGACGAAGCGCTCCCGGTATCCGGAGAGCGCGGGAAGGTCGGTAGTGCCTTTCAGGTGGATGCGCAACGGTGTGGAGAGGCTAGACACTGCGTCCGCGAGAGACCGGAGGAGGTCGAAGGCTTCGGGAACCCGGGAGACCAATTCAGAGGTCTTGAGCAGGTCAGTCACGAACTTGAGCGCCCGGTCGATGCCTGGATCAATGCGAGGCCGGAACCGCTCAAGCGCGGCTTCGCTTTGGCTTCCCACGATTGAACTGTAGAGCGACCCCAATGCGATCCGGGCGGGAATCAAGGCGTTCCTGATTTCGTGGACGACGAGCCGCGCCTGCCGAGCGGTGGCCACAGCCGAGGAATCGAAGTTGGAACCCAAGCCACCTTGCTTTCCATCCCGATCCAATGCGGCCATTGCCTCATCTTGACTGAGTGTGGCGGCCAGTACGGAGAATGGACTTCCATTGGGCGCGAGCAACTCTTCGAGGATGCGCTTCCCGTTTGGAAGAAGGCGGTAGCCAAAGGAGTCTCCGCCGTATTCACCGTCGTCCAGAACGGTGAGGATTCCCAGCTTGCCAAGGCGACGAATGATTCTCCAGTGGTAGAGTGGTTCGTAATCCCAAGCCTCGGTGGACAGCTCCTCTTCTGGGGTCATCAGGAGGTGTTCGGCGGTGCTTCGGCTCAGACGCCAGACGTCTGTCGGCCCTGTCGACTGAGCCATTTCTATGTGTAGAAGCCAATGAATGGCGTCCCGGCCCGTGAGGGACAGGAAAACGTCACCGATGGGGGCAAGTTCAATGCCACCGTGCTTCGCTCGAGCAGCTCGGATTTCCAAGGCATAGTCTGGAGTTTCGCTGTCTTGGGCACGCTGTGGAGCCATGACGGAATGCCAGGCAATGTTCGAGAGCCTGGCTAGCTCCAGGTCGCGGGCGAGTGTGGCGGCAGCTTCATTCAGGCCCAATTGACGCGCCAGCGCGATGCGGATGTGCTGTTTGATGACATCAGGTGGAGCTTCGTGAAGGAAATTCTCTTGTAGGAGTGTCGCGAGAGCGGCTGAGTAGCGCAGGGTCCGCTCATCTTTGCTCCAGGTTCTGTGTATGTCCGTAATATTGTTGAGATTTGTTTTGGGTTGTTCGAGGTCGAGGCGCTCCAGAAGTTCGATGAAGGTGGTGTGGACCCAGTTGGAGTCTGGGGTGAACGGAGCGGAAGAGGTCTTTCTGGCCGGCGCACTTCGAATCTTTTGAAGATATTCTTTTAAGTCCTCAAGGAAGTTCATGGGGCAGCAGCATCTCATTGATCCGGCGGGCCATGGCAATGCGATGGGGGCTCGTCGCGGCTGAGCCGCGACGAGCCCCCATCCTAACCCTGCCTCATCTCATCACTCCCCGTGGTCCTGCGGCTGCTCGGGCGCCTGCTGCCGTGCTCCGCTGCCGCCGGTGCCCTGCTCCGGGGCCGGGGCCTGGTGGTCGATGCCCGCGCCATGCGGCTCCGGCGCCGCGCCGCCGCCACCCGTGCCGCCGGGCGGCTGCGCGTTCTGGCCGCTCTCCTTGTCGCCTTCCGCGGGCGGCTGCGCGCCGCTGCCGCCCACGCCTCCGGAGCGCGACGGCTGCGCGCCCGCCACGTTGCGCTCCACCACGATCTCCACGCGGCGGTTGTTGGCGCGGCCCTCCGCCGTGGCGTTGCTGGCCACCGGCCGGTCCTCACCCATGCCCCGGATGTCGATGCGGTCGGCGGGCACGCCCTGGTTGATGAGGAAGTTGCGCACGCTCTGCGCGCGCCGCTCCGACAGCTGCTCGTTGTAGCCCTCCGTGCCGCGCGAGTCCGTGTGGCCCTCGATGAGGAGCGGGTTCTGGGACTCCTTGAGCGCCGTGGCCACGTCGGACAGCCGGTCGCGCGCCGCGGGCAGCAGGTCCGTCGCGTCCGTCGCGAAGAGCACGCTCCCGGACAACGTCACCACCGTGCCGCGCGCCTCCTCGCGCACCTTCACGTCCTTGTCCTGCAACTGCGTCAGGGCCTGGGCCGCGCGCTGCTCGGCCTGGAGCCGCGCCTGCCGCTCCGCCTCCAGTTGCTGCGTGCGCTGCTGGAGGTCCTGGTTGAGCTGGGCCATCCGCTGCGCCTCGGCCTCCTGCTGCTGCCGCGTCTGCGCATCCGCCGTGCGCATGCGCTCCATCTCCTGCTGACGCTGGGCCTCGAACTGCTGGCGCTGCTGCTCGTATTGCAGCCGCTGCTGCTCGTACCTGGCGCGCTCCTCCTCCTGCTGACGGGTGAGCGTCTGCGCGCGCGACTCCTGCTGCTGGCGCAGCTCCGCCTCCGCCACGGCCCGCTGCTGCGCGGCCAGGTCCGCCTGTCCCCGGGCCTCCGCGATCTCCGCCTTGCGCAGCGCCACGTACGCCAGCGACCGGGTCTTCACCGAACCCTGGCTCTCCACGTACTCGTTCTCCGCCTCCTGCAACGCGGCCCTCGCCGCCGCCACGTCCGCCGGGCGCTCGCGGCCTTCGGGGCTGCGCGCCACCTCGTGGTACGCGGAGCGGGCCGCGGTCAGCTCACTGGGCGGAGGACCATGGGCGCACCCCACCGTGAGCGCGGAGGCCCCGGCAAAAGCCAACCATCCAAATTTCCAACGCTGCATGACGCTCTCCTCACAGACAAAAGGGGGTGGAACTCAGGGCTGACCACGGCGCATGGACTCGACCTGCTCGGACGCCCGACGCGCCTCGGTCCGCATGGGCACCGCGCGGGCCAGCGCCGACGCGAGGTCCGCGTCCGCCGCGGCCTGACGGAAGCGCAGCTCCGCGGCCTCCTGCTCACCTTCCTGGATCAACCGCTCCCCGTCGGAGATCTGCTGCCGCGCGAACTCCAGGTGCCGGGCCGCCTCCGGGATGTTGGGGGCCTGCGAGTTCTCAGCCGAGCGCAGGGCCGCCTCGGCCTGGACGCGTTGCTGGTGGGTGGCGTTCGTAATCACCTGCTTGCCTGCACAGCCAACGGTGGCGAAGCAGAGCAGGGCGGCGGCGAACAGCTTCGGGCGCATGGGTCACCTCAAGCCGGGTGGGTTGGAATGCTGGGACGCACCGGCGGCCCCAGGGGGAGTCGGTTCAGAAAATGGGGGGCGTCGGTCCGCTCGGCATCGGCGTCCCATTCCCCTCAGGCTCGCTGGCCAAGGGGGTTGACAGGCGTCGTGTAGGGAACGAGGCGCACAGGCGGCAGAAGCTCCGCCAGCGTGTCGCCGGCTGTCCGGCCGCACGGGCTGCTGGCCGCGCGGCGGGAGGGGCGCTAGAGGTGGAACATGCGCCTGCACCTCGTGGACGGCACGTATGAGCTGTACCGGGCCCACTATTCGCCCCGGCCGGGCACCACCGCGCCGGACGGGCGCGACGTGAAGGCCACGGCGGGGGTGATGGATTCACTGCTCTCGCTGTTGCACGACGACGCGGAGGCGGTGACACACGTGGCGGTGGCGTTCGACAACCCCATCCGCTCGTTCCGCAACGCGCTGTTCGCTGGCTACAAGGGGGATGACGGCGTGCCGCCGGAGCTGCGCGCGCAGTTCGACCTGGTGGAGCAGGCGGTGGAGGCGCTGGGCGTGCGCGTGTGGTCCATGAAGGACCATGAAGCGGACGACGCGCTCGCCACGGCGGCGGCGCGCTGGGCCGCCGAGGTGGACCAGGTGCGGCTGCTCACGCCGGACAAGGACCTGGGCCAGTGCGTGCGGGGCCAGCGCGTGGTGCAGGTGGACCGGCGCCAGCAGAAGGTGATGGACGCGGAGGCCGTGGAGGCGAAGCTGGGCGTGGCCCCCAGGAGCATCCCGGACCTGCTGGCCTTGATGGGCGACGACGCGGACGGCATCCCCGGGCTGCCGGGCTTCGGGGCGAAGGGGGCGGCGACGGTGCTCCAGGCCTACGGGCACCTGGAGGCCATCCCGGACAGCGCGGCGGAATGGACGGCGAAGCCCCGGGGGGCGGACAAGCTGGCGGCGACGCTGAAGGCACACCGTGAGAACGCGCGGCTGTACCGGACGCTGGCCACCCTGGTGGAGGACGCGCCGCTGCCGGGCACGCAGGCGCTGGCGGACCTGGAGTGGAAGGGCGTTCCGGAAGCGCGCTTCAAGGCGTTCTGTGAAGGATTGGGATTGAAGACCCTCCAGCGGCGACCAAAGCGCTGGGCGGTCTGAAGAGGAAACCATGAGCATCGAACTGAAGCCGCCGTCGTCGGATGACTGGGTCCCCACGCTGGAGGACACGCCGTTCGCCCGGGTGGGGGGCGAAGAGGCGGTCCACGCGCTGGCGGAGGCCTTCTACGACGTGATGGACGCGGAGGAGCCCGCGCTCGCGCACGTCCACGAACTGGATGCGCAGGGGAAGGTGAACCGGGGCACGCGCGAGCGCTTCGGCATGTTCCTGGTGGGCTGGCTGGGCGGTCCCCAGCACTACAGCGCGACGCACGGGCACCCCCGGCTGCGCATGCGCCACGGCCACGTGCCGGTGGACCTGTCGATGCGGGATGCCTGGCTGCGCTGCATGCACAAGGCGATGGACCGCCAGGGCATCACGGGCGGCCTGCGCCGCTTCCTGGAGGACCGCTTCGCCCACACGGCGAACTTCCTGCGCAACACGGAGGGGTGAGGCGGCGGCGGACGGTCTCCGGTCTGGCGTAGCATCGCGCCATGCGCACGCAGCCGCGGCCCCCGCGCCCTGAAGCCGCTTCCGACGATGATGCCTTCGCCAGCCCGTCCGTCGACGGGCTGGTGCCCCTGTTCGAGCGGGCGCTGGCGGATGCCACCAGCGCTTCGAGCAGCCGGCAGGTCGCGGCCCTCAATGCCTGCATCGAGCGGATGGCCCGGACGGAGGATCCGGAGAAGCTCGCGCCCGTCCTGCATGCGCTCCTCGCGAAGGACGGGGTGAACCGCCTGGTGGACGAGCAGGGCGTGCCCGTTGGCATCGCCGCCACCCGGGCGTTGCTGGCCCTGTCCTATCCGCATCCGCTGGAGGTCTCTCCGGAGCGCCTGGAGACCCTGCGCCAGTTCGACGACTTCATCGTGCCCCCGGCCCCGAGCGGCAAGCTGTTCGTCGTGCTGGCGGTGGCGGCCCTGTTCCAGGCGATGTTCTTCGTCACCACGCATGGCAGCCCCTTCTTCGAAGGGCTCAGCGTGGAGGCCCTCGCGGGAATGGACCCCGCGTCCCTGCCGCCCCCCACCCTCTGGGAGCGCATCAAGGACGGCCTCGCGCCCTTGGGGAAGGTCGTGAAGCCCGCGGTGCCGTGGATCCAGTTCATCGCCAGCGCCCTGGGCTACCTCTTCGCGGTCGCCATCGCGGACACGGCCCGGGAGCGGCTCCTGGCCCGGCGCGGTTTCGTGGTGCTGGGGACCCTGGGCCTGGCGGCGGGCTTCCTGTTGCCGCTGCATGGCTCCCAGCCCCTGGGGGCCTTCGCCTCCGCCATCGGGGCATTGCTCGCGGCGCACAACCTGCCGAAGCCCATCGACCGACGGACCGCCTGAGTGCCCGCCTGCTCCGTCATGGCCAGACGGACACGGCGCCCCCACCCTCTCCTTTTCACCAGCAGGGGCTCGCTGCTCAGGTCAGTGGCCCGGACGGGAGTTGGGACAGATGCGCTCGAACAATGATGTCTGGAAGGCGGCGGGCTTCGGGGTGCTGGCGGGCATGCGCACCATGACGGCGCCCGCGTTCCTCGCGGCCTCGCTGTCGAAGAAGCCCAGCCGCGTGTTGAAGCGGGCCTTGCCGGGCCTCACGTCGCAGAAGGCGGCCCACAGGCTGGGCCTGATGGCGCTCGGGGAGATGGTGGCGGACAAGTCGCCCAAGGCCCTGCCGCGCATCGACCGCAAGGTCATCGCCGGCCGCATCATCGCCGGGGCCATCACCGGCGCCGCCGTGTCGCGTGAGCGCAAGGGCGCCAGGCTGGGGCTCGCGCTCGTCGGCGCGGCGGCCGCCATCGCCTCCAGCTACTTCTTCTACGGCTTCCGCACGCTCGCGTCGGACAAGCTGAAGGTGCCCAACCTGCTCGCGGGCCTCATCGAGGACGGCCTCGCGCTGGCCCTGGGCTCCCGCCTCTCCGGACAGCTGCGCTAGCAAGGCCGCGGGCTCACCCCGGCGCCCTGCCGGCGGTGAGCCGCGCCTCCAGCCGCTCCAGCACCGCGTGCTCCGCCCGCGCCCGCTCCGCCAGGGGCGCGAAGAGCAGTCGCGAGCGCAGGCCCATGCCTTCCGTGAGTTCGAACCGGCGCAGGTCCTCCGGCAGCGCGAGCAGCACCTCGCCCAGCGGACGGACCCGGTGCAACTGATAGGAGCCCGCGGCCTCCAGGGCGCGCACCACGTCGGCCTCGGATTCGGCGCGTGAGAGGGCCTCGCGCGCCTGCTCCTCGTAGCGCAGCCCCGCCTCCACCCGCTCCTCCAGGTCCGCGAGCACCGCGGCCGAGGTGCGCTGGGCCTCCCTCAGGAGCCGCAGCGGATCCAACGCCCGCTCCACCCGGCGCCGCACCGCCGGAGACGGCGCCCGCGCGCGCCCCTCCACCCGGGACAGCACCGCGTCGCGGTAGCTCGCGGCGAAGCAGACCACGAACAGCGCCTCCTCCAGCGGCGCCCGCTCACGCCCGGCCAGCCCCTCCGACAACGAACCCAGGCCTTCTCCGGTGAGCACGTACCGGCGTCCCCGAGGCAGTCCCTTCACCGCCGCGCCCGTGGCGGCCTCCGCGTGGCCCGCGCGCACCAGCCGCTCCAGCGTCCGCCGCACCTGCGTGAGGTCGATGTCCTGCGAAGGCCGGGTGACGTCGTGCTCCACCCAGTTGGTGAACAGCAGGAAGAAGAAGCGCACGTCCGACACGCGGAAGCCGCCCGCCCGCGCCCCCGCGCCATGCGCCGCGAGCAGGGCCGCCTGCACGAACGTCGCCTGCGTGTCGATGTAGCCCAACCGCGCCGTCAGGGTGCTGTTCCGCGCCATGTCTCCCAGGATGCCAGCACCCGCCGCCGCCGTCGCCTTGCTCACAGGTGACAGTGTCAGCTCGGGTGGGGCACAGGAACTCCGGGTCCGCCCGTATGAAGCACAGCTCGCATTACCGGGAGGACACCCATGCTGCCCTGGCTCTTCGCCATCGCCGTCGTCTGCTTTTTCATCGAGCAGCGCTTCCATGGCTGGAGATTGCCCCGCGTGCGCGGCTGGCACCTGCGCGTGGTGATCATCAACCTGGCGCAGGTGGGCGTGGTGGTGCTGGCCGGCTACACCTGGGAGAGGTGGCTCTCCGCCTTCTCCCTCTTCCACCTGTCCCGGCACGTGGGGCCGGTGGTGGGGGGCGTGGTGGCGTACCTGGTGGCCACGTTCGTCTTCTACTGGTGGCACCGCGCCCGGCACGAGAGCGACCTGCTCTGGCGGCTGTTCCATCAAATCCATCACAGCCCCCAGCGGCTGGAGGTCATCACCAGCTTCTACAAACACCCGCTGGAGATGATGGCCAACAGCATCATCGGCGGGGTGCTCGTCTACACGGTGCTGGGCTTGAGTCCGGCGGCGGGCGCCATCTACACGGCCTGCTGCGCGCTGGGCGAATACTTCTATCACACCAACATCCGCACCCCGCGCTGGGTGGGCTGGTTCTTCCAGCGGCCGGAGATGCACCGCATCCACCACGAGCACGGCAAGCACCGCGACAACTACGGGGACCTGCCGCTGTGGGACATGCTGTTCGGCACCTACGCGAACCCCGCCACCTGGGACGCCACCTGCGGCTTCGACGACGCGCGTGAGCAGCGGCTGGGCGACATGCTCGCCTTCCGGGACGTGCACCGCCCATGAGCGGTGGCACACTGGCGCCCCCCGCTTGTTTCGTGAGGTTCGTCCCATGGCCAGCTCGCGCCGGCAGTTCCTGACCCACACCGTGATTGGACTCGCGAGTACCACCGTCTCCGCGGCCCCGGACGCGGGCTCGTCCCCTCCCGCCGGGGCCCCGCCCACCTTTGGCGCGGGTCCCACGGTGGGTCCGGAGGTCAGCCCCGTCACCTTCGCGGAGGCGGAGAAGCTGATGCAGGTCCAGCTCACGCCCGCCGAGCGCACCCAGGCCGCCAGCAACTGGCGCGTGTCCATGGCCCCGCTGCACGAGCGCCGCAATGGCCCCCGCAAGCTCGCGCTGGAGCCCACGCTGTCGCCCGCCTCCCAGTGGAACCCCACGCTGCCTGGACAGCAGGAGACGCGCCCCGCGAAGGCCCGCTTCGTCCGGAGCCGCGACGCGAAGACGCCCCTGCCCACGAAGGACGAGGACATCGCCTTCGCGCCGCTCTCGCAGCTGGCCCGCTGGGTGGAGTCGCGCGCCCTCACGTCGGAGCGGCTCACCCAGCTCTACCTGGAGCGCCTGAAGCGCTTCGACCCGAAGCTCCAGTGCGTCATCACCCTGACGCCGGAGCTGGCGCTCGCGCAGGCCCGGCAGGCGGACAAGGACATCGCCGCGGGCCGGTACAAGGGCCCGCTGCACGGCATCCCCTGGGGGGCCAAGGACCTGGTGGACACCGCGGGCATCCGCACCACCTACGGCGCCGAGCCCTTCCGCGACCGCGTCCCCACCACCGACGCCACCGTGGTGGACCGGCTGCACAAGGCGGGCGCCGTGCTGGTGGCGAAGCTCAGCCTGGGCGCGCTGGCGCTCAATGACGTCTGGTTTGGCGGCGAGACGAAGAACCCGTGGCTGCTGGAAGAGGGCTCCTCCGGCAGCAGCGCGGGCCCGGGCGCGGCGACGGCGGCGGGGCTGGTGGGCTTCTCGCTGGGCAGCGAGACGGGCGGCAGCATCGTGTCCCCGTCCATGCGCTGCGGCATCACCGGCCTGCGGCCCACCTTCGGCCGCGTGCCGCGCACCGGCGCGATGACGCTGTGCTGGTCGCTGGACAAGCTGGGGCCCATGACGCGCGGGGTGGAGGACTCGCTGCTGGTCCTCGCCGCGCTCAACGGCCCGGACGCGGGCGACGTGGCGAGCGTGCCCGCGAAGCTCGACTTCGACGCGAACGCGAGCGTGAAGGGCCTGCGCGTGGGCTACGTCCCAGCGTGGATGAAGGAGAGCCCCGCGACGGACGTGGACCGCGCGGCGCTGGAGGCGCTCAAGGGCCTGGGGATGACCCCGGTGGAGGTGCGGTTCCCCGACTGGCCGTACTCCGCCCTCAACGTCATCCTCTTCGCGGAGGCCGCCGCCGCCTTCGAGGACCTCACGCTCAGCCACGGCGTGGACGCGCTGAAGATGCAGGTGCCCGACGCGTGGCCCAACCTCTTCCGCCAGTCGCGCTTCCTGTCCGCGGTGGACTTCGTGCAGGCGGACCGGCTGCGCCGCAAGGTGGCCCAGGAGATGGCCCGCGTCATGTCCCAGGTGGACGTGCTGCTCGTGCCTTCCCTGCGCGACGAAGCCCTCACCATCTCCAACCACACCGGCCACCCGTCCCTCACCCTGCGCACCGGCTTCGTGGAGGTGTCCAAGGCCCGCAGCGACTGGGCCCCGGACCCCAGGCGCCCCATGCCCACCTTCGCCACCCCGCGCCGCGTGCCCCACGGCGTGACGCTCATTGGCCAGCTCTTCGACGAAGGCACCCTGGGCCGCGTGGGCATCGCCCTGGAGCGCGCGGCCGGCGTCGCGAAGGAGCGCCCGGCCGGCTTCTAGGCCTCTGGGCGATTGATTTGACAGGTCAGTCCAGAATCCTTAAGTAGTCCCCATGGCTCGCACGAAAGAGTTCGACCGCGATGAGGCCGTCCGGCGGGCCATGACCGTGTTCTGGGAGCAGGGCTACGAGGCCACGTCCACGGACGACCTGCTGCGCGCCATGGGCATCGGGCGCCAGAGCATGTACGACACGTTCGGGGACAAGCACGGCCTCTACCTGGAGGCCGTGCGGCGCTACCAGGCGGAGTTTGGCGCCAACATGATGGAGCGCCTGCGCTCCAAGGCGTCGCCCCTGGCCTGCATCCGGGAGTTCCTCCTCTCCATCCCCAATGGCAGCCCCAGGGAGCGCGCCCGGGGGTGCTTTTCGGTGAACGCCACCACGGAGCGGGCGCACGCGGATCCAGAGGTCGCCTCGCTGCTCAAGTCCAACGTGGGGCCGGAGGTGATGACGCGCGTCGTGCGCGAGGCCCAGCAGAAGGGGGAGCTCAACCCCCGCCTGGACGCCCGCGCCGCCGCGAACCTCCTGCTCACCACCACCGCGGGCCTGCGCGTGAGCGCCAAGGCGGGGCTTCCTCCCGAAGCCCTCCGCGACGTCGTGGACCTCACCCTCGCGGGCCTCAAGGCCCAGTAACCCCGCCTGCCTTCGTCGAAGACCCGGCTGGCGTCTTCGCATGCCTTTATCTGGATTGTTCAGTCAAATATCCGCCGTGAAGGAGTCCACACCATGTCGATGGATCGCTACTACCTGTTGGGCCGCTCGGGGCTGCGGGTCAGCCCGCTCTCGCTGGGGACGATGACGTTCGGGAAGGACGGGCCGTACGGCGGCGCCTGGGGTTCGACGGACGCGACCTCCCGGGCGTTGTTCGACCGCTACCTGGAGGCGGGGGGCAACTTCATCGACACGGCCGACTACTACACCGCGGGCACCAGCGAGACGCTGCTGGGGAAGTTCATGGAGGAGCGGGGCGTGCGGGACCGCGTCGTGCTGGCCAGCAAGTACTCCTACAACAGCACCACGCCGGGCGACCCCAACGCGGGGGGCAACGGCCGCAAGAACATGATGCGCGCGGTGGAGGCGTCGCTGCGTCGGCTGCGCACGGACTACATCGACCTGTACCTGCTGCACACCTGGGACCGCATCACGCCGGCGGAGGAGGTCGTCCGCACGTTCGACGACCTCGTGAGGGCCGGGAAGATCCGCTACGCGGGCCTGTCCGACGTGCCGGCCTGGTACGCGGCGCGCGCGCAGACCTGGGCGGAGGCCCACGCGCTGACGCCGATCATCAACCTCCAGCTCCAGTACTCGCTGGTGGAGCGCTCGCTGGAGCCGGAGTTCGCGCCGCTCGCGCAGACGCTGGGCATGGGCATCACCGCGTGGAGCCCCCTGGGCATGGGCCTGCTCTCCGGCAGGTACAAGCCCAGCGAGGGCCGCCCCCAGGGCGAGGGCCGGCTCACGTCGGCGGTGGGCGGTGAGCATTTGGGCTTGTTCAACGAGCGCAACTGGGGCGTGGTCGCCACGCTGGAGAAGGTGGCGAAGGAGCTGGGCCGGGACATGTCCCAGGTGGCGCTCAACTGGGTGGCGACGCAGCCCGGGGTGGGGTCCGTCATCATCGGCGCGAGCAGCCTGACGCAGCTGGACGGCAACCTCGCCGCGCTCGACTTCACGATCCCCGCGGGCCTGCGCCAGCAACTGGAGGAGGTCAGCGCTCCGGCCGTGCCGTTCCCCCACGGGATGTTCTCCAATCCCTACCAGCTCAACATGCACGGCAACGCGGCGGTGGGGGACAAGCCCGCGGGCTACACGTCCCCGGTCTTCACCGGCCTGGCGCCCACGGTCGGCTAGGACACGTCCGTCCCCTCCAGCGGGGCGGGGGGGACGGCGAATCCGCGTCCGCGGAGCCACTGGGCTTCGTGGACGCGCGCCTACACCTTTCCACGCTTCTTGAAGCCAGGGAGGGTGTATGTCATTGAGACGATCAGGGGTGGGGTTGTGGTGGACGCTGGCGCTGCTGGTGGCGCCGGGCGCCCATGCGTTCAGTGATGCGGACGCGGTGCGGGTGTTCACCTTCGCCCGCGCGCAGCTCGCGGACACCACGGCGGAGATGCCGAGCGTGAACCGCTCGCCCAAGGCCTCGCTGTCCAATGGGACGTGGACCACGGTGGCCAACACCGACCGCATCGCCTGGACCCAGGGGTTCTTCCCCGGGAGCATGTGGTTCATGTACCAGGTGGCGAGCGAGCCCGTCTGGCGCGACCGCGCGGACCTGTGGACGCGGCCCCTGGAGGTCCAGAAGACGAACACGGAGACCCACGACCTGGGCTTCAAGATGTTCCTGAGCTACGGCAACGCCTGGCGACTCACAGGCAACACGTACTACCGCGACGTGCTGCTCACCTCCGCCGGGTCGCTGGCCACGCGCTACAACAGCACCATCGGCATCATCGACTGTTGTGATTGGAACTCGAGCTGGGACATCCCGCTCGTCACCGACACGATGGTGGACATCGAGCTGCTGCTCTGGGGCGCGCAGAACGGCGGCCCGGCCGTGTGGCGCACCATGGCGGTGAACCACGCGCTCAAGACGCTCGCGGACGCGGTGCGCCCGGACGGCAGCTCGTACCACTACGTGGACTACCGCGCGAACGGCACCATCCGTTCGCGCGGCACCTTCCAGGGCTACTCCAGCACGTCCACCTGGGCGCGCGGGCAGGCGTGGCTCATCTACGGCTACACGATGGTGTACCGCTACACGGGCGACGCGCGCTTCCTGGATGCGGCGCGCAAGGTGACGGACTACTACCTGGCGAACCTGCCCGCGGACCGCGTGCCCAACTGGGACTTCAATGCGCCCAGCCAGTCCAAGGACTCGTCCGCCGCGGCCGTCGTCGCGTCGGCGCTGCTGGAGCTGAGCGCCCTGGAGACGGACGCCGCCCGGCGCACGACCTACCGCAACGCCGCGCTGGGGATGCTCGACTCGCTGGTGTCGCCCGCGTACTTCGCGCAGGGCACCAACAGCCCGGGCCTGCTGCTGCACGGCGTGGGCAACTTCCCCGCGGGCCAGGAGATCAACGTCAGCCTCATCTACGGCGACTACTACTTCCTGGAGGCGCTGCTGCGCTTCAACCCGCGCCCCAACTACCCCTGGTACTCGAAGCTGGACTTCTACCGGAGCCAGCACCTGCTGGGCACCACCAACACGGGCATCCGCAACGTGGAGTTCGACCTCACACCGCTGGCGGACAACCTCAACGGCGGCGTCGTGGGGTGGGCGGACAGCTCCACGGAGGTGACGTCCTTCACGCGGCTGAACATGGCGGTGCGCATGAGCCCGGAGGGCATCTTCCAGGTGCGCAACGGCGGGGGCTACTCGTGGATCCGCCGGGTGCCGTACGTGCGGGGCCAGACGTACCACTTCCGCATGCGCGTGGACCTGAATGCCCGGCGCTACACCGTGTGGGTGACGCCGCCTGGCGCCGCGGAGCTCCTGCTGGTGGACAACGTCGCCTTCCGCTCGGATGCGCCGGCCATCAACGACCTGGGCCGCGCCGCGGTCATCTCCACCGTGGTGGACAGCGACTTCCGGGTGAACAACCACCGCGTCTTCGCGCCCGCGCTGGCCCCGGGCGTGACGCAGGCCGCAGGGGCGGCGCCACCCGCGCCCCTGCCTGAGGCCCTGTGGCGGGAGCTGGATGCCCCGGAGCGGGTCTCTGCCGGGCCCGCCGGGCCGTCCGAGCGCTGACGGCACGTCCGCCGCCCGGTGGCCCGCCCGTAGGGAGGGATGGGCCGCCGGGGATGCGTCGGGCCCCGGAGGCGATTAAATCCGCCGGGTGATGAACCTGGACCTCTTCCCCCCGGAGCCGCCTGCACGCCCCCCGCCGGGCCCTGGCCCGCTCGACCGGCTGCTCAAGGTGTCGCGCATCTACCTGGAGCCGGCGGTGGAGGAGCACGCGCGCGGCCGGGAGATTTTGGCGCGCTTCCCGGACGCGGAGCGGGTGGTGGTGCCTTCCCACCAGAACATCCCCGGCCTGTTCGGCAACGCCGGCAACGTGGAGTCGTGGAACCGCATCAAGGGCAGCACCCTGGTGCTGGGCGTGAAGAAGACGCTGTCCTTCATCGCCAATGATCGCAGCTCGGACTTCATCGCGCCCTCGACGGCGAACGGCTGCGTGATGGCGTGCGCGTACTGCTACGTCCCGCGCAACAAGGGCTATGCGAACCCCGTCACGGTGTTCGTGAACATCGACGGCATCGCGGCGGCCCTCCGCAAGCACGCGCACAAGCGGGGCCCCAAGCTCGTGCACAACACCGTGGATCCGCGCTACTGGGTCTACGACATCGGGTGCAACAGCGACTGCTCCGCGGACGCCGCCCTCAGCGACAACGTGAAGGACCTGGTGCGGCTGTTCACCACGCTGCCCAACGCCAAGGGCAGCTTCGCCACCAAGCTGGTCAACCGCGAGCTGCTCACCTACGAGCCCAAGGGCAAGACGCGCGTGCGCTTCAGCCTGATGCCCCATGCGCAGGCGAAGCTGCTGGACGTGCGCACGGACCCCATCGCGGAGCGCATCGCCGCCATCGACGACTTCGTGGCCGCCGGCTACGAGGTGCACCTCAACTTCTCTCCCGTCGTCCTCCAGGAGGGCTGGCAGGACGCCTACGCGGAGCTGTTCCAGCAGGTGGACGACGGAATTGGCGCCGCGGCGAAGGCGCAGCTCGCGTGTGAGATCATCTTCCTCACGCACAACGCCGGCCTGCACGAGGTGAACCTGCGCTGGCACCCGAAGGCGGAGGCGGTGCTGTGGACGCCGGACATCCAGGAGACCAAGGTGTCCCAGGGCGGCGGCGTCAACGTGCGCTATCGCACCGGTTTCAAGGGACGCCACGTGGCGGAGTTCCAGGAGCTGCTCGCGCGGCACCTGCCGTATTGCCGCGTGCGGTATGCCTTCTAAGTTGGAGCGATGCACGGGCTGCTGCGGGCCGCTGCTGCGGCTGGAGAGCGCGCCTCCTGCACCTGGGTCTGCTCACCCCTCACGACGCGCACTGCGGCCACGCTGACGAGCCTCTCGTGGCCCTCGGAGGCCGCAGGCCTTACCGAACGCCATCTGGATCCGCGCCCCGCGCGGCCTGCCTCTCCACATCTGTCCTAAACCAAGGGGAGCCGTGCCGTCAGGAAGCGCACGGCCTTGTCCGACAGACGCAGCGGCTGCGGACCGCCCCCCTCCAGGAACTCCCTGACGCCAGGGCTTGCCTCCTTGCGGCCGCCCACGAACACGATCCAGGTCCCGTCGCCACGGTAGTCGTGAGCGTACCGGGCGACGAGCGTCCCCTCGCGGAAGATTTCATAGTGATAGTCGCCGAATGGCTCGCGGCCGTGGCCCACCTGCTTGACGGTCAGCCGTGGAGGCGGCGCGGACGTACGTTTCATCGCGGGAGACTCACTGTGGCTTCGGGCCTGGGGTGGAGCATGAGGTGGAGTGAGTCATTGCGTGGTGGGTGCATTGACGTTCCCACATCCGCTCAGCCCCAGGCCAGACATGGCTGGTTTCGAGGCCGGGGGTGAGGTCGGGCCTGGCTTGGGCCTTCGCTCCCGTTTCCCGCCGCATCCGTAGCGCTCACCAGCAGCGGGCCCGCTCACTCCGCCCGCTTGCGGCGCCGCGACATGATGCGGCTCAGGGCCACCTCGGTGATGCCGAGGTAGGCCGCCACATCGCGCTGGGGAATCCTCCCCTTCAGGTGGGGGTGCTCCTCCCAGAACTTCACGAGGCGCTCCTCCGCGGACAGCTCCAGGAAGTCCTGCTCACGGCGCTCCTTGAGGACGAAGTGCTGCTCGGCCACCCGGCGCGCCAGTCGCTCCCAGCACACGTGGCCCCGCTCCAGTTGCTGGAAGTCCTGCGTCTGGAACACCAGCACGTGGCTCGGCTCGAGCGCTTCAATCGAAGTCATGGACGGCAGCCGCTGCAACATCTCCGCATAGGCGCCGATCAGCTCTCCCTCGGCGCGGAAGGCCTTGATGGACTCGACCCCGCTTGGCGACACGCGCACGCCCCGGAAGACGCCCTGGAGCACCACGGCGAACCGGTCCGCCGGGTCCCCTGGACGCATGAAGTGTTCCCGCTTCGCGAGCGACTGCTCCTTCGCCACGGCTTCGGCCTTCGCCCACTCCTCGGGAGGGAGCGGGACCAGGGTGGCGAGGCGCTCGAAGAGCTTCGGGAATCTCACGTCGCGGGACCTGGGCTTGACCTGGGTTAAGGCGGAGGCGGCTTCGGGAAACATATACCGGGGGCATGTCCCTCAACGTCTATGCCGTGGCCACGCCCTTCGTCATCGCCCTGGCCCTGGCGGAGTTCGCCTGGTGCGTGGCGCGGCGCAACGGCTACTACAGCTTCCAGGACTCCATCGCGAGCATGGGCACGGCGGTGATGAACCAGTGCGTCAACGTCGCGGTGGCCCTGCTGGTGCTGCCCCTCTTCACGCAGCTGGGCCAGTACGCACCGTGGCAACTGGACGCTTCGTCGCCGCTGTCGCTGGTGGCGCTCTTCCTGGGCGTGGACTTCCTCTTCTACTGGTTCCACCGCTTCGGGCACCGCACCAACATCGGCTGGGCGGCCCACTCGCCGCACCACTCCACCGAGGAGCTCAACTACGCGGTGGCCTTGCGCGCGAGCGTGACGCAGCGCCTCTTCTCGTTCCTCTTCTACTGGCCGCTGGTGGTGGTGGGCTTCCCGCCGGAGGCGGTGCTGGCGATGGTGGCCTTCCACCTGGTGCTCCAGTTCATCCCGCATACGCGGGTCATCCCCAAGCTCCCCCGGTGGGTGGAGTCGTGGCTGAACACGCCGTCGCACCACCGCGTGCACCACGCGCGCAACGACGCCTACATCGACAAGAACTACGCGGGCTTCCTCATCATCTGGGACCGGATGTTCGGCACCTACGCGGAGGAGACCGAGGAGTGCTCCTACGGCCTGACCACCCCGGCGAACACCTGGGACCCGACGGCCATCAACTTCCAGGGGTGGGCCCGGCTCGTCGCGGACGCCGTCGCCACGAAGAGCCTGTGGGACCGGCTGCGCATCTGGGTGATGCCCACGGGCTGGCGGCCCTCGGACCTCCCTCCGCGCGCGTTGGGGTACTGGAAGCAGGAGGGCGTGGAGGTGAAGTACCACTCCCAGGAGCTGTCCGGCGTCCGTGGCTACCTCGTCTTCCAATTGTTCGCGTCGATGCCGTTCATGCTCCTGGTGAGCCACCATGCCTCACCGCTGTCGGGCTGGCAGAAGGTCGCGTTGAGCCTGCTGCTCTGGGCGATGGCGACCGCCTGGAGCGGGATGCTGGAGTCGAAGCGGTGGAGCGAACCGCTGGAGCTCGCGCGGGTGCTCGCCATGGGCGTGGGGGTGACGCTGTGGCTGGTGGGGGCCAGCGCGCCCCCGGCGTGGAGCGCGCTCACGGCGTCGTGGCTGATGGTCTCGCTGGTCTGGCTGCGGGTGGCGCGCGGTGGCGCCGGCCGGAAATCCCAGACGACAGCCTTCCCAGGCTGAGAGGAGCGCGTGCCCGCTCCCCTGGGGGGCGGCCGGCACGGGCTCAAGCGCCCTGCGACGCGATGAGCGCGAGGTTGCGCGGAGACAGGCGCGGATCAAAGAGCTGGAGGAGTTCGACCTGGAAGCCCAGCTCCTCCAGGAGGAACGCGCGATCCAACAGGAGCACGACCTCCAATGGCCTCGCGAAGCGGTCTCGCAGCAGATGGCAGAGCAGGAGGTCCCGCGTCTCGGCGCGAACGGACACCTCGAAGGCATCCAGCTCGGCGTCCGTCATGCCGGGATCGAGTTCCAGGCGCTCCAGGCGGTCGCGTGCGTAGACGGCGAAGCGTCCGTCATAGAGCGCCCGGGGCGCGTCTCCTGCCCTCACGAAGCCGCGCTCCGGAAAGCACCGCCTCGACAGGAGACCGAACGCGAAGCGCCACGCGTACACCCGCTTCATCCGCGCGAACTCCGCCTCGGTCTTGTGATGCCGTCCCCGCGTCGTCAGCGCCAGCGCATGCGGGGTGAAGGGCAGCGGATGCACGCCCCCGAAGCGGGAGACGGGGTAATCCCGAGGGGCCTCCAGCTTGTCGTAGCAGCAGCCGATGTTCAGGACGAAGCCCGCCCCCTGGCTCTTGCGGAGCTGCGTGAGGGCGAGCGGCCCGCAGGTGTGCAGGCCGATGGAGGCCCGGTCCCGGCCGGAGAAGAGCGGATCAATCCGCGGTTGGAGCCCGTCCTCGACGGAGGCCTGGATGAAACACAGGGTGTCCCCGTTCAGGGAGTGGGTTCTCGTCAGCCACCGCCGGCCCTTGTCCTGCAACGCGGCGTCCCGGTCGATGCTGTGGAAGGTCCACCCGAACGTCCGCGCACAGAGGCGGGCGAGGTGTCCCATGCCGCCGCCGATATCGACCGCCTCGCGAATGAAGCGCGTCCTGGGCGCGAGCAGGTCGAGCACCCGCCCGAGCTCGTGGGTCTTCTTGGCGCTGAGCCCCTGCGTCTGGGCGACCGTCAGCGCGTGATGGCCCTCGTGCCAGGGCAGCGCCGTCAGTTCCTGGAGCGCGCCCAGGAGCGTGCTCAAGGACGGAGGCGGGACGCCCACGAGCGCCCCCTGGTCCAACTGGCGCTCGCCCGCTTCATCAAGCGACCGGGCATAGGCCAGCCAGTCCTCGGGCCAGGCGGCGCCGGACCCGGGCCAGCCCTGGAGGATGGAGCGGGACCAGAGCGGGGACCAGGGCCGGAGTTGGTGCGTGAGCGCCTCGAGTCGCGCCTGGAAGTCCATGGCGGCGCATCCTATGCGCCACCGCTCCGACAGTTCGTGATGACGGGGCCGAACTCCCAGGGGATTGGAGGCGATCCTTCGGAAGCGCGCGGAGACCCCGGGGTGAAGACGAGAAGGCCCCCGGTCCACGATGCGCGGGCAGGGGGCCTTCAGGACAGCTCAGGTCAGCGGTTGGCGTCAGGCGCACCGCATGCGCATGTCACCGGCCCTGGCTCAGATTTCGTGCCGGATGAGCCAGAACACCGCCGTCTGGTGCGACACCGGGAAGTAGACGACGTAGACGCCGTGGTAGTCCTTCGCGCCCGGGGCCACCGGCTCGCTCGCGTAGAAGCGCGCCACCTGCGCCACCTCCGTGCCATTGCCCAGCGCGCCCGGCAGCGCGGCCACCAGCTCCGGGAAGAACTGCTCCACGTGGTCACCGAACTCCGCGTACGTCAGGTCCTCCAGGCGTTCGAACTGGAGGTTCTGGTTCGCGCTCAGCGCGGGGATGGACGCGAACGCCCCTTCCGCCACGCGGTCCAGGGACACGGGCGGCGTGCCGACCACGGAGGGCACGTTGAGGGCCCACAGGGACTCGTCACACCAGTTCTCGCCCGTCTTGCAGCGCGTGTGGCCCGCCGCCTGCGCCGCCTGGAGCGTGCTGCCCAGCGGGAGCTGAGTGAGGGGCAGCGGCCCCGCGCCGTAGTAGCGGTGGTAGAAGTCCTTGCACACCGGCCACATCTTCGTGGTGAAGGCCGCCTCGCCGTCCGCGCACCAGGGCTTCGCGCCGGAGGACACGAGGCAGTTCTCCACGAAGGCCGCGTGCGCGTCCTGCGCGTCCGTGCACTGCGGGAGCGCCTGCGCGGGCGTGATGCCCTGCGTCTCCACCACGCTCTCGTCACACACCTCGATGCGCGTGGCCACGTCCAGGTCGCAGGCCGTGAACAGCGACGGGTCCACGCAGGCGCTGTTGAGGCAGCCCAGCACCAGGCGGAACTGCTTGCCCGCGCCCGTGCCGGTGCTCACCACCGCAAGATACTCGCCGCCCTGCGCCAGCGTCAGGCTGTTCACCTTGCTGAGCTGGCCATAGCCCGCATCGTCGTCCTGCGCGCGCAGCGTGGTGCCGTAGCCGCCGTTCGCGTCCTTCGGGCCGTAGACGAACAGGCCCGTGTCCAGGCCCATGCTGCTGCCCCCGTGCGTCACCTCCAGGCGCACCTGCGCGCCGGCGGCCACCTTGAAGCTGAACGACAGGTATTGCGGGTTCGTGGTGAAGCCCGTCTGCACGAAGCTGTTGAGCCCCAACGGGCCCAGGAACGCCGTGCTGTCCACGATGTCTCCGCTGGACGGCGCGGGCGGCGGATACAGCACGGCCTGCGCGCTCGTGCCGACCTCGTCGGCGGGCTCCACCGGCTCCTCCGACGGCCCGCATGCCACCAGCAGCAACGACGGCAGGAGCCACGACGACATCCGATTCCACGCGTGACGCATGAGGCACTTCCTTGGCTTGGGGGGAACGACAGCTCAGGGGACGGCGAGGTCCCGGAACCACGCCGCATACGGCGTGTTGCGCACGAGGTGCCGGTTGAAGTCCGGGGCACCGTCGGTCCACCACGGCGCGCCCCGCTCGCCCAGGCCCACCTTGGCGCGGTGGACGCGGGCCCGGGCTCGGCGCTCGGCCGCCGCGTCCTTCGCGCGCTTCGCCCGGCCCACGTCCGCGCGGGCCCGCATCAGCGCGGCCACCAGCAGCTCGCGCTGCCGGGGCCCGAGCGCCGGGTTGGAGCGGCGCCACAGCCGCCCCTCCATCACCAGGTAGCGTCCATCCGGGGTGGCGGGGAGCGGCGCGTGCGTCACGGTACGGGGGGGAAGAGGAAGCGCAGCACGTCACCGAAGCGCGCGGACCAGGCCGCCTCGTTGTGCTGGCCGCCCTGCACCACGGTGTACTTCAGGTCGGTGTCCAGCACCCAGCCCCGAGCCACCAGCGCGTCGCGCAGCGCCTGGGCATCCTCCACCGTCTCCGCCTGGCTGCCGGTGCCCTCGTTGGTGCCGATGTCCTCCCAGATGCGCAGCGCGGGCTTCGAGCCCAGCGCCTCCACCGTGCGCACGATGTCCCGGTCCGCCCACCACACCGACGGCGACATCACGCCCAGGCGGCTGAAGACGCCCGGGTGCTTCAGGCCCAGCGACAGCGTCACCAGCCCACCCAGCGACGAGCCCGCGAGCCCGGTGGACTCCGGCCCCGGCTTCGTCCGGAACTCCGCGTCGATGCGCGGCTTCAGCTCGTGGATGAGGAACTGGCCGTAGGCGTCCGCGCGGCCCGCGTCCGGGTACTCGGGCGGGAAGGGCACCGGCGTGTACTCCGCGATGCGGTCGGACGTGTTGTAGATGCCCACGAGGATGAGCGGCTCCACCTCACCGGCCTGCACCAGCGCCTGCGCCGTCTCATCCACGTTCCACTCCCCGGCGAACGCGGTGGCGACGTCCATCAGGTTCTGGCCGTCGTGCAGGTAGAACACCGGGTAGCGGCGCTGGGTGTCCGCTTCATAGCCGGGCGGCAGCCAGACGATGACGTCGCGCGGCTTCAACGTCGCGTCCGTGGGCGTCACGGCGCGCAGGTAGCGCACGTCTCCGGTGAGCGTGGGGTCCACCGGCGGCGGGGTGGAGAGGTCCGCCCACCCGCCCACCACCACGGACACGCGTTCGAAGCCGGCGCCCGTCGTGAAGGTGTGGTTGGCCACCTCCGCGCCCGTGTCGCTCTTCTCCACCGTCTCCCACGAGCCGCGCGTCACCTTGAACTCCAGGGCCGACCCCACCGGGAAGGTGACGGCACCGGCATGAGCGTTGTCCACGGCCCTGGAAAGCGCCACCTCCGCGCCGTTCCAGTTCCCCAGCTCCGGCTGGTTCCCGGACAACCACACCGTGGCATCCCGGGGCGTGATGTCCGGCGTCTTCACGATGAACACGGTGCGGGCGCCTGTCTCCCCCTCCGCCGGTCCGAAGCGCTCCACCGACAGTGCGACATTCTCCTCGTTCTCATGGACGGTGACGGTGCGGTCCGCCTCCGGCACCCCCGTGGCATCCAGCGCCACCCGGGCCACGGGCGCCGTCATCCGCACCGCGTAGGTGAAGGCGGTGCCCTTGGGCAGCCGGGCCTTCAGGCTGAACACCCGGCCACCCTGGTAGACCATCTCCAGCCCCGGTCCCTCCGGGCCTCCGAACGTGGCGCTGGGGCCGGTGAGGAAGATGGCGGCGTCGACCGGCGTCTCCGGCGGCACCGTCAGGTCGAACTGCACGTCGGAGAAGGGCTGTTCGGCCGGGACCTGGGAGTCGGCGTGACGACAGCCCCACAGGGCGGCCAGGGCCAGGATGAGGAGGAGCCCGGGCCGGAAGTGCCGGGGAGGGGACGAAGAAGACATGGGCGGGAGAGCCTCCGGGGGCCGCGACACGGCCCCACGCGAAGGCGCACCGTAGCAGCGCCCTCCGACACCCAGGAACTTGACCTCCTGGAGCCGCTTGTCGAACAGGAGCACTGCCGGCTCTTCAAAGCCGCGTCTGGTTTGGGGCCTTGCTCCTTCCTCCTCCTGACCCCGCTGGCCCCAGACGCCACCCTCCGCGGAACCTCCCGGGGCCTCGCGCGGACCCTACCGGGCAGGTCCCGGTTTCACGGACAGTCGCGCCTAATTTTGTATGCAAGTAAAAATATGCTTCCATCATAATCCTGCCAGGGCCTACCAGGAGCGATGCATGTTCGATGTTCACATCGGGTTCATGGACGAGGAGGTCAAGCCCGTCCTCAACCAGCTGTTGAAGCTCACCGCGTCACCCCCGCCGAGCTTCGAAGCCGTGATGCACCGGCTCTTCCTGGTGAACCGCGAACGGCCCATCTACGTCATCGAGCGTGACGACGTCATGGATGGAAGCAGCCTCTTCCAGATGATCGATCATCAGTATTCGTTGCCCTGGGAGTACAAGGCGGTGGCGCTGCTGCCGAAGACCCGGGATGCAGTGCTGTCGCCGCCTCGCATGGCCGTGCGCGGCGACAGCCGGGTGACCAGGGGCGCCGCGTTCGCCTTCCAGCTCGCGAAGACGCTGACCAAGGCGGCCCGAGAGACGGACTTCAACGCCCAGGCCACCTCGCTGTGGAATTCGGGGGCCAAGACCAAGCTCGCCCTCAAGGAGCAGATGGCCTACACGGTCTACGCCTTCAATTGCAAAAGCCGCGCGGTGGACCACCGCAACCCCGTGGTCATCGTGCGCGCGCCGGAGATGGGCCTCCAGCCGGAGCTCATCCGGCTGAACCTGAAGACCATCATGCTGGCGTTGGGGCAGATCAAACTGCCCGGCAACAAGTCCGACCGCAGCGCCGCGAACGTCTACATGTACGGGGCGGGCGGCGCGATGGGCAGCGGGACGAAGCCCGGCAAGCTGCAACACATCATGGGCAGCGTCTACATCGGGGCGGAGGTGGACGCCTTGAGCGTGGAGGGCAAGGCGGTGGGGCAGGAAGGGTCCCGCAAGGACCGCACCGAGGACCTGAAGCAGAAGTGGGTGGGGCTGGTGGCCTTCTCCTGCCCGGACTCGCACATCGTCCTCTACCGGTCCGCGCCCCAGGCCTCCAACGCCGAAGCCCTGGAGCTGGCGAAGGCCGAGTTCCTGAGCAAGCGCCTGATGGCGCCCCTGGCGCAATGCCAGAAGCTCGTCGAAAAGCTCTACCCTTCGTATTCCATCAGCCTGACCGCCAGCACCTTCATTGGCGGAGACCTCAAGGCCGCGGCCCGCGAGCAGGGGCTGGGGGGCGACTGCAACATGGAGGACTACCACGTGCTGCGCATCCTCCATGAGATGCGCTTCGGCGTGGGCATGCCCCAGCTCTTCAACCATGGACTGGCCCGCATCGACTGCGATCCTCCCCACATCCCACCGAAGCTGTTCGACACGTTCATGAAGTGGGCGAAGGAGGCGCGCTGGACGAAGGCCCACTACGTCGCGGGCATCCTCTGGGGACTGCAAGGCGTCACCGAGGCCTCCGTGAACTGGACCTTCGCCAACTGGACCTTCGCGCAGCGTCAGGAGTTGAGGAACGGGGTGTCGCTCGACACGTATTTCTACATCGTGAAGGGCAAGGTGCTGTGTCCCTTCTTCACCGAGCTGGCGTGTGACCTGTTGGAGACCACGGTCAGCAGCACCTCGGAGAAGGTCTTCGGAGATCATCACAAGGCCGTGGTGGGATTCATGGAGCTGCAGCAGGCCGCGGTGGTGCTCCAGGGCCGGGCCGTGGAGCTGCTGAGGAGTCAATCCGGGATGAGGGAGCTGTTGACCCTGATTGGCGGCTTCGTCGACCTCTTCGGGGGCATCCTGGAGGGCGCGGGGCTCAAGCAGAAGGGTGAAGACGTGTGGCCCATCTGGGCCCGTCCGGGCTGGGCCGGCGCCGGGTGGAAGAGTCCGGAGGCGTGGGCCGTCGTCAACGTCGGCAAGCCGGAGCAGGCCGAAGCCCTCATCAAGCAGGTCTGGGACGAGCACTTCCCTGACAAGAAGCCCAATGGCAACCTGGACCGGGCGCTCTACAAGTCGACGAACATGATGGCGCTCCAGGTGCTCGCGCCGACGGGGGGCGAGCAGATCGTCCAGGGCCACAAGTGGACGAACGTCATGGACGAGCTCAAGAGCAAGCACGACACGCAGTGGAAGGCCCGGCTCGCGCAGAAGGACTGGGACCAGGTGGACGAGCAATTCGAGACGCGGCGGCAGCTCACCGGCGCGGTGTGGAGGCAGCAAGCCGAGGCGTTCCAGAAGCTGTGGGGCAACATCAACGAACGGCTGAGGGCGATGAACTCCTGCAAGCCCCCTTCTCCGTTCATGGACGACGGCCCGCCCTCGGTCTTCTGACGAAAGCGATTGCCCGATGCCATTGCCTCACATCCAGGACGGCGACATCGTCGTCCCTTCGTATTGGCCCAGCCGTGGCTGGGCACCCTGGCCGGACAATCCGGTTTTCCAGGTGGCGGAGCTGCCCCGGGGCTCGCAGATGTTCCAGGCCCTGGAGCGCTACATCAATGGCAACATCCAGGCGCGCTCCTTCCGGGCGAAGAAGGCGGAGCGCACCCGCATGCAGCGGGCGGAGGCCATCCTCAATGACACCACCGGGCGCTACAGCTCCCTGTGGCGACAGCGCGCCGCCTACCGGCTGAGGGAGAAGCCGGAGCTGGGGGGCACCACGCCGCCGCCTGAGTCGGGCCCGGTCGACGTGTCGAGGATCCTCATCATCCAGAACGAGGCGCTCTGGGAGAAATACGAGAAGAAGCGCTACCAGTTGCGCTCCCGCGCCGGCACCAGCCTGCGCTCCATGGTCGTGGAGCTGGATCCGATGCGCTCGCAGCCGGGCTACAACACCCTGGCCCCCGTGCAGTGGACCTATTCGGTGGAGCACCCCTGTCCGGGCTGGCGCTCGCTGCCCGTGCTGGATGTGCTGCGCGGCGAGGTGCTGATGTTCCACGGCACCTCCAAGGACGTCATCCCGCTCATCGCCGCCGGAGGCTTCGACCCCAATCGCTGCCAGGACCGGGGAAAGGTGACGCCGGACTATGGCCTGCTGGGCAAGGGCGCGTACTTCACGGATTCGTTCTCCAAGTTGATGGTGTACACGGGTTGCAACAAGTGCGGCGAAGCGGAGTGTGATTGCCTGTCCATGAAGCATGGGCTGCCCACGAACCGTTACTCGCTCATGTGCCGGGTGGTGCTGGGCAGCCTCAAGCGCCGCAAGCCCTACGAAGACCTGTTGTCGGATGAGATCCGCCGCGAGGACCTGGACTCCTTGAATGGGTCCGCCTTCGATTCGGTGATGGGCGTGGGGCCGGACAACCGGGTGGACACGCAGATCAACCCGACCAATGAATTCATCATCAAGGACGCCACGCAGGCGTACCCGGAGTTCATCATCTACTGGCGCCGGCGAACGCTGACCCCGACCTTCAGGATGTCGAGCCTGTAGGCGCGTCCCCTCCGAACGCTGCGGTCCGCGCATCGTGGTGCGCACGGCGCTGCTCGCGACCCAGGGCGCCAACCGCGTGTACCGCTCCCCTCACGGCTGTCGCGGCGACCTGTTCGCGCGCGTGGGCCCGGACGTGCTCTTCGCGTGGGTGCCGGACCCCACCGTCTGTTTCACCGGCGCCCGCTATTCCCAGGCGGTTCCTTTGCGTGCATCGGGTCACGACACCGGGGGGCCGGGTGTACGAGGGTTGCGGCCGTGGAGGTCCTTGGGCGGGCGCCGGGGAACCGTCCCCGGGGACAGGCCACTTGGCAGATGACGGACAGTGCCTACCTTGCGCCCCGCACAGCGGACCCCGGGAGGCATCCTCCGGGGTCCCTCAAGCGAAGGAGTCGCACCTCATGAAGAAGCTGACGCTGCTGGCCTTGACGCTGGGTTCGATGGTCGTGGCGACGGGCTGCCACCGCAACACCCGCGACGAGGCGAAGGACGACGTGGAGGAGGCCGGCGACAAGGTGAAGGACACCGCCGAGGACGCCGCCGACGCCACGGGCGACGCGGTGGAGAAGGCCGGCGACAAGGTCGAGGACGCGACCGACAACTAGGCCGTCCCGGGCGGAGGCCCGTGGGTCCGGGGCGTCTACCGGAGGCGGGTCGGGCCGCAGGGACGTGGACACCCTGGACGCCGGACACCCTTCGCGGTGCCGGCCTCCGGGGTGTCGTCGTTTCACCAACGTCGTTGTCTGGAAACGAGGGCGCGCGGCGATGTGAACCCAACGGGCGGGCGACCTCCCGGGCACTCCGGCGCTGACAGCCCGGGCGTGTTGTGTACTCTCCGGCCGTGGAAATCCTGGAGCGGGCACGCGTTGAATGGTTCGCGGCGGCGTTTGGCCTCGTGGTGGGCACCACGATGGTCTTCGTCCCCTATGAGTTCGGGGCCGCCCTGTTCCAGCACATCTACACGCACGTCCGCCCGCTCGGCAGCCTGTTCCTGGTGGGCTCCGCGACGATGCTCGTCGCGCTGCTGTACCCGTCCTGGCCCGGCGTCGTGGGGTGGGCGGGCCGGGCGCTCTTCGTGGGCGCGGTCTCCTTCTACTGGTGGTCCACCACCGTCCTGAACAACAGCATGACAGGGGGCATCCTCTATCCGCTGATGGTGGCGGCGCTGCTCCTGGAGCGGACGTCCCGCTTCCAGGGGCGGGGCCTGCTGGCCGTGTTCACCGCGGTGGTGGCGCTGTGCTTCGGGATGCTGATGACCCTGAGCCCCCAGGTCTACCTGCGCTTTTCGCTGCTGCCCGTCGCGCCGCTCGTGCGGCTGATGGGCGTGCTCTTCCTGGCGTCGGGGTCGCTGCTGGCGGTGGGGCTGTGGCGCAAGCAGCCCGGGGTCTGCCGGCTGGCGCTGGCGGTCCTGGGGCTCCTGTTCCTGAACATGCTGCTCGCGCTGGGCGCGCGGGGCTCGTGGGCGGGGATGGGCGTGTACTCGGTGCTGGCCCTGGCCTGCTGGGTGTTGCTGCTGATGCGCCAGATGCCCTCGCCGGTGGGCGTGCGCTGGCGGCTGTTTCGCGGCATGGCCCTGGCGTCGGTGCTGCCCATCCTGGGGCTGGGCGCGGTGACGTCCACGCTCGCGCAGCGGGCCCTGGAGGCGGAGCTGCGGGAGAAGGCGCTGCAGGCGGTGGCGGCGGAGACGGCGTGGTTGGAGCAGACGGCCACCATGGCGCGCTCGCTCCTGCGCGCGCAGAGCCGGGACGTGGCCTTCGTGGCCACCGCGCGCTCCGGGGACCGGGAGGCCCTGCGCGAACGGGTGGACCTGCTGGAGAACGACTCCGGGCTGTTCGACGCGGCGTGGGTGCTGGACGACACGGGCGAAACGCTGGTGCCCTCCACGCGGCTGGACCGGCGCACCGGCAACTTCTCCGCGCGGGAGTACTTCCAGCACGCGCTGAAGGGGGGCGACGAGGTGCTGTTGTCGCGGCCCTTCCTCACGAGCGCGGGCCTGCCCTTCGTCGTCTTCACCGCGCCGGTGGACCTGGGGACGGGCCGGCGGCTCATCCTGGTGGCGGGGCTGTCGTTGCGGCGGCTGGGGCTGCATCCGACGCTGGCCTCGCGCAGCTACCACGTGGAGCTGTTCGACCGGCGGGATGGCAGCCTCCTGCGGGAGACGGACCGGGGCGACGTGCTCAGCCGCGCGCCCGCGCTGGAGCTGCTCGCGCCGGGGGCCCTGTCGGCGGCGGAGGGCATGGCGGAGGCGTTCGACCCGAAGGGGCGCCGGCTGATGGTGGCGCACGCGCAGGTGGCGGGCACGCCGTGGACGGTGGTGGTGACGGCGCGGCTGCGCGAGGCGTTCGCGCCGGTGACGCGCATGGGCGCCTGGGTGGTGGTCATCGCGCTGGTGGCGGGCGCCATCGCGCTGGTGCTGTCGCAGTGGGTGGGACGGGACGTGGCGGGGCGGCTGGAGGCGCTGCGGGACGGCTTCGCCGCGCTGGGCACGCCCGCGCTGGAGGGCGGCCAGCGGGTGCAGGCGCGGGGGGACGACGAGGTGTCGCAGCTCGCCTCGGGCTTCAACGAGATGGCGGCGCGCATCGACCGCACGCAGAAGGAGCTGCGGGAGGCCATCGCCATCCGGGACCAGTTCCTGTCCATGGCGAGCCATGAGCTGCGCACGCCGCTGACGCCGCTGAAGGCGACGTTGGACCTGCTCATCCGCCAGTCCGAGTCCGGCCAGGAGCTGAACCCGGAGCGGCGGCGCGCGACCTTCTCCCGGCTGAACCGGCAGGTGGACCGGCTGACGCGGCTGATTGGCGACATGCTGGACGTGTCGCGGCTGCAGTCCGGGCGCTTCACGCTGACGGTGGCGCCCATGGACCTGGGGACGCTGGCGCACGAGGTGGTGGAGCGCATCGGGTCCGCGCGGCCGGAGCGCCAGGGCCTGGTGTCGCTGGAGGTCCCCTCCTCGCCGCTGATGGGCCGCTGGGACGAGCAGCGGTTGGATCAGCTGCTCACGAACCTGGTGGAGAACGCGCTCCGCTATTCGCCGCCGGAGACGCCCGTGCGGGTGCGGGTGGTGGAGGAGCCGGGCGGGGTGCGGGTGGACGTGGAGGACCGGGGCATCGGCATTCCGCAGGAGAGCCTGTCGCAGCTCTTCACGCCCTTCTACCGCGCGCGCAACGCCACGGAGCACTACGCCGGGGGCCTGGGGCTGGGGCTGGCCATCTGCCGTGAAATCGTGGAGCGCCACGGGGGCCACATCCAGGTGAGGAGCGCGGGGCCAGGGCAGGGCTCCTGCTTCACGGTGCGGCTGCCCCGGGCCGCCGTGGCGGACGCGGCCGCCTGATGCGCTACGTGGAGGTCCTCCCCTGTCCGGCGCTGGCGCCGTACGTCCGGTGCTACTGGGCGCTGGAGGCGTCGGGGCCCCAGGGGGCGCCGCACCGGGTGATGCCGGACGGGTGCCTGGACATCCTGGTGGACCTGTCGGACGGGGTGCGGCCCCGGGCGGTGGGCGCGATGCGGACGGCGGCGGTGGTGCCGTTGACGTTCCCCACGTCCATCCTCGCGGTGCGCTTCCGGCCGGGCGGGGCGCGGCCCTTCCTGGGGCTGCCGGTGCAGGAACTGACGGACGCGCAGGTGGCGCTGGAGGAGCTCTGGCCGAAGTCCGCGCGCGAGGGGTGGGAGCGGCTGGCGGAGGCGGGCGGGCTGCGTGCGCGCTTCGCGTTGCTGGAGCGGTTGTTGCTGGAGCGGCTGCCAGCGCGGGCGGAGGACCCGGGGGTGGCGCACGCGGTGGCGCTCATCGAGGCGGCGAGGGGGCGGGTGGCGGTGCGGTCGCTGGAGCAGGTGATGGGGGTGGGGGCGCGGCAGGTGGAGCGGCGCTTCCTGGCGACGGTGGGCCTGTCGCCCAAGGTGCTGTGTCGCATCGAGCGGCTCCAGCACGCGCTGGCGTTGCTCCAGGGGCCGCGCGCGGTGGAGGGCGCGGAGCTGGCGTTGGCGGCGGGGTACTACGACCAGGCGCACCAGGTGCGGGAGTTCCGGGCGCTGGCGGGGCTGACGCCGGGGGCGTACGCGCGGGAGCGGGCGCAAGCGGAAGTCGGATTCGTACAATCCCCGGACGCGGCGGGTGCGTAACGTAGGGGCGTTCCCTTCCTGGAAGAGAGGCCTCCCCATGTCCACGACCACGACCCCCGCAGAACAGCAGGCCGAGCAGCACCACCGCATCGACTACATCGAGTTCCCCGCCCGGGACACCGTGGAGGCGAAGCGCTTCTACGGCGACGTCTTCGGCTGGAGCTTCGAGGACTACGGTCCGGCCTACACGAGCTTCAAGGACGGCCGGCTGAATGGCGGCTTCGATGCGTCCCTGCCGGCGGGCAAGGGCGGCGTGCTCGTCGTCCTGTACTCCAAGGACCTGGAGGCGACGCACGCGAAGGTGCTCGCGGCGGGAGGGCGCATCGTGAAGGACACGTTCTCCTTCCCCGGAGGCAAGCGCTTCCACTTCGCGGACCCCACGGGCAACGAGCTGGCGGTGTGGACCGAGCCGTGATGCGCGCAGGGTGAGGCAGGTCCAAGGGTGTGCTACGTTCGGTCGCGTCCATGGGGGAGTGCTTGAAGCCCTGGTTCCTGCTGACCTTCCTCGTAGCCCTGACGGCGTGTGCACCCTCCGGCCCGGCTTCCGGCGTGTGGCGGCCGGGGGCGGATGCGCCTCCGACCACGCCCATTCCCGGGCCATTGCCTGGCTTTGGTCCCTTTCACTCCTTTTCAGAGGCGTTGCAGGCGGCGTGTCCGTTCATCCTGTCGAAGCCCAATGCCGTCGCGGGTCACCTGCGGGACCGGGACCCGCGACTGGCTTTTCGTGCGTCGACCGAATACTGCGCGTGGCTCTATTACACTCCGGATCATCTCTACGAGATGAGCATGCTGACGGATCAATCCGCGCCTGACGACCTGGTTTCGGGCAAGCGAAGCTGCATTCTCCCAGCGGTCGTGGCGGATGCCCGCTATGCACCTGGCGAACTCAAGTACATCTTCGCGCTGCACAACCATCCGTTCGGAGGGCCCCCATCTCCTGGCGACCTCCGATTCACGGATGAGATGGCGCGCATGCATGCCTGGGCCATCGAAACGCGGGACAGCAAGGTGCTGCTGTCCATCATCGCGTTCTTCTCGATGTCGGGAGACGCTGAGAACCCGACCTGTGACGGCTTCTACCAGTACGTTCCCGCGACCCGCGACATGTTGAAGTGGGCCCGCGCCGACAAGGGGTGGACGCGTGAGACCCTGGGCACGGTGACCTGGATCAACACGACCACCTATCGCCTCGACAAGAAACCGCGTCGATGAGCACCGACCTGGACTTCCGATGACGATGCGACAAGGAATCCTCCTGCTGGCGCTCTTCTCCATGGGCTGCATGCGCACGCCCAGGTCCCCACCCGTCCCGGTGGAGGACGACAGGTCCATCACCTTCCCGGCGTACGCGGACGCGGACGTCGTGACGGTCCAGCCTTCGCAGCACCCTGTCGTGCTGGAGGGCGTGCTGCTTCGGGCGCTGATGATCGCCACGCAGGATTTCCTACCACCGGCCTCGAAGGAGACTCCCTGCCAGCACAGGCCCGAGGCACAGCGGTACCAGGTCATGCGTCAGGGCGATCTCTTCTTCATCCACATTTCGGAGGACCCCACCGCCTGCGGAAAGACCTACCCGGCCCTGGATTCAGGGGCCTGGTATGCCGTCGACAAGGCTGGGCGCATCCGTCGGCGCGTCCTGGATGGAATGCCGGATGCGCCGGTGGAGGTGCGCACGTCTGGTGGAGATTCCGAGCGCGTCCCGGCGGAACCGGGCGTAGCCCCCGCGCTGGATTCCGTCTGGAACGACCCCTCGCTCCCGTGGCCTGAAGCGCTTCGGGATGGAGGCCCGGGCGAGGCGCCCTCCACCGGACGTGACGCGGGCTGAGCGGAGCCTGTCCCGTTCGGTCGCCTGTCTTGCGGGCAGGCGGCCGAGCCCATGTCTCGGGTCCAACAGTCCTCCTGTCCCAGCGTCCAGGCCCCACGAAAGGATGGCTGTATCCACGGCGTCCGGGTTCCTGCACCTCCCAGACGCACGGTAGAAACCCGGCCAGGGTTCGCTCCTGGGAAAGTCGCTCGTGATCGCCAACGCCAACGCCACCATCCTCCACGTCAACGACACGCCGGCCAGCCTCTACCTGGGCACCTATTCGCTGCGCCAGGCCGGCTACCACGTGCTGGAGGCCATGACGGGCGGCGAGGCCCTGAAGGTCGCGCTCGAAGGGCGCCCCGACGTCGTCGTGCTCGACGTGAAGCTGCCGGACCTCAGCGGCTACGAGGTGTGCCGCCTCCTCAAGGCGGACCCTCGCACCCGGGAGACCGCCGTCATCCACACCTCCGCGACGTTCATCACCGCGGAGAAGAAGGTCATCGGCCTGCGCGCGGGCGCGGACGTCTACCTGACCCAGCCCTTCGACCCCGAGGAGCTCATCGCCACCGTCAACAGCGTCCTGCGCCTGCGCCGCGTGGAGCGCGAGGCCCTGGCCAACGCGGCGCGCCTGGAAGAAGCCGACCGCAAGAAGGACGAATTCCTGGCGATGCTCGGCCATGAGCTGCGCAACCCCCTGGCCTCCATCGCCCTCGCGGTGCAGATGCTCGGACAGAAGGACTCCCACGGCCTGTCCGAAGCGGACTCGCGCCGCCGGGACATCATCGAGCGACAGGTGAGCCACCTGCGCCACCTGGTGGACGACCTGCTGGACGTCAGCCGCATCACCCGGGGCAAGTACGCCCTGCGCCGCGGTCGGCTGGACCTCAACACCGTCCTGCACCATTCGCTCGCCGCCGCCCGGCCGGTGATGGAGGAGCGGCTGCTCGTCCTGAAGGAGGCCCTGCCCGCGGAGCCCTGCTGGGTGGACGGCGACCGGACGCGGCTGGAGCAGGTCTTCACCAACCTGCTGGACAACGCCGCGAAGTATTCCCCCGAGGGCAGCGTCATCACCGTGGGCGCCCACGTGGACGCGGACCACCGCGTGCTCGTGTCCGTGCAGGACACCGGCATCGGGCTTCCCCAGGGTGAGCAGGAGCGCATCTTCGAGCTGTTCGCGCAGCTGGACACCGGGCTCGCGCGCAGCCGGGGCGGGCTGGGCATTGGCCTGACGCTGGTGCGCCACCTGGTGGAGGAGCATGGCGGTCAGGTGTCCGTGTTCAGCGAAGGTCCCGGACAGGGCAGCACGTTCACCGTCACGCTGCCCCTGCTCGCGGACGCCGTGCGGCCCGAGGCGCGCGTGGAGCGCGTGGAGGCGCAGAAGGGCGAGTGGCGCATCCTCCTGGTGGATGACAACCCCGACGCGCGCGAAGGCCTGAGCGAGATGCTCCAGATGTGGGGCCACACCGTCGTCGTCGCCGCGGACGGCCACGAGGCGCTCACCCTGGCGACCCCGGGCTCCTACGACGTCATCATCCTGGACATCGGACTGCCGGGGCTGAGCGGCTACCAGGTGGCGGAGGAGCTGCGCCAGCGCGTGGCGTCCGACGCGCACCTCATCGCGCTCACCGGCTACGGGGCGCCGGAGGACCGGGCCCGCAGCGAGGAGGCGGGCTTCGACCTGCACCTCGTCAAGCCCGTGGAGCTGGTGGAGATTGGCCGCGTGCTCGCGCAGCTGGGCCCGGTGAAGCGCGGCGCGCACCCCCGTCAGCGGGTGCGCGCCAGGAGCGCGTGAGCGGCGCGGAAGCCGTCACCGCGCCGGGACGCGCAGCACCAGCCCGGCCGGAAGGTCCAGGATGTTGGCGCTGAGTCCCCAGGCGGTGACGGTGCCGTCGCCGTGGAGCGCCATGTCGGCGAAGCCCGGGCCCGTGACCAGGGCCACCACGTCGTTCTGATTCGGCGGAGGCACGCCCGTGCCCAGGACGTCGTTCACGTCGCCCCAGGCGATGACGCGCGTGGCCGACGTGGCGGCCAGCCCGTAGTTGTCCCCACTCCGGCTCAGGGCGAGGGCCGTCACGCCGCTCAGGCCCGGCGGCAGGGGTTGTCCTGCGGGATGAAGCCCCACTGGACCAGGCTCCCATCCGCCTTGAGGGCCGCGCTCAGATAGCGCCCCGCGGCCACCTGGACGACGCCCGTGAGCCCCGCCGGCACCGTGGACTGGCCGAAGCCATTGGCGCCCCACGCGACCACCGTCCCGTCCGCCTTGAGCGCCAGCGTGTGACTCGCGCCCGAGTTGATGGCGATGACGTCCGTGAGCCCCGCCGGCACCGAGGACTGACCGGAGCCATTGGCGCCCCATGCGGTGACCGTGCCGTCGTCCTTGAGCGCCACGTTGAAGCTGAGCCCCGAGCTGATGGCGATGACGCCCGTGAGCCCCTCGGGCACGTTGCCCTGCGCGCTGCTGTTGCGGCCCCAGGCCACCACACTCCCGTCCTCGCGCAGGGCCAGGGCGTCCTGCTCCCCGCCGGACACGCTGAGGATGCCCGTCCTGGCGCGCTCGGGGATGTCCTGCACCGGCTCACTGGAGAAGGCGGAGGAGTAGGCGAGGGTGCCGTCGGGCTTGATGCCAAGGGCCCAGGAGGTGCCGCTGGTCAGCGTCGTCGGCGCGACCACGCGCAGCTGCGCGGAGAACGTCCGGGCGGGGTCTTCCGTCGTCATCACCACCTCGCGCATCCCCGGTGGGACGGCGTGAGGCAGGCGCACGACGACGCGCGTGTTCGTCCGGGAGAGGATCTCCGTCGCGGCCACGCCCCCCACCGTCACGCGGAAGGGTCCCACGAGTAGTCCAGGTTGACGCCCGTGAGGGTCAGCCGGCCGCCCTGCACGCCGCGCTCGGAGACGGCGGTGAGCGTGGGGGGCTGAAGGCGCGTGAGCAGCAGCGTGGGGGTGGCCGTCGAGTTCGCCGTCACCTCCACCGACTGCGTCAGCGGCGAATGGTGCTCCTTGCGCGTCGCCAGTGCGTAGGTGCCGGTGGGAATGCCCTCCAGCATGAAGCGGCCCTGCGCGTCCGTGGTGGCGCGCGTGTTCGTGCCGGACAGTGACACGGTGAGGCCCGACGCGTCGGCCCCGTCCGACAGCAGGACCTGGCCTTCAATCCGGCCCCGCAGCCGCGCCAGCGTCAGCTGGGTGGACGTGCTCTGGTTCGCCAGCAGGGTGACGGACTGGCGGTCCTCCAGGTAGGCGTCGCGCCGGGCCTGGACTTCGTACGTCCCCGTGGGCACCCCGGTGAAGACGAAGCCGCCCGTGTCGTTGGTGCTGGTGGACAGGGGGGAGCCCGGCAGCGCCAGGGTCACCGTGATGCCGCCGTTGTCCTGGGGCCCGACGTCATCGCGCAGGACGGTGCCGCGCAGCTCGCCCTTCAGTCGCGCCAGCGTGAGGGTGAGGGACGTGGCCTCCGCCGACTTCACCTCGACCGGCTGGCGGGCCGTCGCGTACAGCTCCTTCTCCGCCTGGAGCGTGTACGTCCCGGGCGCCAGGTTCTCGAGGGTGAAGCGGCCCTGCGCGTCCGTGGTGGCGCGCTCGCTCCGGCCCTCCAGGGACACCTGGAGACCTTCGGGGTTCGCACGGCCTTCCAGCAGCACCTGGCCCACCACCTGGCCGCGGAGGCGGGCCAGCACCTGGGTCACGGACTGGGCGTTGCCCTCCTGCACCTCCACGGACACACGCAGCGGGGTGTAGCCGTCCTTCGTGGCGACCAGCTCGTAGGTCCCCAGGGGCAGGTTCTCCAGGGTGAAGCGCCCCTGGGCACTGGTGGTGGCGGCCACGGTCGTGTTCGTGAGGGTCACCGCGATGCCGGCGGAGGTGCTGGCGCCCTCCAGGGTGATGACGCCGCTCAAGCGGCCCCGGGCGACCTTCAGCGTCAGTGACAGGGCCGCGGACTCTCCGGCGCTCACGGACACCGTCTGGCGCACCGTCGTGTAGCCCTGCCTGGCGGCGGTGAGCTCATGGGTGCCGGGCGGGACCGCCTCCAGCAGGAACGCGCCCTGGGCGTCCGTGCTGGCGTTCAGCGTGGTGCCCGTCAGCGCCACGAGGATGCCCTCGGGGGACGCGGCGCCCTCCAGCGCGACCTTGCCCGTGAGCCGGGCGGTGGTGGTGGGCTGGGGCGTGGATGGCTCTTCCGACCCCTTGCAGGCCGCGAGGGTGAGGGCGAGGCCCAACAACAAGACAGACGGCGACAGGCGCATCGGACGCATCGGGTATTCCTGAAAGGGGCGACGGAGAAGGGACCAGGTCCCGGGGGCCGCCAGGACACGCGATGATGGGAGACCGGGGGCGAAGGCTGTTGCTACCCCTCGCTGGGTGGCCGGTCGACGTGCGCCAGAGGCATATTATTCATGTCCGGGCGCACTTCCATGGGAGGGGCTGTCGCGTCACCGCGAGCTGGGAGCGGCTACGGGCAGCTCGCGGAAGACGACGTCGCTGACGCCCAGGCGGTGGACTGCCTGCACGAAGCGCTCGGTGACCACGATGTACGTGGTCGCATTCACTGGGCGGAAGGCATCCAGTCCGGTCGGGAGCAGGGTGGCTTCCAAGGCATGTTCGGGCGAAATCCGTACTTCCCGCCATCCGCAGGTCCTGCACCGGGGGCCCTCCAGCACATCCCGCCCGTCCAGGAGTCCAGCGGTGGGAAGCTCCAACTCGTACATGAGAGGGGCTCCAGGGCCGAGCCCTTGAAGCTCCGCGCGGACCGGGCTTCCTACATGGATGCCCTCCCGCTCGAGCCGGGTGAGGGCATCTTCCCTGACCAGCAGGTCCCATCCCTCCTGGGTGGTCAGCGGACCGAAAGCTCCCTGGGACGTGCCACGAAGGGGGCCCAATTGCATGCCCGGCTCGGGCGTGATGCCTTGTGGAAGTCGTGGGGCCAGCCCCTGCACGAGGGGCGGGAAGGTGTCGTAGGGCACGACCCGGGGCTCACGCAGCAGTGCTTGTCGAGGCAGGTCGGACAGGTCAACGGAGGGAAACGCCTGTTGCCCGCTCCAGGTTTCCCCGCAGGTCGAACATTCGACGCCGGGCAGTGTCCAGGTGTGTTCCGCCACGAAGTGGCCCGTCCAGTGTCGTGGGAGGTCCGGCCGGAGGATGTCGACCTCGTAGAAACGCATGGGACTCAGCCCTCGTTCACGGGCACGGGCCCGAGGTCGATGCTCTGCCAGTAGGTCATCGTCAAACCGAAGAGACCGTACTTCTGGATCAGCAGCGAGGCATGTTCGAAATGAGCGGGTTTGCTGGCGGTGCCTCGGGTTGTTCGTCGGAACTGCCGCCATTCCTCGTTCCAGGGCGCACCATTCGCATCACGATGGATGCGCTTGTGGAGTTCGGCGTCGATCGCGATGACGTAGTCGTGGACGTGGATGCCCTTGGATTGGAAATAGGGCTTCAGCGCCTGGGGGAAGATGTGGTGCCGCTCCTTGGGACGTGACGCCCATTCCTCCATGGCGCGCCGCCGCTTCAGCTCGCTCGGAAGAGGCTCCTTCGGATGCCAGCGGAAGACAGGGACAGGCAGTGATTTTCCGGGAAGGTCCTGTGCACTGCCCCAGTTGCGCCGCGCGGTCCCTCGTGGCGCGATGAACACAGGAGCACCGCCGCGGGTGCGCACGATGCTGCCCGGGGCGACGGCATCGCATCGATAGAGACCGCAAACGCCGCCCTCGCAGAGAGGGGCGAGGCAGGGGCCCTCGGGGGCATCCTCGCAGTCCTGCGCCTCCGCTGCTTGCCACTCCGTGGACGGCGCTGTGGAGTGAGAGGCCGTGTCGGCCGCGCAGCCATGGAGCATCGCGACGAGCAGCAGCAAACAAGGGCGCATGCGGTCTTCACCTTGAAGCAGGAATGGGGCGAGGGCCTCCTCTGCTCCCAACGCATGCCTTGTGCAAGAGGGCTGACTGAAAGGCTTCCCAGGATGAGGCAGGAAGATGGAAATGGGGAGCCCATCCCTGGCGTAGAAGGGGCCTCATGCTCAGCCTGCGCAATCTGGTGAAGGTGTACCCGGGGCCGGTGACGGCCCTTCGCGGCGTGGACCTGGACGTGCCCCAGGGGATGTTCGGGTTGCTGGGCCCCAACGGCGCGGGCAAGTCCACGCTGATGAAGATCCTCGCCGGCCTGCTGGAGCCCACCTCCGGTGAGGTGACGCTGGACGGCCTGGACCTGGTGCGCCACCCGGAGGCCCTGCGCCCCCACCTGGGCTACCTGCCGCAGGAGTTCGGCTTCTACCCGTACCTCTCCGGCCAGGACATGCTGCGCTACCTGCTGGAACTCAAGGGCGTCACCGCGCCCCAGGGCCTGAAGGCGCTGTGCGCGCAGTTGCTGGAGCGCGTGAACCTCACGTTCGCGGCGAAGCGCAAGGTGAAGGAGTACTCGGGCGGCATGCGGCAGCGGTTGGGCATCGCCCAGGCCCTGGCGGGCAATCCCAGGCTCATCATCGTGGATGAGCCCACCGCGGGCCTGGACCCGGAGGAGCGCCAGCGCTTCTACCGGCTGCTGGCCGAGATCGCCCATGAGCGCACGGTGCTCCTGTCCACGCACATCGTGGAGGACGTGGCCATGCTCTGCCCGCGCTTCGCCGTCATCCGCCAGGGCCGCGTGGTCGCCATCACCCGCCCCAGCGAGGCCAAGGCCGCCCTCCACGACACCCTCTACGAAGGCACCGTCCCCCCCGCCGACATGGCCGCCTTCCAGCACGCCCACCGCGTCACCCAGGCCGTGCTCTTCGAGGGCCGCAACCGCGTGCGCATCCACGCCCCGGCGGGCGTGCCCGTGCCCCCCGGCTTCGAGCGCACCCCGCCCACGCTGGAGGACGCGTACCTGCTCCTGATGAAGGACGCGCCCGGGCCCGAGGCGCAGGCCCCGGCTCCGGCTCCGGCTCCGGCGGTGGGCGCATGAACCCGTCCAGGCTGGCCCGCGTGGCGCGCACGGAGTGGCGCCACCAGGTGCGGCGCCCGCTGTTCTGGGTGCTGCTGGTGCTGCTGGTGCTCGTGACGTGGGGCGTGTCGTCCGGCAGCGTCACCATCTCCTCGGGCAGCTCGGAGGTGGGCGGCAAGAAGGCGTGGCTGACGAGCGAGTTCGCCGTCGCGCAGACGGTCCTGCTCCTCACCTTCCTGCTGTTCACCTTCTTCGTGTCGGTGGGCGCGGGCATGTCGGTCATCTCCGACGACGAGGCCCGGGTGCAGCCGCTCCTGCACACCACGCCGCTGACGCCCGCCGAGTACGTGTGGGGCAAGTTCCTCGCGGTGCTGGGCGCGTACGTGCTGGCGCTCGGGGCGCTGATGGGGCTGCTCGTCTTCTTCCACCACGTCGTGCCCGCGGGCGAGTCCGCGGAGTTCCGGGGGCCCTTCGCCCTGCGCCACTACGTGCTCCCCGCGCTGGCGTTCGGCCTGCCGCTGCTCGTCTTCATGGCGGGGGCCGCCTTCGCCGTGGGTGAGCGCACGCGCCGCGCGGTGCCGGTGTACTTCCTGCCGGTGGGCCTGTTCTTCCTCTGCGCCTTCTTCCTGTGGGAGTGGTCCCCCGGCGGGTTGGATCCGCGCGTGAACCGGCTCCTGATGGCGGTGGATCCGGCAGGCTTCCGTTGGCTCACGGAGACGTGGATCAAGGTGGACCGGGGCGTGGACTTCTACAACACGCAGCCGGTGGGACTGGACGCGCTCTTCGTCGCCAGCCGGTGCGTGTTCATGGGCCTGGGCCTGGGCGCGGTGGCGTGGAGCGAGCGCCACTTCCGCCGCGTGCTCCGGGGCGAGGTGCGGGTGCGCCCCTCGCGAGCCGCCCGGAACCGCTTGGTCGAGCCGCCCCCCGCGCAGGTGGCGCTGTCGCACGCGGAGGCCCCGCTGTCCGCGCTGGGCATGGGCGTGAGGCCGCCGGGCTTCTGGGCCGGGCTGGCGACGGTGGCGCGGGCGGAGGCGCGGGGCCTGCTGTCACAGCCGGGGCTCGTCCTGTTCCTGCCGCTGCTGCTGATGCAGCTGGTGTCCCAGGCCGCCACGGCGGTGGGCCCCTTCGACACGGAGCTGTTGCTGGTGCCGGGGCGCTTCGCGGTGCGCTCGATGAACGCGGCGTCGGTGCTCGTGTGTCTGTTGTTGATGTTCTACGTGGTGGAGTCGCTGGAGCGGGAGCGGGCGAGCGGCTTCTCGCCCATTCACGACGCGCTGCCGGTGCGGACCCTGTCGGTGCTCCTGGGCAAGGCGCTGGCGAACGGGCTCGTCGCGGTGGTGCTGCTGGGCCTCATGGGGCTCGCCGGCACGCTGGTGCAGGTGTCGCAGGGCACCGTGCCCCTGTCGCTGACGCCCTACGCCGTCGTGTGGGGCCTCTTGCTGCTGCCCACGTTCGTCCTGTGGACGGCCTTCATCCTGGCCGCGCGCGCGGTGACGGGGGGCCGCTTCGGCACGTACGCGCTCGCGCTGGGCGCGCTGGGCCTCACGGGCTTCCTGGCCGTGCGCGACGACCTCACCTGGGTGACGAACTGGCCGCTGTGGGACGCGGTGCGGTGGAGCGACCTGGGCGCCTTCCAGGTGGACCGCGCCGCGCTGGTGCTCAACCGGGTGGCGGCGCTGGGCGTGGCGGGCTTCTTCGTCGCGCTGGCGGTGCGCCTGGACGGCCGGCGCGCGCGGGACGCCGTGACGACGCTGGAGGGGCTGCGGCCCTCGGGGCTCGCGCGGGGCGCGTGGCGGCTGGCGCCGTACCTGGTGGTGCCCGTGGTGGCGCTGGGGTGGCTGGGCGTGCTCGTGGGGCAGGGCCACCAGGGGGCGGCGGCGAAGAAGCGCGCGAAGCAGTACTGGCAGAAGAACCTGGCGACGTGGAAGGACGCGCCGCAGCCCATGCTGGCGGACGTGGACCTGGACGTGGACCTGGAGCCCGCGGCGGGGGCCTTCCGCATGAAGGGCACGTACACGCTGGTGAACCGGCAGGACGCGCCGCTCGCGCGCTTCGCCCTCAGCGGGGGCGATGCGTGGACGGACGTGCGCTGGACGCTGGAGGGCCGGGACGTGACGCCGGAGGACCGCGCCGGCCTGTATGTCTTCACGCCGTCCGCGCCGCTGAAGCCGGGAGACTTGGTGAAGGTGGGCTTCCAGTACCAGGGCCGCGTGCCGGACGGCGTGTCCCGCGCGGGCGGCGCGCTCAAGGAGTTCATCCTGCCCTCGGGCGTGGTGCTCACGAGCGAGGAGGCCACGTTCGCGCCGGTGGTGGGCTACCAGGAGGAGCGGGGCGTGGAGCCCCGGGAGAACCGCTACGAGCCGCGCGTGTACCCGGACGACTTCCACGAGGGGCGCACGGAGGCCGCCTGGGGCAGCGGCCTGCCGTTCCCCTTCCGGATCCGCCTCTCCGGGCCGGAGGCCTACACGCTCAACTCCGTGGGCGTGCGGGAGAGCGACACGGTGGAGGACGGGCGCCGCACCACGGTGTGGCGGAGCGACCACCCGGTGAGCTTCTTCAACGTCATCGCCGGGCGGTGGACGCGGGTGGATGCCGGAGGCACGTCGGTGTTCCACCACCCGGAGCATGGCTACAACGTGCAGGAGATGTCGCGGGGGCTGGAGGCCTCGCGCCGGTACTACTCGGAGTGGTTCCACCCGTTCCCGTGGAAGGAGCTGAAGCTGTCGGAGTTCGCCGGCCTGGACGACTATGCGCAGGGCTTCCCCACGGACATCACGTTCTCGGAGTCCATCGGGTTCCTCACGCGCGCGACGCCGGAGTCGAACGCGGTGCTGCTCGTCACCGCGCACGAGGCCGCGCACCAGTGGTGGGGCAACCTGCTCATCCCGGGCAAGGGGCCGGGCGGCAACGTGCTGTCGGAGGGGCTGTCGCACTACTCGGCGCTGAAGCTCATCGAACAGTTGGACGGGCCGCGGGCGCGCGAGCAGAACGCGCGGCGGATGGAGGAGCGCTACGCGAAGGACCGGCGCGTGGACGGAGAGCAGCCGCTGGTGAAGCTGGACGGCTCGCGCGAGGGCGACACCGTGGTCCTCTACGAGAAGGGCGGCTGGACGTTCTGGATGCTGGAGGACCTGATGGGCCGGCCCGCGATGCACGCGGGGCTCCAGGCCTTCCTCCAGCGCTACATGAACAACGAGGACCACCCGGTGCTGCAGGACTTCCTCGCGGTGATGCGCCCCTTCGCGCCGGACGCGGCGGCCTTCGACGCGTTCACCCGTCAGGCCTTCTTCCAGGTGGTGGTGCCCGAGTACCGCGTCACCGGGGCGACGGTGACGAAGGAGGGCGCGCGGTGGATCACCACGGCGATGGTGACGAACGTGGGCAGCGGCCGAATGCCGGTGGAGGTGGCGGTGGTGAAGGGCCAGCGTCCCGCTTCGGCCGTGGCGCGGACGGCACCGGCCCCTGACTTCCACGAAGCGCGGGTGCGGGTGGCCCCGCTCGCGGGGGAGGGGACACGGGTGACGGTGCGCTCGGACTTCGCGCCGGAGCGGCTGGTGGTGGATCCGGACGTGCGCGTGCTCCAGCTCCGCCGCGAACAGGCCCTGGCCCCGCTCACGGCGCCGTGACGCGATGACAGCGGCGGGGCTCGCGCCGTGGACCCGATGTCACGGCGCGGGACGTCTTGACGGTTGCCTGCCCCGGGGAGGGGATGGCACATGCCTTGCGATAGGGCCTCGCGAGGGGCCGGCTTCATGAAGGGGATTCTGCACATGGTGGCGATGCGGACGTGGGGGCTGTTGCTGTCGTTGGTGTCGACGCCGGTGTTCGCGCAGGAGGGCATCACGACGGGGTCGTTCCCCGTGGCGCGGCGCAACGTGGTGTCGCTGTCGCTGCCGCTGGAGGGGATGTATCCCCAACTGGCCATCGAGGGGGAGCGCGTGGTGGGGGAGCACGTCTCCGTGAGCCTGGGCGTGTTCGGGTCCTTCGAGCACGGCCGGCAGCGGCTGGATGATCCTCCGCCCACCGGGTACGAAGGGCAGGACAGCACGCGGTACCGGTTGGGACTGGCGCCGGCGGTGCGCTTCTACCTGACGGGCCCCGCGCCCCAGGGCGTCTGGGTGTCACCGCGCCTGGAGCTGAGCTACGGGGGGGATGACACCGACCAGGTGGGGGACCTCCCTCCGGGCGGAGGCTTCTCGCTCTTCGCACGGGAGTCGGAGGTCTGGTCCCTGGGGGGACTGGCGCTGGTGGGCTACAGCGTGGTGCTGGAGTCCGGCTTCACCGTGCAGGCCGGCGTGGGGCTGGGCGCGCGGCGTGAAGCCCTGTCCTACGACACGGCCGGGCTGCTGTCGGGCGGGGGGGAGACTCCCGTCGAGAGGGCCCATCAGACGACCTGGATCTTCACCCAGCGCGTCCTCGTCAACCTGGGCTGGGCCTTCTAGGGCTCGCGAGGCTGCGCGCTCACGGTCCACGGCGTGCGGGAAGTGTCCACGAGCAGCAGCTGGAGGTCCCAGGCTCCTGGCGTGGCGCCCGGCAGGTCGGTGGCGACGGCGAAGACGCGCGTGTCCGGCCGGGGCGTGACGTTGAAGGTCGCGCGCGGCGCCCGGTTGGCATCGTCGGAGGGCACCACGCCCAGCGTCACGGTGCCGCCGGACGGCAGGGGCAGGCCATCCGGCGCGGTGGCGCTGGCGAAGGGCACGCCGAGGAAGGGGGCGTCGGCCAGCACGCGGCGCTCCGAGCCCAGCGGGCCCACGTCCACGGTGGGCGTGTCCGACGCAGCGTGCACCCAGCGCAGGCGCAGGTTGGTGGGGTCGTTCGCGAAGCGCTCCGTGAGGGACAGCAGCGTGAACGCGTGCGCGGAAGGCATGGTCGGCGTGAGGTAGCCCGAGGCGACCATCAGGTAGCGCTCGCCCGGGACGAGCACGGGCGTGGTGGCCGACGCCACCGGCGCGACCGACGGGCGGGTGGTGCCCGGGGTGCTGGCGAAGAAGTCGAGCGCGTAGGTTCCCGGCGGCACCTGGAGCGGGCGGGACAGCGCGCCCTGGGGCAGGGCGTGGGTCAGCTCGCGGTCGCTGGCGAAGAGGTCCAGCGGCGGCGCGTCCGGGGACGCGTTCAGCACGTACAGCGTGGGGTTCTGCCGGAGGATGGCCAGGGTGCCGTCGCGGCCGGCGGTGAGCAGCGAGAAGCTGTCGCCCGCGCGCGCGGGTTCGGCCCAGAGGCCGGTGAGGACGAGCAGCGTGTCGGTGCCCGAGCCGAGCGCGGGCACGGTGAAGGACGTCAGCACCCGGTCCGTGCCGCCGGTGAGGAGCCCCACCTGGAGCGCGGCGCCGGAGGGCACCACCAGCGCTTCGTCTCCGGAGTTCTGGAAGCGCGACAGGGACGCCACCTCCACCGAGCCGTCCTGGCCCAGGTCGACGCCCACGTCCCGCACGTCGGAGCCCGCGTGGACGATGCGCACGCGGGACTGGCCCTGGTCCGCGGGCACGGGGTTGTCGCGCAAGAGCACCGTGCGCAGCGCCGCTTCGGAGTCCGAGGCCTGGAGCTGGCCAGCGGCCACCACCGTCCAGCGCGTCCCGGCCTCCAGGCGCACCTGCGTGGAGGCCACGGGCTGCGAATCCGGAGCCGCGCCCGTGGGCCGCAGCTCCACCGTCACGTCCGCGGGCTCGCGCGTGAGATAGGGCGTGGTGGTGCCATAGGCCACGGCGCGGGCCAGGGGCGTGGCGTCACCGGCGACGTAGAGGTCCATCGCGGGCGCGCCCGGCGCGGCCTGAACGATGCGGAGCTGCGCGGTGGTGGGCGGGACGATGACCGGCCCGTCCTGGACGGGCTGCGAGTCGGGGTCCTCCGCCGCGCCGCCTCCGCACGCGGGCGCGAGCAGGCCCAGCGACGTGAGCGCGACGACGAGCAGTGTCTTTCCCCGCATCCAGGCCATGTCGAAGTCCCCTCCTCGGCGGGCCGCGGACGCGACACGACACCGATATCGACGAAGGTTAGGGTGGGACCCCTCCCACACGGGGGCTACCCCCCGGAGGCAGGGACTGTCGGCGCCCGACGTTGTGCACCGGCGCACGTCGCAACCCGTGGGCATCAGGGGACTTCACGCCGGACGCCCCGGCGCGGTGCCGGGCCGCGGGCTCGGAAGTTGGCCTGGAGGCGGCTCGGCGCTGGCCCGGAAGTGGGATCGCCACGCCTGCCCGGTCGCCGCATGGCGCCACGCCGTGTTCACTGCGTGGCAGGGGAGGCGCGACGCGGCCCGGGACGCGCGGTGGGAACGTCACGCGTCGATGTCGGGGAACGCGACGGCGCTGGTAGGGTCGGCGGCACCATGACCTTCGCGTCCCTTCCGCTCCTCGTGACCCTGCTCACGGCGCAGACGCCCGCGCCGACGAAGCCCCCGCCCGCGCCTGCTTCCACGAAGGCGCCGTCCGCCGTCGCCGGCATCGCGCCCCTGCCCGGCCGGCCCAACCTGTGGGCGAGCGGCGTGCCGGCGGTGCCGCCCGCGCTGGCCCAGCGCGTCCAGCAGTACCTGGAGTCCCGCTCCGCGCAGCTGCTGGACGTGAGCGACGACGGGCAGCAGGTGCTCATCTCCACGCGCTTCGCGGACGTCAGCCAGCTGCACCTGGTGGAGATGCCGCTGGGCGCACGCACGCAGCTCACCTTCACGAAGGAGCCCATCAACCGGGCACGCTTCATGCCGGGCAACCCTCGGGTGGTGTTCTACCTGCAGGACACGGGCGGCGGAGAGTTCTTCCAGGTGTTCAAGCTGGACCGGGGCACGGGACGTTCGGAGCTGCTGACGGACGGCAAGAGCCGGCACCAGGAGCTGCTGGTGTCGCGGGACGGGCGCTGGCTCGCGTACGCGGGCACGGGGCGCAACGGCAAGGACACCGACGTGTACGTGGCGCCCACGGCGGATCCCCGTCAGGCGAAGCGGGTGACGGAGGCGGAGGGGAGCTGGGGGCCGGTGGACTTCTCGCGCGACGGCTCGAAGCTGCTGGTGCGGCAGTACCGCGCGGCGGACGACGCGGACCTGAGCGTGGTGGACCTGAAGACGAACGCGCGCACGCAGCTCACGCCCAAGGAGGGCAAGGGCAGCGTGCGGGCCGCGCTCTTCACGCACGACGGGCAGGGCGTGTACGTGGCGACGGACCGCTACAGCGACTTCGCGGAGCTGTACCGGCTGCCGCTCACGGGCGCGCTCCCCGCCGCGCCCGTGTCGCTGACGAAGTCGGTGCGCTGGAACGTGGAGCGCCTGGAGCTGTCCGCGGACGGGCGGAAGCTGGCGATGGGCGTCAACGAAGAGGGCTATGGCCGGCTGTACCTGCTGGACACGCGCACGCAGGCGCTGTCCCCGGTGGAGACGCCGAAGGGCGTGATGGGCGAGCTGCGCTTCCCCGCGAAGCGGTCCGACCGGGTGGCGTTCTCGCTGACGTCGGCGCGGGTGCCGCTGGACGTCTTCACCGTGGACCTGGGCACGAAGAAGACGACGCGCTGGACGCGCTCGGAGGTGGGCGGGCTGGACCCGGAGACGTTCGTGGAGCCGGAGCTGGTGCGCTACCCGTCCACGGACGGCGTGAAGGTGCCGGCGTTCCTGTACCGGCCGAAGAACGCGAAGGGGAAGGTGCCCGTGGTGGTGGTGTTCCACGGCGGGCCGGAGGGGCAGAGCGTGCCGGGCTTCAGCTCGCAGACGCAGCTGATGGCGGCGGAGCTGGGGCTGGCGGTGCTGTTGCCCAACGTGCGGGGCTCGGAGGGGTACGGCAAGGCCTACCGGGCCATGGATGACGGCGTGAAGCGGGAGCAGAGCCTGGCGGACATCGGGGCCACGCTGGACTTCATCGCGTCGCGGCCGGAGCTGGATGCGTCGCGGGTGGGCGTCTACGGCGGGTCCTACGGCGGCTACCTGACGCTGGCCACGGCGGCGTTCTTCCCGGAGCGCATCAAGGCGGCGGTGGACGTGGTGGGCATCTCCTCGCTGCCGTCGTTCCTGCGCAACACGCAGGCGTACCGGCGGGACCTGCGGCGCGCGGAGTACGGCGACGAGCGCGACCCGGCGGTGCTCCAGGTGCAGGAGCGCATCTCGCCGCTGGGGTCGGTGAAGCGCATCCAGGCGGCGCTCTTCGTGCAGCAGGGCGCGAACGACCCGCGCGTGCCGCAGTCGGAGGCGGAGCAGATCGTCCAGGCGGTGGCAGGGAAGGGCTCGGACGTCTGGTACCTGCTGGCCACGGACGAGGGCCACGGGTTCCAGAAGAAGGCCAACCGGGACCTGGCCCAGACGACGGCGCTGATGTTCCTGGAGAAGCACCTGCTGCGCCCGGCGACCGGGCAGGGGGGCGGGGCGGGAGGCATGTAGCCCTCGGCGCGCAGCGAATTCCGGCGCGGCGGGTGTGGCCGCGCCGGGGGCGTTACACATTGTGGATTCATGACCACGTGGGCCCGGGAGGGCCTGGGAGGACATCGTCCATGAAGCGCGGGGCTGGGTCGTTGCGTCGGGGAGTGCTGGGCCTGGGCGTGCTCGCGGGGCTCGCGGGGCTCGGAGGGGCGGTCGCGGCGGAACCGCGGGAGGCGATCTCCGTGCGCCTCCCGATGGCCGGGTACGACCTGCTGATGAGGGAAGGGGATGTCACGGGGCTCGCGTTCCAGTTGTCCCGCCTGCCAGGGGAGCTGCGTGGCCGGGTGGGGGACGTGACGGTGGCGTTGCGGCTGAAGGATGGGCAGGTGAAGGGGACCCTCGGCAGCTCTCCGGTGAACCTGGACGTGAAGAAGGAAGGCGACGTGCTGAACGCGAAGGGCGGCTTCTGGGGCCGCCCCGTCACGCTGAAGCTGTCGCCGCAGGAGCTGACGGTCTACGTGCGCGACTGCACCTACCGCTTGAAGGCGACGGAGCCGGGCCGGACCTACGAGGGTCGGCGCAGCTGTGATGCCTCCCTGCGGCCTCCCTCGGTCGTGTCGCTGCCGGACATGTTCCTCGCGGCCTCGCCGGAGGAGCAGGCGTCCCTGCTGCTCCTGGCGCTGTAGGGCTCCGCGCGGGTTCGGGCGCGTGGAGGCGCGTCCGCCGCGCGATTCACGCGGGTCCGACCGATATGTCCTCCACCGGGAGCGTTACACCGTGTCGAAGCAGGTGACACGGGGCCCCTGGGGGGGCCGGGAGGACAGGGTTCATGAAGCGCTACAGCCAGTCATTGCATCGGGTTCTGGGAGTCCTGGCGCTGCTCACGGGACTTGGAGGGGCCGCCGTGGCGGCCCCGGCAAGCGCGCTGTCCTTCCGCATCTCGCAGTTCCAGTTCAACCTGCTGATGACCCAGGACAACGTGACGGGCCCTGCGTTCCAGGTGTCCCGGCTGCCAGGGCAGCTGCGGGGACGGGTGGCGGATGCTCCCGTGAGCTTGAAGCTGGGAGCGCAGCAGGTGAAGGGCAACATCGGCGCTTCCGTGGTGAACCTGGACGTGACGAAGGAGGGCGACGTGCTGAAGGCGAAGGGGGGCTTCCGGAGCCGCCCCGTCACGCTGACGCTGTCGCCGCAGGAGTTGACGATGTACGTGAGCGATTGCACGTACCGGCTGAAGGCGACGGAGCCGGGCCGCACCTACGAGGGCCGGCGCAGCTGTGACCGCGCGCTGACGCCACCCACGGAGATCTCGTTGCCGGGGGCGTTCTTCGCGGCCTCGCCCGAGGAGCAGGCGGCCCTGTTGCTCCTGGCGCTGTAGCTTCCCGGGTAGGTTCGGGGCGCGATGCGGCTCCCTGGAGGGAGGATGGCGAAGTCGTGGTACCGGATGCTGCCGGTGCTGGGGCTGTTGGGGGGGCTGGGGCTGTCGGCGTGCGCGAGCGATGGCGTCTTCGACCTGGACGAGGGTGGGGCGTCCCTGGAGGGGCTGGCGTCAGGGGATGACCCCCCGGCCGAACGCGCGGGGCTGGGCTTCACGTCGGAGGGCGCGTTGGAGCGCGCCGGTTCCGTGGGAGGGGAGCATGCCCGGCAGGCCGAAGCGGACCGGGTGGTGCGCGAGCTGTGGGCGGTCGTGGGGGCGCAGGGCGTCCCAGGCGAGACGTGGACCTTCGACTACCAGGCGCACGGAGGCGCGCTGACGCTGTTGTCCTTCCGTCGCACGGTGGTGGGACGCGGGCCCGGCACGCCCGTGGACTGGAAGGGGTTCTCCCAGGAACTGGCGCGGAGCCTGTCCACGCTGACGGGGGTGAAGAACCGACGCCTGCGCTTCACCCTGGCGCGGGACCTGGAGCGATGGCGCGTCGACCTGCAGGTGGTGCCCGGGCGGGTCGCGGAGCAGGCGCGGACGGTCCCGGAGTCGTTGCCTGGCACCACCGAACCCATGCTGTCCGATGCCTTGAAGGTGGCCGGACAACTGCTTCCCGTCCCGGAGGTCCCCTGGGAGGGGAGGGTGCGTCAGCAGGCGAGGGTGCACTTCGACGGCGTGCGGCTGCTCCGGGAGAGTGAACCCGGGCGCTTCGAGCTGCAGGAGGGCGCAGGGCGAAGGCGTGTCCGCGTGAAGGGGGATCCGCGCATGCCGCTGGTCCAGGCGTTGCTGCCCTTTGGGAACGCGGTGGGACGCCGCACGGTCGAGGTGGAGCTGGAGGGGCAGCACGCGCGCGGCGAAGCCGGGGCGACCTGGCGGGTGGTGGCGGCGAAGACGCTCGAGCCCCCGGAGCCACCCGAGGCGATGGAGGACATCGCGAAGGAGTACCGCGCGATGCACGAGGACATCCTGCGCCACTGGCGGCAGGAGGTGGGGGACAGCGCACGGCTCGCGGGGGCGTGGTCGTTCGAACAGCTCGCGTACTGGTACGTGGGGGGCTTCATCGCGAGGGGGACGCTCGGGATGTTCGAGTCCGTGGCGCCCACGGTGGTGGCGGTGGTGGGCAGGGGTGGAGCGAAGGCGGCGCAGTGGTTCCGCACGGTGCTGATCCGCACGCCGCCCGGGGAGCGCGAGGCCCTTCAGCGCCTCTGGATGAAGGCGGAGGCGGAAGGGGTGGCCGCGCTGGGTGTGGCGGAGAGGGCCGAGCTCCAGCGCATCCTCTCCCTGCTGGAGGACTCACTCCATGCGCCGCTTGACCGACAGGCGAAGAAGCGTCTGCGGCAATGGGCACGTCGTGAGTACTTCGAAACGCTGAACCCCCGGCTGGCGAAGGAGCTGGGGCCGCTGCGGATGGAGAACTACGAAATCCACCACCGCATCCCCTTGGAGTATGCGCGCTTGTTTCCGCGCATGGACATCAACCAGGGCACGAACCTGGCCGCCGTCGAACGGACGGTCCACAGGAGCATCAACCGGATCTGGGAGTCCGTGGGCCCCGAGGCCCGGCGGTTGAACAGCAAGCAGGTGGAAGAAATCTCCCGACTGATCGATCAGCACTACGGTTCATGGTTCCATCGCGTCCATGTGCCAACGGAATCCGCTTCGAGGCTCGCGGCCTCGGAGCAGAATGCGCTCCGTGCGGTGAAGACGTTGCTGGAGCGGTGAAGGAGCTCGGATGGAGTCATCCCTCAAGGGCCTCGAACGACTGATGGCGCTGTGCCGCGAATACGGGCTGCCGCTGCGAGAGGGCCTTCCCGTGGTGGAGGACTGGACGTCCCGGGAGCTGTTTCCGGGACAGCCCGTGGATCCCCTGCTTGCGGCCGTCCTCAAGCGGGTGGGCGATGCGAGGCTGGCGGAAGTCGCACTGCACGGGTTTGAAGGCGAGTACGGGCTTGTGGCCACCAATGGGATGCTCCGGGAGCGAGGAGACGCCCCGTTCCCGTCGTGCCTCGTGTTTGGTCGTGTTCCGAGTCTGGCCTATCGGTTCGCGCTCGTGCCCGGGCTCGCGGATGCACGGGGACTGCAACCCGTGGTCTTCATCGATGACCACCTCGACAAGGAAGTCCTGCCCGTCGCATCGAATCTCGACCGCTTCTTTGAAGCCTACGCGCGAAGCATCGAGCACTTCGCTGGCGGAAGACGCCTCGGCCCGGACCCCTGGAACGACCTGGACTTTCCGCGCTTCGCGCCCGAACGTGTCGCGGAGGACCGCCCGCTCGTGGACCTGATGCGCGCGGGGCGCTTCGATGGGCTCGTGACACAGGACGAGGAGAGCCAGCGATGGATGCGGCAGGTGCTCGCGGCGGGCCCAGGATGATGAACCCCCGGGGCACCCGGTGAACCCGCGCAGGCTCTGCCTCCTCATCGTCCTGCTCGCGGGCGTGTTCACGGTGGGCACGGCGACCTGGCTCGCGTGGCCGGGGCCGGACCTCACCGCCCAGGCCGACCTGTCCCGGCGGCCCGTCCAACTGGACCTCGGAAACCGCGACGCCCCCGACGACGGCTCCGCTGCCCCCGAAGCCCTGCCACCCGGCGCCGTCGTCCTGAGCAATGGCATCCAGCTCTCGAACGTCCCCCCCAACTGCCAGGCCGACGCTCAGGCCTCGCTCGCCTGCCGGGACCTCTGCGACGCGGACGCCGCGTGCCCCGAGGGCGAGGTCTGCGCGCACCGTCCGGACTTCGGCTTCCGCGAATGCCTCCCCCTGAGCCGCTACTGCGACGACGCATCGGACTGCACGGCGGCGGAGACCTGCCACCCCGTGGATCCTTCCGCGTCCGGGCGGAGCCTTGGCCGCTGCACCCGCCCGGGCACGCTGGGCGCCGGAGCGCGGTGCCCGGGGTTCTCCTCGACGCCGGAGGACACCTGCGCGCCGGGGCTCCTCTGCGTCCACGAGCACTGCGGCCCGCCCTGCGACGTGCACACCCCGGACGCCTGCGCCGCCGGCACCGAGTGCGCCCCCAACCGCTTCCGCGTGCGCGGCGCCTGCGTCCCCAGTTGCCGCGACCGCCCCTGCGCCGCCGGCCAGCGCTGTGAGACGGACTTCCCGGGCGACGTGCCCATCTGCCGCCCCTTCGTGGGCCAGGCCTGCATGGACGACGCGCCCTGCGCCGCGAACGAGGACTGTCTGCGCGGCTTCCTGGAGCCCAGCCTCGAAACCCAGGCCTTCGAGTGTCGCGAGCTCTGCACGAACCAGGCTCCCTGCACCCGGGGCCTCACCTGCGACCTGACCAGCGGCTACTGCGTCCAGCCCTGCACCCGGGACAGTGACTGCGCCGCCCCCCAGCGCTGTCACGTCCTCCACCCCCGGTCCCCCCAGCGCGGCTGCGGCCTCATCGCCGAGGGCCTCCCTTCGCTCCTCGACGACTGAGGCCCCTGGGGCTCACCCGCGCGGCAGCTCCACGCGGAACGTGGAGCCCTCGCCCAGGACGCTGTCCACCTCGATGTGGCCGCCCATCGCCTCGACGATCTGCCGGGCGATCCACAGCCCCAGCCCGAAGCCGCCGTAGTTGCGCTCGGACACCGCGCGCTCGAAGCGGTGGAACAGCCGCGGCAGGTGCTCCCGCGCGATGCCGATGCCGCCGTCCTTCACCCGCAGCCGCGCCGTGCCCGCCTCCACCTCCAGCTCCACGCGCACCGGGTTGCCCCGGCCGTACTTCAGCGCATTGGACATCAGGTTCGTGAGCACTTGATCCAACCGCAGCCGGTCCCACTGGCCTCGCGCCTCCGGCGCCAGGGTCAGCTCCAGCGGCGTGCCCGAGCGCGTGAACTCCGGCTCGAAGCGCTCCGCCACCTCCCGCACCAGCGTGCCCAGCTCCAGCGGCTCCAGCACCAGCTCCAGCTTGCCCGCGCTCAGGCGCGACACGTCCAGCAGGTCGTTCACCAGCAGCGTCTGCCGCTTCACCTGCCGGTCCACCCGCTCCAGGCCCCGCCGCAGGCGCTCCGGGTCGAACTGCGTGCCCGCCCGCGCCAGCCCCGCCATCAGGCTCTGCACCTGGAGCTGGAGCGCGCTGATGGGCGTCTTCAGCTCATGGCTCGCGATGGAGAGGAACTCCTCGCGCAGGCGGATGGCCTGCCGCGCGTCCCGGTGGAGGCTCGCGTTGTCCAGCGCCAGCGCCGCCCGCCGCGCCAGCTCCTGCGCCAGCGACTGGTCCTGCGCGTCGTACGCCCGCTTGGACGTGACGAACGTCAGCGCCCCCAGCGTGTGCCCCCGCACCCGCAGCGGCACGCACAGGTACGCGAACGTGCCGCCCGCGCGCGCGCTCGTCGGGTCCGCGTCCGACAGCCCGGAGCGCGTCTCCGGCCTCCCGGACTGGATGACCCGCGTCACCACCGCCAGCCCCGGCGGCGGCACCTCGCCGGGCTCGCCCCCGCCCGCCGTGGCCACGCACCGCACCCCGCCGGACTCGTCCTCCAGGAACACGCCGCACGTCTCCGCGTACGCCGGCACCGCCAGGTGCGCCACGCGCTCCAGCGTCTCCTCTTCCTCCAGGCTCCCCGCCAGCACCCCGCCGGCCTCCGCCAGGAAGCGCTGCGCCGCCTCCCCCCGCTGCCGCTCGGTGATGTCCACCATCATGCTCAGGCACTGCGGCGGCCCGCTCGCCGGGTGCACCCGACCCGTCCACACCGCCAACTGCACCGCGCTGCCGTCCCGCCTGCGCCCCGCCATGGGCGCGCCATCCAGCACCGTGCCCCGCGTGGCGCGCTCCAGGCTGTGCCGGAACGCATCCCAGTGCTCCGGCGGCACCGACGGCAGCACCCGGCCCAGCACCTCCTCCGCCGTCCACCCCAGCATCCGCTCCGCGGCCGGATTCCACAGCCGCACCGTGCCGTCCGGATCCAACAGCATGATGGCCGCGGGGCTCGCCTGGATGATGGCCTCCAGCGTCTGGTGCGCCTCCCGCAGCGCCGCCCGGGCCCGCTGCTCCTGCTCCAGCAGCCGCGCCCGCGACAGCGCCTGCGCCGCGTGGTGCGCCACCAGTTGGAGGAAGGCCCGCTCGTCGTCGTCGAACCCGTGCGGCACGTTGAACGCGAACACCAGCACCCCCAGCGCGCGGCCGTCCGCCACCAGGGGCAGGCACGCCGAGGACGGGGCCGGCTTCGCGGACCCTTCCAGCGCGTCCTCCGTCTCCAGCCACACCGGCCGCAGCTCCCGCAGGCAGTGGGCCGCCGGCGCCTCCCCGGGGAGGGGCGCCCGCCGCAGCCGCTCCTCCGCGTCCGGGGTGCAGCCCGCGCAGCGCAGCAGGGTGACGCGCGCGGTGTCCGGCTCCACCAGCCACAGGCCCCCGCCCGTCGCGTCCGCCACCGCCAGCCCCTGCTCCAGCACCACCTCCGCCACGCGCGCGGCGGTGAGCGCCTCCGACAGCTCGGCGGTGACGTGCTGGAGCCGCGCGAGCCTCCCGGCCGCCACCTCCGCCGCCTGCCGCGCCTGCCGCTCCGCCGCGTACGCCCGCGCCACGTCCAGCGCCAGCGCCGCCCGGTCCGCCAGCTCCTGCAACAACAGCTGCTCGCCCGGATCGAAGGGTTCGAAGGGTTCGCAGGCGCCCGGCGGCTCCATGGGCCGGGGCTCCGTCGCGTCCCGCCACACCGTCAGCGTCCCCATGGCGCGGCCCCGCGCCCTCAGCGGCAGCACCAGCACCGCCTCCACCCCCTGCGCCTCCCCCGTCTCCAGCACCTCCGCCGCCACGCCCTCGTCCGCGCGCATCCGCTGGGAGATGAGCGCCTGGAAGCGCGCCCGCGACTCCGGCAGCGCCGACGCCGACGCCACCGTGCGCAGCCACAGCCCGTCCTCCGACAACAGCCGCAGCGCGCACGCCGTCCCCAGCAGGGGCACCACCAGCCCGCACAGCCGCTCCATCACCGCGGGCGGCTCCAGCGACGCATCCGCCAACACCCGCGAGGCCTCGGCCAGAAGCGCCAGCCGCTCCTCTATCTCCGGAGCATGCGCCCCGAAGTGCCGCACCTCGCCCAGCCTGCTGGTCGCCACCATCGTCATGCCATCCCCCCGCTGCCACTCCATCGAAACACGCTTGAACCCGTAACGCTGGAGGTCCCAGGTCCCGCCATCCCCGCTTTCACGGATGCTGGACACCCCAAACCCCGGAACCGTTGGTGGCGCGCACGGGCCTCGTTCCCAGGAACGCCGCCCCGGGGGGCAGGAGGTGGGGCGCGCACATGGGAACACCTTGGAGGGATTGGAAAGCGGGGACGTGGCGCGGCTTCGGTTGCGGCGGCCCGGCGTTCGGCTAAAGCGGGGCCCGTGAACGCACCCTCGGATTCGACGGCCCCTTCTTCGGAGGGGCCGGATTCCCCCAAACGCATCGCGATGCTGGCACTGGGCGCGGTGGGCATCGTCTACGGAGACATTGGCACCAGCCCGCTGTACGCGCTGCGCGAGTGCTTCAGCGGCACCCACGGCGTCCCCCCGACGCCGGCCAACGTGCTGGGCGTGCTGTCGCTCATCGTCTGGTCGCTCATCATCGTCGTGTCGGTGAAGTACCTGCTGTTCGTGATGCGCGCGGACAACCGGGGCGAGGGCGGCATCCTGGCGCTGATGGCGCTGGCCATGCAGCGGCCCCGGGGGCAGTCGCACCGCGCGCGGCCGGTGCTCATCACCCTGGGCCTCTTCGGCGCGGCCCTCATCTATGGCGACGGCGTCATCACCCCGGCCATCTCCGTGCTGAGCGCGGTGGAGGGCCTGAGCGTGGCCACCCCCGTCTTCAAGCCCTACGTCATCCCCATCTCGCTCGTCATCCTGGCGTTCCTGTTCCTCGTGCAGCGCAAGGGCACGGCGGGCATCGGCACCGTGTTCGGCCCGCTCATGTGCGTGTGGTTCCTGGTCCTGGCGGTGCTGGGCGTGAAGGAGCTGGTGCACAACCCCGCGGTGCTCTGGTCGCTGTCGCCCGCGCACGGCGTGACCTTCTTCATGGACAACGGGGTGCACGGCTTCCTGGTGCTGGGCGCCGTCATCCTGGTGGTGACGGGCGGCGAAGCGCTCTACGCGGACATGGGCCACTTCGGCGCGGGGCCCATCCGGCGCGCCTGGTTCATGCTGGTGCTGCCGGCGCTGCTGCTCAACTACCTGGGGCAGGGCGCGCTGCTCCTGCGCAACGCGGAGGCCGCCCGGAACCCCTTCTTCCTGCTGGCCCCGGACTGGGCCCTGTACCCGCTGGTCGCCCTGTCCACGGCCGCCGCGGTGATTGCCTCGCAGGCGCTCATCTCCGGCTCCTTCTCCACCACCCGGCAGGCGATGCAGCTGGGCTACTGCCCGCGCATGGAGGTCGTGCACACGTCCGCGGAGGAGATGGGGCAGATCTACCTGCCCGGCCTCAACACCGCGCTGCTGGTGGGCGTGGTGGCGCTGGTGCTGGGCTTCGGCTCCTCCGGCCGGCTGGCGGCCGCGTACGGCATCGCGGTGACGACGACCATGTGCATCACCACGGTGCTGGCCTACGTGGTGGCCCGCGAGCGCTGGGGTGTCCGCCGCGCCGTGGCGCTGCCCATCGCGGGCGTGTTCATGCTGGTGGACCTGGCCTTCTTCGGCGCCAACGCCACGAAGATCGCCGACGGAGGCTGGTTCCCGCTGCTGCTGGCCGTCTGCGTCTTCACCCTGATGACGACGTGGAAGCGCGGGCGCGACATCCTCGCGGCCAAGCTGCGCGCGGCGAGCATCAGCCTCAAGGACCTGCTGGGCAGCTTCGGGGACCACCCGCCGGTGCGCGTGCCCGGCACCGCCATCTTCATGACGGGCAACCCGGAGGGCACCCCGCCCGCGCTCCTGCACAACCTCAAGCACAACAAGGTGCTGCACGAGCAGGTGGTGCTGCTCACCATCATCCCGGAGGAGATCCCCCACGTCGCGGGCGTGGAGCGCGTGGAGGTGGAGCCCCTGGAGCAGGGCTTCGTGCGCGTCGTCGCCCGCTACGGCTTCATGGAGAACCCCAGCATCCCGGACGTCCTCAAGCGCTGCCGGGAGAAGGGCCTCCAGTTCCAGCTCATGGGCACCAGCTTCTTCCTGGGCCGCGAGACCCTCATCCCCACCAAGAAGCGCGCCATGGCCGGCTGGCGCGAGGCCCTCTTCTCCTGGATGAGCCGCAACGCCCGCAGCGCCACCGCCTACTTCCGCATCCCGCCCAACCGCGTGGTGGAGCTGGGAAGTCAGGTGGAGCTATAGCCGCCGCTCCCGGGGCCCGGCCCGGGAGTTCCGGCACCCCGGAACCTGACGCACAAAGACTTCACCGGGCGAAAAGAGAATCTTCTCCGGACTTCACGCGGCGTCATTTCTTCCCACAAGGCCTCTTCCACGCTACAAGCCCCTGGAATCATTGGGATTGCGGGGGCAGCCCTGGGGTCGGGACGACCCTCTGAATGTGGACATTGGCTCGAATCGAGGGGTTTACGTCCACGCTCGGCTGCTCCATCTTGCCCCGCCGACGTCCGTGAATTCCGGTTCGGATAAAAAAATACGGTAGGGCAGCAACACTTCCGCCAATCAATCGAGAATCTTTTCGCGGGGCAGAAAACTTCCTGCCCTGGCGTACGAGAACTTGGTTACTGTGCGGCCAGGTGTCCCCCGACACCCGGCGTCTGAAACGAGGTCAGCCTTCCATGCTCCAGGCCATCGCCCCCGCCTCCCTGTCCTCCTCGGTTTCCGCCGTGAAGTCCGTCATGCCGTGGGCCGAGCGCCCGCTGATGCCGCTGTCGGAGGCGGCGCCGTACACGGTGCTGAGCGCGCAGGAGCTGTACCCGCGCATCTGCGTGCGTGATCCGTACTTCGCGCTCAAGGACGTGACGGTGCTGCCGGGTGAGGTGGTGGCGCGCGTCCCGGTGCAGATGGACCCCGACGCGCAGGCGATGCCCATTGGCCTGGGCGAGGCGGGCCGTCACCTGGCCATCCTGGGCTCCTGCGCCTCCGCGCTGGTGGCGCCCAAGGACGGGCAGCACTTCTACCTGGCGAGCGCCGCGCGCGGTCAGTGGCTGGCGCCCCAGGCGCAGGAGCGCACCACGGACCTGCTGTGGGCCCTGGCGCAGGCGGAGTACACGGGCAAGCGCACCTGCACGGCGCGCACGCTGCTCTCCGCGTCGGACGGCACGCCGCTGTTCCGGCTGGAGGTGGACTACAACGTGCTGTCCGCCGCCGCCTTCACCCGCCTGTTCGGTCAGGCGAAGCTGGAGATGCGCGCCGCGCCCCGGCCCGCGGACAACGTGCAGCGCACCCCGGAGGAGTGGGCGAAGCTGCGGCAGAACCCGTACAGCAAGCCGCTGGAGCTGACGGACTGGAAGAACGAGGGCGACAGCCTGTGCTCGTCGCTGGTCGTCACCCCGGAGCTGTGCAAGGGCCACTTCGCGATGCACCCGGTGATGCCGGTGGCCGTCGTCGCGGGCGGCATGACGCGCATGGCGACCACGCTGGGCCGTTCGCTGGAGCAGTGCGGCACCGCCCGCTTCGTGGCGAAGGACGTGAAGCTGTCCGCGGACAGCCTGGCCTACTCGGGGCAGACGGTGGTGTTCGGCGCCCGCCGCACGAAGGTGCGCGGCGCGGACCACACGTTCGCCTGCTGGGCGGCGGTGGGCGAGCGCGTCGTCGCGCAGCTGGACGTGACCTTCACCCGCGTCGACTGAGGACAGGCGCGACGCGGGACGGGAGCGACGGGCGCGGGAGGACCGCGCTCAGCTCCACTGGATGTCGTAGTCCACGCGGTCCAGGCCCTGCTGCTTCGCGGTGACGTTGCCCGTGAGCCCCAGCACCTTGAGCGAACCGGTGAGGATGCCCACGTGGTACGCGGGCGGCATCATGTCCCGGCGCATGCGCAGCGTGCCGGACTTGGTCCCCGTGGTGAGGTACTCGCGGTTGCCGTAGGACACCGCCGCGCTGTACGCCATCTGCGCGCCCGCGAAGAGCTTCTGCGGGTCCCCTCGGGAGATGATGCCGAAGATGAGCATCCCCGGCCCGGTGGAGTAGCGCGTGATGCTCACCTCGCCGCACGCCTGGAACACGGCCTCGGGTGAGCCGAGCTGCCCCTCCAGCAGGTCCGCCACGGTGTACAGCAGCGTGAGCAGCTCCCGCGCCGGATACGAGCGCAGCTCCGCGTAGTCGTGGTCCAACTCGCCCACGCGAATCTTCTCCATCCCGTTCGCCCCCGCGTGCTGCTGCACCAGGCTGAACACGGATTTGAAGATGAGCCCTCGGATGGAATCCCCCGGCTGGAGGATGGCGATCCTTGCGGCGAGCTCGGCCTTGTCCGACGGCATGACTTCCAACTCCTTGCTTCCCGGGGGTGAGGAAGCGAACCCCAGCTTAACGGGACACTCCCGTCTGTCGACAAAGGACTCGCGCCGGCTGCCTACCCGGTGGGATGCCCAGGCACAACGCCCCGTGTCAGGGCCGGCCGGCCGACGTGGTGGGTCGGGTCCGTCCCAGCTCGGAGGCCCAGCCCGGAGGCGCGCGGGGCGCGCTCAGCGCTCGTCGAGCAGCAGGGGGGTGAAGCCGGCGGCGTCGCAGGAGGCGAGCACGTAGCGCACGCCGCCCCGCTCGCCGGTGAAGCCCGCGGTGATGCCGCCCGCGTGCAGGTGGCCGTAGACGCAGACCTTGGGGGCGAAGGCTTCAATGGGGGCGCTGAACGCGGTGGACCGCTCGTTGGCGTACACCGGCGGGAAGTGCACGGCGACGATGCGCGTGAGCGGCGTGGGGCTGGCCAGCTCCTTCTTGCGCGCGTCCTCCAGCGACGCGGCCAGCCTCCGCGTCTCGCGCTCCAGGTACCCGGCGTCGGACGGCTCGTCGCCCATCTCTCCGCCGGGCATGGGCGGCGCTTCCGGCGTGGTCCACAGCCGCGTGCCGGCGATGACCCACGGGCCCATCACCACCGCGTTGTTGTGCAGGAAGCCTTCCAGCGTGCGGAAGGGCTCCAGCAGCTTGCGCAGCTTGGACGCGGAGTCGCCCCACCAGTAGTCGTGGTTGCCGCGCACCAGCACCTTGCGCCCGGGGCGCGCGTCCAGCCACGCCAGGTCGTCCATCACCTCGTGCGCCCGCGTGGCCCAGGAGATGTCCCCCGCGACGATGACCACGTCCTCCGGCCGCACCCGCTCATCCCACGCGCGTTGCAGCGGGAGCGGGTGGTCCGTCCAGCCGAAGCGGTGCATGTCCTTCTGCCGCGTGGAGGGCAGGTGCGTGTCGCCGATGCCGAAGAGCCGCATGATGCTGGCGTCATAGCGGATGGCCCGCCCCCGTGTTGGACCTTCGCGCGCGCCGCCCTGACGGGACGCCGGCCCCACGGGTCCGCCAGGGGTTGAAATAACAGCGGATACAAGAAACGATGTAACAAAACGTTACGCCACGAATGTCCTGAAACACGTCAGTGAGACAAGGACGCTCCATCCTCCGGCCAGGCTCCGGGCTTTGGGTCCAGGGATGTAGGCAATTCCATGATTTCGGGTGTTTGCAGTCAAGCACTGCGCGGTGGGATCCGCGCGGGTGGTGCATGGATGTACCGATTCAGGAAGAAAACTGGACGAAGGTAACGGGCTGGGGAGGGCTGGCACGCATGGTGCTGTAGAAGGGACGTGGGCCTCTCCCGTGGGAATGCGGGGGCGGGCCATGGAGTCCCTCCCCCGACTTTGGAGTTCCCTCATGTCAACGTTCCGCAATCCGTTCGCGGCGGCCGCCGCCGCCCTGGTGTTGTCCGCGTGTGGTCCCCAGGCGCAGCAGCCCACGGAGGCGCCCGCTCCCGCTGAGACGGAGACGCCGTCGCAGCCGACGGACACCGGTGGCAGCGCGATGCCGCGTGAGCTGGATCCGCTGTTCGCGCAGGCCGCTCAGGAGTTCAACGTCCCGGCGGAGCTGCTCAAGGCGGTCTCCTACACGGAGACGCGCTGGCAGATGGTGCGCGGCACGGAGGAGTTCCCGGGCCAGCAGCCCGCGTTCGGCCTGATGGCCCTGCGCGGCGCGGACCTGGAGCAGGGCGCGGCGCTGGCCGGCGTGTCGGTGGACGCGGCGCGCACGGACGCGGCGGCGAACATCCGCGCGGGCGCGGCGCTGCTCTCCCGGTTCGCCACGGAGGCGAACGTGGAGCGCGGGGACCTGGGCGCGTGGGCGCCGGTGGCCGCGCGGCTGAGCGGCATCAGCCACCCGGAAGCGCTGGCGGAGCACGTGCACCACGGCGTGTACTCGGTCATCAATGAGGGCGCGGTGGCGCTCAACACGGACGGCTCCGTGGCGGCGTCCCTGGAGCCCGTGACGGTGGAGGCGAAGTTCGCCCGCCCGCAGGTGCGGGCCATGGCGGCGGGTCCGGACTACGGCGCGTCCATCTGGCGTCCGTCGCCCAACTACAACGCGCGGCCCGCGGGCGCCGGTGGCGACCCGTCGATGATCATCATCCACACCTGTGAGGGCGGCTACGCCGGGTGCTGGGGCTGGCTCGCCAACAGCGCCTCCGGCGTGAGCGCGCACTACGTGGTGAACGAGAGCGGCAGCGAGGTGACGCAGCTCGTGCGTGAGTCCAGCCGCGCCTGGCACATCGGCGCTGCGTACGACTGCAGCCTCAACGGCAGCAAGGAGTGCTGGCTGAACGGCGCGTCGTCCAACAACTTCACCATCGGCATCGAGCACGGCGGCTTCGCCAGCGGGACGTTCTCGTCGGGCCTCATCGAGACGTCCGCCAAGCTGTCGTGCGACATCGCGCGCGACAACGCCATCCTGAAGGACAGCTACCACATCGTGGCGCACGGCCGCCTGCAGCCGGCGACGCGCACGGACCCGGGTCCCAACTGGCCGTGGGCGTCGTACATCAACAAGATCAACGGCTACTGCGGCACCGCGACGCCGGCCGGTGAGATCATCGTCGACAGCAACAGCGCCAACAACGACGCGTCCAAGGCGCGCTTCGAGCTGACGGGCGCGTGGACCGCGGGCAGCAGCGCCGGCTACTACGGCAGCGGCTACTACTTCGCGGCCACGGAGGCCATCTCCGAGCCGGCGACGTTCTGGTTCTACCTGCCCACCGCGCAGACGCGCACGGTGGACGGCTGGTGGGTGGCGGGCACGAACCGCTCCTCCTCCGCGGCGTTCATCTCCTTCAACGCGGCCGGCGCCAACCTGGGCACGGCGACCGCGAACCAGCAGATCAACGGCGGCAAGTGGGTGACGCTGGGCTCGTACAACTTCACCGCCGGCTGGAACAAGGTGCAGCTGAGCCGCTGGCAGGCCGCGGGCTCGGTGGTCATCGCCGACGCCATCCGGGTGCGCTGACGTGAAGGCACGGGGCCTTGAACGGAAGGCGCGTTTGGGGCCCCTCCGGGCACGGACGTGGTGCGCCGTGCTCGGGTTGCTGGGTGCCATGGGGTGCGAGGGCCGCTGCGGCGGCGCTTCCACCCCGGCCCCCGGCCCCCAGTCCCTGTCGGAGGCGGAGCGGCGGGCCCTTCCGGGCACCATCGTCTTCCTCTCCGAGCGGGCGGGACAGAAGGACGTCTGGCGGGTGACGCCGGACGGGAAGGAGGCGCAGGTCACCTCCGCGCCCGAGGACGAGTACCCCGGCCCCCCGTCGCCGGACGGCCAGCGGCTGCTGGTGGTGGCGTCGGGCGAGGCCAACGGCCACGTGTTCCAGCAACTGCGCGTGCAGCCCCTGGAGGGCGGCGCGGCGGTGGCGCTGCATCCGCCCCGGAGCCGCGCGCGCAACGCGAGCTGGGGCCCGGACGGGACGTGGCTGGTGGCGGAGTCGGACGCGCAGGGCTTCAGCGACGTGGTCCGCCTGGCGCCCACGGCGAACGCGGCGGACACGCGGCTGACGCACGAGAAGGCGGGCTGCTTCGAGCCCGCGGTGTCCCCGGACGGCACGCAGGTGGCGTGCGTGTGCAGCACGGAGGGAGACCCGGAGGTCTACGTCTACCGCGCGGATGGCACGGGCGAGCCGCGCCGCATCACCACGTTCTACAAGGAAGACCGCTCACCGCGGTGGAGCCCGGATGGCCAGTGGCTCCTGTTCGTGAGCGACCGCGAGCGCCGGGAGCGGATGTACCTGGTGCGGCCGGATGGCTCCGACCTGCGCGTGCTGTCCGGCGAGGGCTTCGCGGGCGACGAGCGCGAGGCCGTCTTCAGCCCGGACAGCCAGCGCGTGGCGTACGTGGCCCGGCATGCGGACGGCAAGAGCCGCATCTGGGTGGCGAAGGTGGCGGGCGGCGCCCCGGTGGCGCTCACGGACGGCACCCACCGCGACGACATGCCGGCGTGGAGCCCGGACGGCAAGGCGCTGGTGTTCGTCTCCGAGCGCGACGGCGACACCGACCTGTTCCTGATGCGCGCGGACGGCACGGGCCAGACGCGGCTCACCACCGCGAAGGGCGCGGACTGGCTGCCCACCTGGTTCGCGCCGCGTTAGTCAGCCCGCCCGCTGCCTCGCGGGCTGGGGCTCCGGGGCTTCGGGCCGTGAGGCCTTCGCCATCTCCAGCGGCACGCTGAAGAAGAAGGTGGCGCCCCGGTCCGGTTCGCTCTCCACCCAGATGTGGCCGCCGTGGGCCTCCACGATGAGCCGGCTGATGTAGAGCCCCAGGCCCAGCCCCTTGCCGTCCGCGGAGCGACCGTCCTCGGTGCGGTAGTACTTGTCGAACAGGCGCGCCGCGTCGCGGGCGGCCAGGCCCGCGCCCAGGTTGCTGACCGACACCACGGCCTGCTCGTGCACGGCGGACAGGCGCACGTCCACCGGGGTGCCCTTGGGGCTGTACTTGATGGCGTTGGTCAGCAGGTTGGTGACCACGCGCTCCAGCCGCGCGGCGTCCATGGGCACGGGAGGCAGCGGCTCCGCCAGGTGCAGCCGGAAGCGCTCGCGCGTGTCCGGGGCCACGTCGCGCTCCAGCACCTCCTCCAGGAAGCGGCCCAGGTCGCGCGACTCGCGGCGCAGGGTCACGCTGCCGGACTCCAGCCGCGAGCCCTCCAGCAGCTCCTCAATCATCGTGTTCATCCACTCCACGTTGTGGATGATGGCCTGGGCCATGTGGCCCTCGCGCTCCAGCTTGCGCTCGTGCAGCGCGCGCTGGAGCAGGTGGGCGCGCAGGTTGATGGTGTGCAGGGGGTTGCGCAGGTCGTGGGAGATGAGCCCCACGTACTCCTCGCGCAGCTTCTCCAGCTCGCGGCGCTCGGTGACGTCGCGCAGGATGGCGATGGTGGTGGCGTCCCCGGCGCCCTCCAGCGGGGAGAGCCGCACCTCCAGGGGCACGCAGGTGCCGTCCTGGCGCCGGCCGGACACCATCCGCCCGGCCCCGGTGGGGCGCGGCGAGGCGCTGGTGGACGGACCGTGCAGGCCCTCGGGCACCAGCAGCTCCACGCCCCGGTCCAGCAAGGCTTCACGCCGGTAGCCGAACACGCGCTCCACTTCCGCGTTGGCGAAGCGCACCCGCCCGGAGGCGTCCACCACCACCATCGGATCCGGCGCGGTGTCCAGGAGGGTGCGGAAGCGCACCTCGGAGGCCTCCAGCGCGGTGGTGGCCCTGCGCCGTTCGTTGTCCAGCAGGTCCAGCGCGCGCGCCGCCATCAGCACCAGCGCGGCGCCGCCCGCGGCCACCACCGTGGAGAAGAGGGGGAACTTCGCGTCATGGCTCAGCCTGCCGGACAGGTGCATCACCACCAGCGTCAGCCCCAGCAGCGGCGGGCCCATGAGCGTCACCGGCACCAGCCGCCGCGCCACGAAGCCGCCCAGCGTGTCCTGCGTGAGCCGCCCCATCAGCCCCAGGTCCGGCCGCGCGCACAGCGTGCCCACCGCCAGCAGGATGAGCAGGCAGGTGGTGTGCAGCCCCATGCTGCGCTCCTGGAAGAACGGCACGGTGGCGGGCGTCACCAGCGGGCCCAGCAGGAAGCCGTTGAGGCCCAGCAGCGCCGCCATCAGCGTCAGGGACACGAACGCGTCCGACCACGACAGCCGCTGGGGGGTGCCCCGGTCCAGCAGCGCCAGCGCCGGGCCCAGCAGCAGCAGGCACAGCGACGTCAGGGGGGAAGGCTTGATGCCGGGCGACGCGAAGCCGTCCTCACCAAAGAGGCGCAGGAACAGCGCATCCAGGCCTCCGCCGCTCGCCATGACGCCGGCGACGACGCCATCCACCAGGCTCGCCGCGCCCAGCAGGGCCGTGGCCCATGCCATCCCGGTGCCCATCCAGCGGCGGACGGGGCTCGCGTCGCACCGCAGGCGCAACCCCAGCGCGCCTCCGGCCAGCAGCAACCCGAGCGCGGCGCTGGGACGCATCGCCGGCAGCGCGGCGCCCATGGACTTGAGGACCATGACGTCCAGTGCCCAGCCCACCAGGACCAACAGGCCCACCAGGCAGGCCGCGGCCGAGGAGCTGCGCGCAAGGGCACGGACCAACGCCGTGCTTCGTGGCATGGATCGGCCGCTCATGGTCCGCGTCCCCCCCGGAACGCCAGCGTGCAACCTTGGTACACAATCACGCCTTGGGGGTCGCTCCGGCAATGAGACGCCAGGGCCGCTCCATGTCCGCCGAAGGCAGGGCTATCCGACTTGTCAGGGTGAGGATACGACAAGGACCGGACATCGCCCAGCAGCGGTGGCCCGGCCCTGTTTCACCAGCAGACACCCGTCGCGGGGAGTGCCCGGGGAGGGGCCCGTTATGGCGCGTAGCGTCCCGGATACACGGTGAGCACCACGCCCAGGCCGGGGCCGGTGTCCACGTTGCGCGGGACGTAGGCGTCCTGCCCCTCCACGGAGACCTTGAAGGACTCCACGCCGCTCGCGGAGTGCACATAGAGGAACAGTCCGTGGGACGCGGTGCCCGTCTGGCTCACGGAGGTGAGGTCCTCGGAGGGGTAGTAGAGCCGGTCCGCCAGGTCGGCGCGGTCGAGCGCCACGCGCGCGCCGCTCACGGGCTGGCCGCCCAGGTCCACCACGCGCCCGAGCACGAAGCCCGCGGTGGCCAGGGTGGCCGTGGGAGTGCCGGTGTGGCCCATGAGGCGGGGGACGCCCACGGCGGCGCCCAGCTGGTCCACGAAGGCGGCGGGCAGGGCCCACGCCCGCGCGGCGACGATGTCCGTTCGCGGGCGGGTGCCGGTGAAGGCGGTGTCGTAGACGAGCGTGGTGCTGCGCACGAACCCGTCCTGCGCCAGGCCCACGCCGAGCCCCTGGTGGATGTCGCGCACGGGCACGTCGGTGACGCGGAAGGTGCCGTCCTCGGCCACCGTCCCGGTGGCGAAGGTGGCGGACGCGTCGCTGACGGCCACGCGCAGGGGCTCCTCCACGCTCAGCGTCATCCCGGACAGGGAGGGTGTCTGCGCGCCCCGGCCCACGGCCTCCGGGAACACGGCGGCCTGCCCGCTGACGAGGATGCGAAGGTTCTCCAGATCCACGGCCTCGGCGTCCTCGGTCCGCACGCCGGGGTCCGGTGTGAAGCCGCCGTCGCCACAGGCCAGTGCCACCAGCCCGAGCACGGCACCACCCGCCGCCCGAATAAAGTGTCTCATCGCGTCGCAACATCCGCACGGTCCGGTGTGATCGCAATCCGTTCCCGGGCCCCGTCCGTCCCCTGGCGGACGCCCCGGTGCACGCGGGGGAGGGGGGCCTGGGATGGCGAGGCTTCCGGATGTTGAAAACACGTCGGCACCGGGAGCCTGCCTTCCGCGAATGACGGAAGGCCGCGCCCGGTGCCGGGGTCCTGCATGGGATGGCGAGGGGAGGGACGCCTACCAGCGCGCCCCGCTCTTGTTGGAGGAACCGGAGCTCTTGCCCGTGTTCCAGCCACCACCGCTGCTGCCGCTGCTTCCGCTGCTGCTCCGGCCGCTGCCGCTGCTGCCGCTGCTGTTGCCGCTGCTGCTCCGGCCGCTGCCGCCGGGGCTGCTCCAGCCGCCACCACTGCTGCCGCTGCTGCCGCTGCTGCCGCTGCTTCCGCTGTTGCTCCGGCCACCGCCGCTGCTGCCGCTGCTGCCGCTGCTGCCGCTGCTGTTGCCGGGGCTGCTCCAGCCGCCACCGCTGTTGCCGCTGTTGCCGCTGCTGCCGCTGTTGCCGCTGCTGCCGCTGTTGCCGCTGTTGCCGCTGTTGCCGCGGGAGCTGTCGTTGTCGTCGTCGCGGCTCTTGTTGCCCGGGGTGCCCCAGCCGCCGCCCTTGTTGTCGTCGTTGTCACGCTTGCTGTTGTTCGCGGCGGGGGCGGCGTTGCTGCGGCCCCAGCCATTGCCGGAGCCACTGGGCGGGCGGGCCCCGGTGCCGGTGCCACCCGGAGGCGGGCGGCGACCCACGTTGTAGGGGACGGGTGAGGGCGCGGACGAGGGACGCGACGGGCCGGTGTTGTAGCGGACGTTCCCGGCGGAGGCCGCGTGGGTCCGGTCCCAGCGGTAGCCCCGGGTGCCGCGGTCATACGAGTACCCGTGGCCCCAGGAGCCGTGCGGGTAGAAGTCGTGCGAGTGGCGCCCGTGGAAGCTGCAATAGCCGCCGTTCGGGATGGGGTGGTAGTCCCAGTACCAGACCAGCGTCGGGCCCCGGTAGTAGTAGACGTTGTCCGTGTAGACGTAGGACGTCTGCGGCGGCTGGTAGTCGTGGATGTGGCTGTAGTCCTCCGGGCACCACCCGCTGCCGTAGTCATCCGGGATGGGGTGCGCCCCGGCGAACCGGTACTCCACGACGGGGGCGACGTAGGCCGCGCGGGTGGGGCGGTGGTAGTGGCCGTCCACGATACAGCCGGTCCCCATCAGCAGGGCGAAGGGGACGACCAGGGCGAGCAAGCGGTTCATGGAGAATCTCCTGGCGCGGAAGTGGACCCCCAAAGCGTCCCGCTCCGCAACCTCTCTGCCCTCATGACGGCCGGCGGCGCTTTTAATTCATCCCGCGAGCCTGCCTGCCAGGGAGGAGGGGGAGGGCCCCGCTGATATGAAGCCCGGGCGCGGGTCCACCCGAAGCCTGGAGCCCGCGCCTGGGAGAGACACGGATGTCGGAGTCGGACAGGGATTTCGGACGGGGGGCGGGGCCGTCCTGCGCGCTGCACCCGGAGCAGGTCGCCGCGGGCACCTGCACGCGGTGCGGCAACTTCATGTGCGACATGTGCAGCGAGGGCGGAAGCTCCCCGCGCTGCCCCACCTGCCGGGCGCGCGCCGGCACCACGTTCCCCCTGAACCGGGACACCTGGACCGTCAACGCGCTGTGGGAGGTGTGCTGGAAGGCCTTCCAGCGCGAGTGGGCCATGCTGTCGCTGGCGGTGTTGATCAGCTTCGGCGTCTCACTCGGCTCGCAGTTCCTGGTCACGCTGGGCCAGGGCATCGGCACCGCGCTGGACAGCACCGCGCTGGCCGTCGCGCTGGGCCTGGTGGGCGTGGTGGTCCAACTGGTGGTGCAGGGGCTGGTGCAACTGGGGCTGCTGCGCGTGTACTTCGACGTGCTGGGCGGGCAGCGCGCGGACGTGGCGCGCCTCTTCACCCAGATGCACAAGGTGGGGCCCTACCTGCTGACGATGCTCGTCGTCGTCGCCATCATCGTGGTGCCGCTGTTCATCGTGGGAGGCCTGGGCTTCCTGGCGGCGATGGGCACCGGCCTGCTGCACGGCATCCGCGAGGAGGCGGCGTCCGGCGAGATCCGGAACACCGTGGTACCCGTGCTGGCGGTGCTGGGAGGGGTCACGCTGGTGCTGATCTTCCCCCTCATCTACGTGACGCTCCCGCTCTACTTCGTCCAGCCGGAGCTCGCGTACGAAGACGCGCCGCCCTCACCCCTCCAGGTGCTGCGTCGCTGCTGGGACTACGCCCGGGGCCAGCGCCTGGCCATGGTGGGCGTGAGCTTCATCGCGGGGCTCGTGGTGCTGGGGGGCTTCCTCGTCTGCTGCGTGGGCGTCATCCCCGCCACGGCCATGGCCCAGCTGCTGCTCGCGGGGCTGTACCTGACGCTGCGCTCCGGGTCGGACGAAGGCTCCGACCCGTCGCACGGCTGACGCTCCGGTGACGCCGGGCGCGCGCCTTCGCCCACGGGACGAAGGCGCGCCGGGCGGAGCCTCAGTGCACCAGCCGCTCGGAGGAGCCGGAGCGGGGCGCGATGACCTTGCCCAGGCACGCGAGGATGTGCTCGCGGTACTCGGTGAGCTCCCGCAGGCCGCACAGCATCCACCGGCCGCCGATGACGAGCGTGGGCACGCCCCTCACCCCGCGGCTGTTGGCCAGCCGGTGCTCGTCGTGGATGAGCCGGCGCGTCTCCTCCGAACGGAAGGCCGCGGAGAACTGGTTCATGGACAGGCCCACGCGCGACGCCAGCTCGAACACCACGTCCGAGCGCGACACGTTGACGCCCTGCTCCAGCGCCGCGCGTTGCATGGCCCGCGCGAGGAAGGCCCGCGCCTGCGGACCCTGCAATCGCGCGGCTTCCAGCGCCGCCAGGGCCGGCACGCTGGAGCGGGGAGGGTCTCCCCCCAGCCACAGGTCCGTGGAGAGCAGCGCGGCAGTGGGTTCGGCTTCGCGCTGCGCGCGCTTCACCTCTTCCACCAATCCGCGCACTTCGCGCTCCGTGGGCAGCACGTCGTGCAGCCGCAGCGGGTAGGGCCGCACACTCCAGCGGACGGCTTCGCCAAACTCCTGGCGAAGCACGTCCAACCGCAGGTCGGCGAGGTAGCACCAGGAACACAACACATCCTGGTAGACGGTGATCTGCAGCGGCTTGTGCAGCGTTTTCATCGGGGGTCGCCAGATTAGAGGCGCATCCCCGTCGCTGCCAACACCCCCTGACAAACCACGCCGGTTGGCATTCCCGTATTCCTGTGGAGCATGCAAGGCACCGTGCGCACCGTGAAGCGCGACACGCACGCCATGCGGCAGGCGGGCAGGCACGTTTCACTGCTCGCGTGCCTGCTGTCACCCCCATTAGGCGGCCCCTGCCGCTAGGAGGCCCGCCCCGCGCGCGCCACCAACGCCGGGCCCCGGGTCCCCGCGTACACCAACGCGTGCTCCACGATGGTCCCGGCGATGTCCTGTTTCGTGGCGCCCTCCAGGCCCTCGAAGCCGGGGCTGGAGTTGATCTCCATCAGGCGGGGGCCGTCCCGGCCCTCCAGCATGTCCACGCCCGCGACCTCCAGCCCGATGATGCGCGCCGCCTTCACCGCGGCCTCCATGTAGGCCGGGGGCAGGACGATGGCGCGGCCCTCGCCGCCCCGGTGGATGTTGGAGCGGAACTCGCCCTTCTTCGCCTTGCGGCGCATGGCGCCCACCACCGTGTCGCCCACCACCAGCGCGCGCACGTCGCGGCCTTCGCTCTCCGCGACGAACTCCTGCAAGACAATCTCCTGGCCCAGGTCCCAGAAGGTGTCGAGGATGGTCTGCACCTCCGGCAGCGTGTGGGCGATCATCACGCCCACGCCCTGGGTGCCCTTGATCAGCTTGATGATGACGGGCAGGCCCCCCACCTCCTGCACCAGCTTGCGCACGTTGCCGCGGTCATGCGCCATCACCGTCCGGGGCATGTCCAGGCCCGCGCGGGCCAGGAACTGGAGCGCCCGCAGCTTGTCGCGGCTGCGCGCGATGGCGGTGGGGGGGTTGAGCACCGGCACGTCCATCATCTCGAAGTGGTTCACCACCGCCAGGCCGTACGCGGTGATGGACGCGCCAATCCGGGGGATGACGACGTCCACGCCCTTCACCTCCGCACCGCGGTACGTCATGCGCGGCCGGCCCTGGGCCAGCATCAGGCAGCAGCGCAGCGTGTCGAAGACGAGCGCCCGGTGCCCCCGCGCCTTGATGGCCTCCACCAGCCGGCGCGTCGAGTACAGCGAGCGCTTCCGGGACAGGATGGCCACGGTCTTCTTGGCGCGGGGCCGGCGTGGGCGCGGTGCGTCGCCACGCTCGGGTGCCTGCGCTCCAGGCGGGATGGGCGCCTTCTTCGGCTTCACTTTTCGGGGGGGCATGCGGGGCGCGGGACACTAGCACGCACGGCCCGTCAGGCATGGTCCGTGGGCGCCCTTTGCTATCCTCGCGTTCACTGATGACCGCCTCCAATCCGCATCCCGACGACATCCACACGAATCCCGGTGATGTCGGCCTCGAACTGTCGGCCCAGTCCTCCCTGCTGGGGGAGACGCAGGTGGTGGATCCGCGCGCCACCATGAAGCTGCACAAGTGCCGGCTCCTGGTGACGTCGGGGCCGGACACCGGGCGCTCCATGGCCAGCGACAAGGAGCGGCTGAGGTGCGGCGCCCACCCGGGCAACGACCTGGTGCTGGTGGAGGATCGCACCGCGAGCCGCCACCACTTCGAGGTCCAGTACACCGAGCGCGGCTACCTGCTGGTGGACCTGAACTCCACCAACGGCACCTTCCTGGACGGCCGGCGCATCGAACGGGCCTACCTGTCCCCGGGTTCGCAGATCCGCGCCGGCTCCTCCGTCATCACCTTCGCGCCGCTGGACGAAGAGGTGGCGGTGGAGCCCGACCGCGAGGGCGAGCTGTGCGGCATGGTGGGCCAGAGCGTGAAGATGCGGCAGGTGTTCGGGCTCATCAAGCGCATCGCGCCCATGGACGTGTCCGTCATCATCCAGGGGGAGACGGGCACCGGGAAGGAGCTGGTCTCCAGCGCCATCCACGAGCTGTCCGGCCGCAAGAAGGGCCCCATGGTGGTGCTGGACTGCGGCGCCATCCCGCCCAACCTCATCGAGAGCGAGCTGTTCGGCCATGAGAAGGGCGCCTTCACCGGCGCGGTGTCCGGGCGCCCCGGCGCCTTCGAGCGCGCGCAGGGCGGCACCATCTTCCTGGACGAACTGGGCGAGCTGCGCCTGGACCTGCAACCCAAGCTCTTGCGCGTGCTGGAGAACCGCGAGGTGCGCCGGGTGGGCGGCAACGACGTCATCGAGGTCGACGTCCGCGTCATCGCCGCGACCCACCGCGACCTCGTGAAGGAGATCGCCGCGGGCAACTTCCGCGAGGACCTCTACTTCCGCCTGTCCGTCATCAACATCCAGCTGCCGCCCCTGCGCCAGCGCCGCGACGACATCCCGCTCATCCTGAAGCAGGCCCTGGCGGAGCCGGAGGTCGTGGACAAGCACGGCCGCAAGCGCTTCTCCGCGGAGGCCCTGGGCCTGCTGATGGCCTACGCGTGGCCCGGCAACGTGCGCGAGCTGATGAACGTGCTGTCCCACGTGCTGACCTTCTCCGAGGGCGAGGAGATATTGCCCTCCCACCTGCCCCCGCGCGTCCGGGGCCAGGCCCGCGAGGGGCCGCTGCCCTTCAACGAGCACCTGGCCTTCAAGGACGCCAAGGAGCAGCTCCTGGAGAACTTCGAGCGCGAGTACGTCACCAGCGTCCTCACCCGCTGCGAGGGCAACCTGTCCCGCGCGGCCCGGGAGAGCGGGCTGCACCGCAAGTCCATTGAGCGGCTGGTGAAGAAGTACCAGCTGGACGCCAAGGGCCTGAAGCCGCGGTGAGCGGCGCGGGGCCTGTTTGGGATGAAGCCCGGTTGACGGATAGTAGGGGCCGGAAACCCTTCTGGAAGGTGGCGGATGACCTTGAAGCTTGAAATCGCGGTGCGTGGCTGGGTGGGGATGCTGGGCCTGGGCGCCGTCCTGCTGGCGCCGCCGGTGCTCGCGGCGGAGCCCTCGCAGTGCATGGTGAACTGCAACACCAAGGCGGCCACCACCATGCAGGCCTGCACCAGCTCCTGCTCCGGCAAGTCCTCCTCCCCGAAGTACCAGAAGTGCATCCAGGGCTGCGCCGAGAAGCTGACGGCCCTGCAGTCCAAGTGTGCCCAGGGCTGTTCCGGCAAGAAGAAGAAGTCCGGGGCGGACCACGACCACTAGGCAGGCCCGGGGCGGTCCGCCCGCGCGGGCCTCCCGGTGTTGAAGCCCTCGCGCGGCGGTGTTACGGGCGCGGGGCCATGAGCGACGCCCCCTCCCGCAAGGACCTCGACGCCACCGTCCACCTGCCGCGCACGGAGTTCCCCATGAAGGGGAACCTCGCGCAGCTCGAACCGCGCCTGCTGGCGTGGTGGGCGGAGCGCGGCGTGTGGAAGCGGCTGTTGGAGAAGAACGCCGGCCGTGAGCCCTTCGTGCTGGCGGACGGGCCCCCGTACGCCAACGGCCACCTGCACGCCGGGCATGCGCTCAACAAGGTGCTGAAGGACATCGTGGTGAAGTACCGGAACCTCTCCGGCCGCCCGTGTGACTTCATCCCCGGCTGGGACACGCATGGCCTCCCCATCGAACAGGCGGTGGAGAAGCGGCTGAAGGAGCAGAAGCTGGACAAGCGCACGCTGTCGCGCGACGCGCTGCTGGAGCGCTGCCGCGAGTACGCGCTGGAGTTCGTGGACATCCAGAAGGCGGAGTTCCAGCGGCTGGGCGTCTTCGGCTCGTGGGACGCGCCCTACAAGACGCTCGACTTCACCTACGAGGCGCGGGAGCTGCGGGAGCTGGCCACGTTCGCGCGCCGGGGCATGCTGTACCGCCGCAAGAAGCCGGTGGCGTGGTGCCTCCAGGACCAGACGGCGCTCGCCGAGGCGGAGGTGGAGTACGCGGAGCACACCTCGCCGTCCGTGTACGTGGCCTTCGACGCGGCGGGGGCCTCGCTCGGTGAGCGGCTGCCGCAGCTGCGCGGCCAGCGGGTGTCCTTCGTCATCTGGACCACCACGCCCTGGACGCTGCCGGCGAACCTAGCCATCGCGGTGAACCCCGCGTTCGAATACGTCTTCTACCGGCTGGAGGACCGCGTCCTGTGCGTGGCCAAGGACCTGCTGGCGAAGGTGCTGGCGGAGGTGAAGTCGGACGAGCTGGCGGTGAAGCACGTCCAGCTGCCCACGGGGGAGGTGTCGTCCCCGGCGCTGGTGGACCCCTCGCGCATCCTCGCGTACGCGACGGGCGAGGACCTGGAGCACGTGACGTACCAGCACCCCTTCCACGAGCGGCAGGGGCGCGTGCTGCTGGGCGGGCACGTCACCCTGGACGCGGGCACGGGGCTGGTGCACACGGCGCCGGGCCACGGGCAGGAGGACTACGAGGTGGGCCTCGCGTACGGCCTGGACATCTACAACCCGGTGCGCGCGGACGGCCGCTACGACGACACGGTGGGCGAGGTGCTCGCGGGCCGGCGCGTGTTCGAAGCGAACCCCGTGGTGCTGGACCTGCTGGTGCAGCGGGGCGCGCTGCTCAATGACAAAGCAGACACCGTCACGCACAGCTACCCGCACTGCTGGCGCTGCCACCAGCCCGTCATCCAGAGCGCCACCTACCAGTGGTTCATCCCCATGGACGCGCCCTTCCACGGCACGCAGACGTTCCGGCAGGCGGTGCTGGAGCAGGTGGACAAGGTGCGCTGGGTGCCGGCGTGGGGACAGTCGCGCATCCGGGGCATGCTGGAGGGGCGCCCGGACTGGTGCATCAGCCGGCAGCGCAGCTGGGGCGTGCCCCTCCCCATCGCGTACTGCGACGGGTGCGACGACGCGGTGGTGTCCCCGGAGGTGATGGAGCGCGTGGCGGCGGCGGTGGAGAAGGAAGGGGCGGGCGTGTGGTACCGCACGCCGGTGAAGGACTTCCTCGGGGAGGACTTCCGGTGTCCGCGCTGCGGGAAGGAGGACTTCCACCGCGAGACGGACATCCTGGACGTGTGGTTCGACTCGGCGTGCATGGCGTCCGCGGTGCTGGAGCCGCGGCAGCGCGTGCCGGCGGACCTGTTCCTGGAGGGCAGCGACCAGCACCGGGGCTGGTTCCACTCCTCGCTGCTGGTGTCGGTGGGCACGCGCGACGTGGCGCCCTACAAGGCGTGTCTCACGCACGGCTTCGTGGTGGATGGCCACGGCGAGAAGATGTCCAAGAGCCGGGGCAACACGGTGGCGCCGGACAAGGTCATCCAGCAGTACGGCGCGGAGGTGCTGCGGCTGTGGGTGGCCGCCAGCGACTACCGCAACGACGTGCGCCTGTCGGACGCCATCCTCAAGGGGTTGTCGGAGGGCTACCGGAAGATCCGCAACACGCTGCGCTACGCGCTGGGCAACCTGCACGACTTCGACCCCGCGAAGGACGCGGTGCCGGCGCAGGCGCTGGCGCCGCTGGACCAGTGGGCGCGCGGCCGGCTGTCCCAGGTGGTGGCCCGGGTGCGGCAGGCGTACGAGGACTACGAGTTCCACCTCGTCTACGCGACGGTGGTGGACTTCTGCGCCAACGACCTGTCCGCCGTGTACTTCGACATCCTGAAGGACCGGCTCTACACGGCGAAGGCGGACGGGCCCGCGCGCCGGGGAGCGCAGACGGTGCTGCACGAGGTCGTCACCGTGTTGCTGCCGCTGCTCGCGCCGGTGATGAGCTTCACGGCGGAGGAGGCCTGGCAGCACCTGCCGGGCAGGACCTCGGAGAGCGTGTTCCTGGCGGGCTTCCCGGAGCCGAAGGGCGCGATGGCGCCTGGGCTCGCGGAGCGCTACGCGAAGCTCTTCGCGGTGCGCGGCGCGGTGCAGGGCGTGCTGGAGGTGGCGCGGCGGGACAAGCGCATTGGCGCGTCCCTGGAGGCGCGCGTGGTGCTGACGGCCGATGGTCCGCCCGGAGGCTCGGTCAAGGAGCTGCTCCAGGCGCACCTGTTGGAGCTGCCCGGGCTGTTCATCGTGAGTCAGGTGGAGTGGGCGGACGCCGCCTCCGACGCGGCGACGGCGCTGGACGTGTCCCAGGCGTTCGGCGATGGCGCGTCCCTGGCCGTGGAGGTGCTGCCCGCGAAGGGGACGAAGTGCCCGCGCTGCTGGGTGTATTCAGAGGGGGTGGAGGCGGGCGGCGGGGTGTGCCCCAAATGCCGTGAGGCGTTGGGCTGAAGACAGACAGCGCTCCCCTGGGGGCGTGTCTGTCCAAACTTCGGGTGTGTTAGTTCAAGGCGCCGCCGGGGCAGGAACCGGCGGCCCCTTGCTCCTGGCATTCCCGGAGTCACATGCCTCCATTCCTCGGTGACCGTGAAGACAAGGTTCGTGGCAAGAAGGTCTACGGACGGGATTTCAACACGCGGGACCTGGGCTGGGAGGGGGAGTGCCGCCATGCCTACCTGCTTCGCGTCACCCATGCGGACCGCAAGTACCTGGGCCTGGATGACGCGCGGCTGGGAGAGGTCTTCGCGATGCTGGGCGTCCAGCCGCCGGACATCTTCCAGGCCGCGGACCTCCACGCGCGGGGGTTCACGGCGCCGTACAGGCAGACGCCCCCCGGTGGGGGCAGGCCCCGGCTGGTCGTCCACCCGGCCCAGGGGCTCGCGCTGGATGACCCGAGTGTGGTGCCTGACTTCTCCGGCGTGTACTGGCTGACCCCGCCCGGCGGCTACGCGGACCACATCGGTCAGCCGGTGGCCATCCTCCTGTTCAAGGAGAGCCGCGACCTGCGGAGGTTCGCCACCTGGAACCGGGAGCGGGGCCCGCGTGACGGCCGTCCCGTGCTGCGCTTCGACGCCAGCTCGCGGGTGGAGTGGCAGCAGGACATCCAGCGGCTCGTCAACCCGCTGCTGGACGCGAAGGTCTTCCGGGAGGAGGCCCTCTACGGCGCCACCCACTTCATCCGCAGCCAGGTGCCGGACCACGCGTTCTCCGCCCAGGGCCACAAGGACCACGACCCCGACGCGCTGGGGCCGGACGTGGACCCCGCGAAGCGGGCCATCAACCTCAAGGCGAACAAGGCCCGCGAGGCCATCCGCAGGTCCGTCGCCGAGGAGGGGATGACCGTGATGCGCCGGACCTTCTTCAGCCAGAGCATCGATCCGATGTTCATGGAGCTGGAGACGGGGCTCGCCTTCCTCACCCGGGATGAGGAAGGCAGGCCCGTCATGCGCATCGCGGCGGGGACGCAGTCTCCGCGCAAGGACCAGGACGGCGTGGAGACGCTCACCACCCTGTGGCCCCAGGACGAGGCTCCCCGGGTCGAGCTGAAGACCTTCCCGATTGGCGGCGGCTTCGGGGGACGCGACCTCTCCACCTTCCCCATCTACCTGGCCCTGGCGGCCTTCTTCTGCGACGGGCCCGTGCGGCTGGCCTTCGACCGGTACGAACAGTTCCTCTGCGGCATCAAGCGGCACGCCGCCGTGCTCCAGAACGTGCTGGCCTACGGGCCCCGGGACCCCCAGGGACCTCCGCCCAGGGGCCCCGGGGACTACGTCCTGCACTCGCTCGACGCCACCCTCTACATGGACGGCGGCGGCGTGCTGAACCTCACCAAGCCTGTCGTGCAGCTCTGTGCCCTCCACGCCGCCGGGCCGTACCGCTTCACGCACAACGCCATCAGCGGCTACGGCATCAGCACGAACGGCGCCCCGTCCGGTTCGATGCGCGGCTTCGGGATTCCGCAGGCGGCCTTCGCCATCGAGTCCATGATTGACGAGGTCGCGAGCACGGTCGGCGTGGATCCCATCGCGTTCCGGCGTGAGAAGCTGCTCCAGGCGAAGGACGTCGACGTCACGGGCTTCGAGCTGCGGCACCGGCTGGACACCGAGCGCATCTGCGAGCTCGCGGCGCAGGAGCCGCTCTGGACCGGGCGCGAAGCAAGGCGGGCCGAGTACGCGGCGCGGGGCAACGGGCTCGTGAAGTACGGCGTCGGCTTCGCCTGCGCGATGCAGGCCATTGGCACCAGCGAGGACGCGGTCTTCGCCGAGGTCAGCATCAGCGCGACGGGCGAGGTGACGGTGCGCTCCACCGCCATCGAGATGGGGCAGGGCAGTGAGACCTCGCTCGCCATCGCCCCCCGGCCGCTCCTGGGCCGCGAGGCGTCCCGCGTCGTCATGGGGGTGTTGGGCCGCTTCGACCACGAGACCATCCGGCTGAACAGGGCCCCCTACGCCCCGGGGCAGCCCCGGAACACGCCGAAGCTGGACAACACGATGAGCGCCTCGGTGACGGCGTTCTTCCACCTCCATGCCGTGGAGGAGGCCGCGCGGGTCGTCTTCGAGCACGGCCTGAAGCCGTGCGCGGAGGCCCTCTGGGGCGACGTCCCGGAGTCCGCGCGCTGGGAGGATGGGAAGCTGGTCGCTCCGGGGCGGGAGCCCATTGCCCTGGAGGAGCTGGCGTGCAGGGCCCACGCCCGGGCGAAGGAGGATGGGCTGTGCACCGGCGCCATCGTGCACACCTACTACCGCAACGCGTACGCCTGTTCGGAGTACACGCTGCGGGGCACGACGCGGCTGCGCTACATCGACGGGCTGGCCGTCCGCCACGGCGGGGATGATGAGGACGTGACGGGCTATGAGCACGTCACCCGCGTGGACGTCCCGTATGACGGCGTCGCGAACGACGCGAGGCACCACATCCGGAGCGTCTACGCGTCGGCCGGCCACCTCGTCGCGGTCACGGTGAACACCCGCTCCGGGGTGATTGACGTCGTGGACGCGGTCACCCTCCTGGACGCGGGCGACGTCCACCACCAGCGGATCCTCGAAGGGCAGGTGGAGGGCGGCTTCGCGATGGGGCTGGGGATGACCCTGTTCGAGAACATCCCGCCCGCGCCCGTGGGCGTGGACGGCCTGCTCAACCTGCACCGCTATCCGGTCCCCCGGGCCACGCACATGCCCTCTTCGGGCATCCAGCTGCGGCTGCTGCCGATTCCGGAGGGGGAGCAGATATTGAGGTCCGGTCCTCCCATCCGGAAGAAGGGCATCGCGGAGGCCGTCATGACCACGGTGATGCCGGCCATCGCGAACGCGGTCGCCCATGCCACGGGGGCACGCCTGGGCGTGCTGCCCTTCACGCCCGCGCGCGTCCTGGAGGCGCTGAAGCCATGACCGGAAATCCCAAGGGCACCGAGCGCGAATACACCCTCCACGTCAACGGCACCCCGAGGACCGTCGTCGCGTCGGGGCAGGACCTGCTCGTCGACGTGCTGCACGAACAACTGGACCTCACCGGCACGAAGCTCAGCTGCGGCATCGGCTCGTGTGGGGCCTGCAAGGTCGTGGCGCAGAAGACGCCCGGCAGTCCCAAGATGGCCATGCTGGCGTGCTACGCGCGCATGGACTCCATTGAAGGGCTGCACTTCACGACGGTGGAGGGGCTGTCGGGGCCGGGCGAGGCGCTCCACCCGCTGCAGCGGGAGTTCCTGGAGTGCTATGCGTTCCAGTGCGGCTTCTCCACCCCGGGCTTCCTGATGGCGGCGGACGTCCTCATGGATCAGCTCGCCCGCAGGCCCATCCCCGCGGCGCAGCTGGACCAACGCATCCGTCAGGCCATCTCCGGAAACGTCTGTCGTTGCACGGGGTACGTGAAGTACGCGGAGGCCATCAAGAAGGCCATCCTCGCGGACCCGCGCCTCACCTGTGAGACGCCGGGGCCGGCGGAGCCGCAGCGCTCGGTCGTCACCTTCCGGGTGCGCAAGCAGTCCTCGAACGACCTGGAGGAGAAGGCGCTCGTGGGCTTCCTGGACGAGGTGGAGGCGATCATCCGGTTCGAGGAGTGGCTCCGGCTGGACACCTGCACCGCGCGGGTGAGCGCGAAGACGCGTTCGGTCCGCACCGGAGAGCCGGTGCGCGACTTCAACCTGGGGAAGTTCTTCTTCAAGTCCATCGAGTCCGTGGACTTCACCCTGGACTCGGTGGACACGCTCGACGGGCGCTACCAACTGGACGCGGTGCCCTTCGGCACGGCCATCCCGGTGAACATCCAGGGCCACGTCTCCGCGCTCGGCATCCGGCTGCCGGTGACGGCGGACGCGGTGGTGATGGTGCTGGAGGGCACCCGCCTGCGCATCACGTCGCGCGCCCCGGTGACGCTCGACATGCGGGACCTGGGCTTCTCCGTGGACGCCTTCGCCAGCGAGTTCTTCCTGCGGCTCACGCGCACGGTGGAGATCACCTTCGACCTGGTGCTGGAGAAGGACGAACCCCGGGGCCCGGAGGTCTGGGCCACCGTCCCCCGGAGTCGCTGAGCCCGACCTCAGGTGCCGACGGCTTCCAGGCGGCGCAGCGTGTCCACCAGGCCCTGCATGCGGTCGTGGTGGGTGCCGGGCCAGAAGACGCGCTGGCAGCCGGGACACTGGCGGAAGTGGGAGTGGCGTCCGGCCACGCCTTCGGGGACGCGGCCCTGCACCTCGTCCGGCGAGGCGGCGGACAGCAGCGCGTTGCAGGCCATGCAGCGGCTGAAGGGCCGCATGCGCTCCGTCAGCGCGTAGCGGCGCACCACCTCCACCAGCTGGTGCGCGGGATCCGTGGCGCGCGGGAAGTAGCCGTGCACCACCTCTGAACGCTTCAGCAAGCCCAGGTCCCGCGTGAGCAACACCCGCGACTCCTGACGCGACAGGCGCGCCAGGTGCTCATCCGCGGAGTCATTGCGCCACAGGGTGTCGAAGCCGAGCATCCGCAGAAAGCCAGACAGCCGCCCCAGGCCCACGTCCAACACGAAGCGCGGCATGTCCGGGAGCGGCGGCCCCACGCGCGCCTCGGGTGGAACACCGGGCGCCTGGAGTGCGGGGTAGACGACGAGCCGGGTGTCCGCTCGCGCCCGGTGCTCGAAGCCCACCGCTTCGCCGTCCACCAACACCACGTCCACCTCCGGGTGCGGTGGCCCCAGCGACTCGATGAGGTCCTTCACGGAGGGGCTGCCCTGCAGGACATGGGTGAACGCCACGTCCCGGCGCTCCGGTGCCAGGAAGTCGTTCAGCACGCCGTGGAAACGCACGGTGAGCTCCCGTGGTGACATCGTGGCCTCCTCACCTCTGGCTGCTTAGTCTTGCTGTGTTGTCCTGCTGCGTCGCGGAGATGTGGAGATGTCTTCCTTTGAATTCAAGTCTTCCGCAGATACATGTGACGAAAAACTCTTGGATTCTGCGAAGGAGGGGAGAAATCGTCACGGGTGGTCGCAGGACAGCCAGCCTGCAAACTTCTATAATCCCGAGTCAGTCGGCGTGCCGAAGCCGACGGGTCGCCCCCTCGCCCCCTCGGAAGCAAGGATCCAGGTCCCCTCATGTCCATGAAGCTCCCCCCGTTTCTCAGCGCCCTCGTGGCGGTGGGGGCCCTGGCGACCGCCTGTGGCCAGGATGCAGAGCCGTTGCCGCCTCGGGACCCAGTGATCGAGGTCGATGCCGGAAACCAGGATGATGCGGGCACGCAGGCGGATGCCGGCGCCACGGTCGACGCAGGCGGCGAAGAGGATGCCGGCCGCACGATTGACGCGGGCACTGACGTCGACGCGGGCACCACGGTCGACGCGGGCGTTGCGGACGCGGGCTCGGGTGACGCGGGCACCACCGTCGACGCGGGCACCACCGTCGACGCGGGCACCTCCGTCGATGCGGGCACCACCGTCGATGCAGGCACCGCGGACGCGGGCTCGGGTGACGCGGGCACCACGGACGGTGGCTCGGACGCGGACGGCGGCTCCACGAAGATCCGCATCATGGCGGCCAACATCACCAGCGGTAACGGCCAGAACTACGACCCGGGTCACGGCATCCGGCTGATGCAGGGCGTGAAGCCTGACGTCGTCCTCATCCAGGAGTTCAACTACAAGTCGAACTCCGCGGCGGACATCCGAAGCATGGTCGACACGACCTTCGGCAAGGATTTCCATTACTACCGCGAGACCGGCGCGCAGATCCCCAACGGCATCATCAGCCGCTTCCCCATCCTGGAGTCGGGCGAGTGGAAGGACACGCAGGTGTCCAACCGCGACTTCGCCTGGGCGCGCATCGACATCCCGGGGCCGCGTGACCTCTGGGCGGTCAGCGTGCACCTGCTCACCAGCGGCTCCGGCGTTCGCAACACGGAGGCTGGCAACCTGGTGAAGTACATCAAGGAGAAGATTCCTGAGGCGGACTACCTGACCGTCGGCGGTGACCTCAACACCGACAGCCGCTCCGAGTCCTGCCTCACCACCCTCAAGCAGGTGGTGACGACCGTGGGTCCGCACCCCGCCGACAAGAACGGCAAGGAAGGCACCAACGCGAGCCGCGCCAAGCCCTACGACCACGTCCTGGTGGACAACGACCTCCACCAGTACCGGGTGCCCACCGTGGTGGGCGCGAGCACCTTCCCCAACGGCCTCGTGCTCGACAGCCGCGTCTACACGCCGCTGTCGGAGATCTACCCGGCGCTGTCCAGCGACAGCGGCGCCGCCAACATGCAGCACATGGGCGTGGTGAAGGACTACCTCACGCCCAACTTCTAGTCGGTGAGCGCGACGCGGCCGGGCACCGGGAGTCCCTCGGTGTCCGGCCGGTCCGCGCGCCTCCAGAAGTGCTTCAGAAGCTCCACTTGTGCTTGTTCTTCGCCAGGAAGCGCCCCACCGGAGGGATGCGGGCGATGAGCGGCGTGAGCACGAACACCGCCGCCAGCCGCAGCGGCTTCACGGCCTGTGACGCGATGTAGGCGGCCCCCCAGGCGCCTGCCTGGGCCCCGGTGCTCTGCGGCTGGAAGCCCGCGCGGATGGCCGCCCAGAAGCCCACGATGACCAGGCCGAAGATGACGTAGTTCAGCACGATGGCCAGCGGCCCGTAGTCCACCAGCAGCGCCTTGAAGCGCGCCATCAGCGACGGCTTCTCCGCCGGGGTGGTGGTCTCGGGTGGGGCAATGTCGGGAGTGGACGGTTTCACGTCGGGCTGAACAGGCGCCATGGGCGCACCATGCCCGAAACCGTTGGCCTCCGGGAGTCCGCTGGCAGGCGGGCCGGCGGGCGCCCCAAGGGCCCGGGTTGTCAGGGCTCCCGGGGGCAGGATAGAGGTCAAGGCGCGCATGAAAGCCTCCCTCCGCCTCCTCCTCGTGGTGGTCCTCGCCGTGCTCGCGGCGGATCAGGTGACCAAGTACCTGGCCGTGTCCCGGCTGACGCAGGCCCTGGACGGCCGCGACGGCCTGGCGCGCGTGTCGGGCTTCCTGAGCGAGCAGAACCTGGACAACGACCCGCCGGTGGAAGGCGAGTTCAGGCGCAACACGCGGCCGTACCGCTTCATCGAGGACTACTGGCACTTCCGCTACGTGGAGAACCCGGGGGCGGCGTGGGGCATGTTCGCCGACCTGCCGGACACCGCGCGCAAGGTGTTCTTCCACGTCGTGAGCCTGGCGGCGCTGTCGTTCATCCTGGTGCTCTACCGGCGCACGGACGCGTCCCAGAAGGTGGTGCGGCTGGCGCTGGCGCTCATCACCGGCGGCGCGCTGGGCAACTTCATGGACCGGCTCATCCGGGGCTACGTCATCGACTTCATCGACTGGCACTGGCGCAACCAGCCGGGCATGCGCTGGCCCACCTTCAACGTGGCGGACGCGGCCATCGTGGTGGGCGTGGCGCTGATGCTGCTGGACTCCGTGTGGGTGCGCCGGCCGGAGCCCGTCTCCACCCCGACGTTGACGCCGCCGAGCCCTCAGCCGTGACGGGGTGGGGTGGGCTGGTATAAGCCCTCTCCGTGCCGCGCAAATACGTCATCCTCGTCGCCCTCTCGCTGGGCCTCATCGTGCTGGACCAGTGGACGAAGTACCTGGTCGTGCGGGACCTCACCACCCGCTTCGACGGGGCCACCACGCTGAGCCAGCGCCTGGGCAGGATGTACACGCCCGCGGAGGCGGCCGGCCGCTACGGCCTGCACTTCCAGCCGCGCACGCACGTGGAGGTCGTCGATAACTTCTTCCGCCTGCGCTACGCGGAGAACCCGGGCGCCGCGTGGGGCATGTTCCGCGACCTGCCGCCCAACGTGCGCGGCCCGCTCTTCCACCTGGTGAGCCTGGGCGCGGTGCTCCTCATCGTCTTCTACTTCCGGAAGCTGACCGGCACGGACCCCGCGGAGGCGTGGGCGCTGTGGGGCCTGCCGATGGTGCTGGGCGGCGCGCTGGGCAACTACGTCGACCGCGTGTCCCGGGCCTTCGTCATCGATTTCCTGGAAGCGCATTGGTACGACAAGGCCGCCTGGCCGTCGTTCAACGTCGCGGACGCGGCCATCGTGGTGGGCGTGGGCATGCTCGTGGTGGACGCCTTCGTCCGCAAGGAGAAGCCGGCCTCCGACCCCGCCAAGGCCTGACGCCTCCACCGGGCTTCGCGCCCGGGGCCGGGGTGGGAATGTCCCGCCCGGCCGCCCTGGTTGTCCCCGCCGTTTCCGGGCGCGGTCCGTCGTCGGGTCCGTCTTCGCCGCCCGGCCCGAGGTCCCCATGCTCCCCGTCCTCCTGCGCCTCTCCTTCACCAGCCTCTGGATGCAGCTCCTGCTGTACGCCGTCGCGGTGGGGGTGGTGTCCTCCATCGCCGTCAACGGCTGGAAGGGCGCGGTGGGCCCGGTGGACGCGGCGACGGACAAGGCCGCGCCCGCCTCGCTCCAGGACAAGCTGCTGCGCGCGGGGGGCTTCGCCGCCATGGGCCTTGGGCTGGCGTACTTCGGCTTGATGTACGCGCTGCCGCCGGAGGCCTTCCCCGGGGGCAAGGGGGAGGGCATCCCGCTGCACACCTACGGCGTGCTGCTGGCCCTGGGGTTCAGCTGCGCGGTGTCGGTGGCGGGGCGGCTGGCGCAGGACGAGTGGCGCCGGGTGACCCTGGTGCCGGGCCAGGGCCTCGTGGACACGGAAGGGCCCCGGCGGCGCGAGCAGGTGATGGACCTGGCGTTCTGGGTGCTCATCGGCGGGCTCGTGGGCAGCCGCGTGCTGTTCGTGATGGTGAACTGGCAGGACTACGCGCGGGACTGGACGCAGGCGCTGTCGCTGGGCGGCGGGCTGGTGTTCTACGGCGGCCTCATTGGCGCGGGGCTGGCGGCGTACCTGTTCGCCCGCAAGAACGACCTGGACTTCCTGCGGCTCGCGGACGTGTGCATCCCCACCGTGTCGCTGGGCCAGTGCCTGGGGCGCCTGGGCTGCTTCTCCGCCGGCTGCTGCTGGGGGGACATGGCGGGCAGCCACTCCCACACCGGGGTGACGTTCCCCGGCGCCGGGGTGGCCCAGGACCTGTTCGGCCGGCTGGGGCACGCGTCCAGCCTGGCGTATGGCTCCCAGGCGGGGGATGACCGCTTCGTCGTGGAGGCCACCGGGCAGGTGCTCCACCACGCGGCGCCGGGCGCGGTGCGCATCTCCGACTGGGTGGCCCTGCACGGCACCACCCTGCCGGTGTACCCCACGCAGCTCTTCGAGTCGGTGGGGCAGCTGGTGCTCTTCGTGGCGCTGCTGTACGCGCGCCGCTTCCGCCGCTTCCACGGGCACATCTTCGCCCTCTGGCTGATGGCCTACGCCGTCCTGCGCACCACGGTGGAGCTGTTCCGGGGCGACGTGGAGCGCGGCACCCTGCACGGCCTGCTGGAGTCGCTGGGGGCCCAGGGGCTGGCGGCGGCGGTGCCCCTGGAGGCCTGGTACAACGTGTCCACCAGCCAGTTCATCTCCCTGTGCATGTTCACCTTCGGCGCCCTGCTGCTGGCGCGCCACCGACCGGCGGGTGAGGCCGCTGGCCTGGGACCGACACCGTCGGCGGCCTGAGGTTGCGAGCCGCGCCCGGGTTGAGGACACTCCCGATACATGCCGCCGCCCGATAACGCCCGGTCCGCCAACAAAGGCGGGGCCCGGTCCGCGCAGGACGCCAGCTCCTCCAGCGAAGCCGCCCTCCAGGAGTGTGAGGCCCTGGAGGCGGAGCTCGCGGAGCTGCGCCACACCTACGAGCAGTACTTCCTGGGCATGGAGCGGCAGGCGCCCATCCGCGCGCACGAGGACCTGAAGAAGCGGATGATCCGCCTCAAGGGCGCCTTCGTGCGCAGCACGTCGGTGAAGTTCCGCGTGCAGACCATCCACAACAAGTTCCTCACCTACGAGCGGCTGTGGGTGCGCACGCTCCAGGAGATTGAGGCCGGCACCTACCACCGCGACCTGGCCAAGGCCCGCCGTCGCGCCGAGTCCTCGAAGAAGCCCGCCGCCGCCGGTGAGCGCCGCAAGGACGTGGTGGAACTGCCGGAGGAGATCTCCGACATGGAGATCGAGGAGATCGAGGAGCTGACCGGCCGCCGCCCCATCAACGAGCCCAAGGTCCCGGGCCGTCCGGTGAACGAGCCCGTGGTGCCCGCGGTGGCGGCTTCCCCCGTGGCTCCCACCGTGGCTCCAGCGGCGGGCACGCCGTTCCGGGGGACGCCCGCGGTGGCGCCCGTGGGTGGCACGCCGTTCCGGGGGACGCCCGCGGTGCCCGGCGTTCCGGCGGTGGCGGGGGCCCCGAAGCTGCCTTCGCTGACGCCCGCGGTGCCTTCGGTGGCGGGGGGGACTCCCGCGGCGGGGCGCCCCGCGGTGCCTCCGGGCATGGCCGCGAAGTCCGGGGCCCCGGCGGCGGGTGCGCCCGCGCGTCCCATGGCGGCGGCGGCCCAGGCGGCGCCCCGGCCCGCGGCGGCCGGCCCCGGCGGCGGCCTGTCCGACGACAAGCTGCGCGCGGTGTACGACGCCTACGTCACCGCGAAGCGCCGCTGCCAGGAGGACACGTCCAAGCTGTCCTATGACTCGGTGGCGGCCACGCTGCGCAAGCAGGTGCCGGAGCTGCTCAAGCAGCACAACGCGAAGGCCGTGGAGTTCAAGGTCGTCATCAAGGACGGCAAGGCCTCGCTCAAGGCCGTGCCCAAGTAGAGGGGCGGTTGCGATGAACCAGGACCTGGAAGCGCTCAAGGCGCGGGTGGCGCGCCTGTCGGTGATGATCTTCGACATCGACGGCACGCTCACCGACGGCCGCATCTTCTGGGTGCCCAACTCCGGCTGGACGCAGATGTACAGCGTGCGCGACGGCATGGGCATCAAGCGCCTGCAGGAGGTGGGCATCGAGGTGGCGGCCATCTCCGGGGGCGACAGCCTCTCCGCGCAGATGCGCATGCAGTCGCTGGGCTTGCGCCACGTGCACTTCGGCAGCAACGACAAGGTGGCGCACTTCGAGAAACTGCTCGGCATCCTCGACGTGTCCGCCGAACACTGCGGCTACATGGGCGATGAGCTGGTGGACCTGCCGCTGCTCAAGGCGGTGGGCTTCTCCGCCACCGTGCCCGAGGCCCCGGACGAGGTGCGCTCCCAGGTGCACTACGTGGCCCAGCGCGCCGCGGGCTTCGGCGCCGCGCGCGAGGTGTGTGAGTTCATCCTGAAGCACCGGGTGCGCGCCGCTCCGGTGCCCTGAAGAGGCAAGCACCGCATGAAGAGGGGAATGTTGTTGGCGGGGGTCGTGGTGCTCGCGGGCTGCGCGAGCACGCGGCCCGTGAAGGCCCGCGCGGTCGTGGAGTGCACCATCACGACGCAGGGCCGGGCGGAGCACTGCAAGGCCCGCGAGTGGGAGGGGCCTCTCACCGCCGAGCAGCGCAAGGAGATCTTCGACCACATCGAGTCCGGCCAGTACAAGCCCGTCACCTACAACGGCACTCCGGTGGAGGTGCGCTACCTCTTCCGCTTCGAGTTCCGGGAGCCCATGCCTCCCGCCGACGGGGGAACCCTGTTCCCCAAGGACGGAGGCCTGCCCCCTCCGTCGGTGCCGTGACGGCTACTTCCAGAAGCGCGCCACCGCGCCGCTCTTCCCGGTGACGGGGTCGCTGGGAGGCACGGGCACCCGCGCGATGCGCTTCACCGACGCGTCGTGCGTCTTCGCATCCGGGCGCTGGAGGTCCCACTGGCCGTGGCCTTCCGGATAGGCACCCACGACGAGGAAGTCACCGCTCGACTCCACGCGCTTGTGGCCGGTGCCCGCGGGCAGCACCACCACGTCTCCCGCCTGCACGCTGACCCCCTGTCCCGCTTCACCGCCGAGCATCAGCTTCGCCGTGCCCTTCATCGCGCTCCTCCTTCGCGGCGTCGAATCGCGAACGTGACAGGGCCAACCTGTGAAGGGTCCGGGGGCCGCGCAACGCTGGAACGGGGCCCTTCTGACCCATCGTCAAAGGGGCGGGACGGGAAATTCGCCCAAACGTTCGTTCCTGGAAACGCCTCCTCCCCCAACGTGAGTCCAGGTTGTCGCTCCCGGAGGCCGTTCCTACCTTGCGCTGCCTGACGGTCGGTGGACGACCCGAGACACCTGGGAGGCGACGTGGGGATGCGGCGGATGTGGCTCGGACTGACCGCGGTCGTGGGGCTCGCGGTGTCCACCGGATGCGGAGGTCCGACGCCGGAGGATTCCGAGGCGCGGCTCGCGGTGCTGGAGGCGGAGGGCAAGCAGATGGACCACGCCCTGGACGCGGTCGAGGACCGGCTCCTGGGCAGCCAGGGCCGCCTGGCCATGTGGAGCGAGTTGGGGCGGCGTCACCAGGAGGTCAGCGTCGTCCAGTGCAAGGTGGCGGACGCGCACCTGGCCGCCATCATGAAGCACTACGACAAGCAGGACCAGAAGGCGCGGATGATCAAGCAGCGCAACTCCATGGCGTCCGTGCTCACCTCCGGCAAGGCGGCGCCCCAGCAGCGCAGCAACTGACGCTCAGCCTTCGCGGGCCATGCGTCCGCGGACGTGCTTCTCCACCGCGATGACGCCGTGGAGGAACAGCCCCGGCATCCACCGACGCATGCGCCAGAACCAGCGCGCGTCCATCATGGGCAGCACGTGCGGAGCGTTCCGGTCCACGGCCGTGAGCAGCCGCGCGGCGACCTGGTCCGGGCCCACCTTCGAGCCGTCCACCAGCTTCGCGCCCAGGCCCTTCAGCGAGTCATCCGAATAGCGCGCCGCCGCGGCGATGTTCGTCCGGAAGAAGGTGGGACACGCCACCGTGACGCCCAGGCCCAGCGGCCTCAGCTCCGCGTAGAGCGTCTCCGACAGCGCCACGACGGCGGCCTTGGACGCGTTGTAGGCCGCCAGGTGCGGCGCGAAGATGAGCCCCGCGGCGGACGCGATGTTGAGCACGTGCCCCGTGCCCTGCCTGCGCATGCGCGGCACGAAGGCGTGACAGCCGTGGATGACGCCCCACAGGTTCACGTCCAGCACGCGCCGCCACTCCACCAGCGGCAGCACGCCCACGTCCCCCGCCGCGCCCACGCCCGCGTTGTTGACGAGCAGGTCCACGCCGCCGAACGCGTCGTCCGTGGCGCGCGCCAGGGCCTCCACCGCTTCGGGGTCGGTGACGTCGCACGGGAACACGCGCGCCTCGCCGCCCAGCGCGGTGACGCGGCGGGCGGTCTCCTCGGCGGTGGCCGGGTCCACGTCCGACACCAGCACCCGCGCCCGCCGGGTCGCCAGGGCTTCACACAGCGCGCGCCCCAGGCCGCTGCCGGCTCCGGTCACCACCGCGCGAGGACGTGAGGGAAGGCTCATGGCTTCAGGGCTCCGGGCCCGGTGAACGGGCGGCATGGAACGTCGTGACGCGACAGGGCTAGCACGGCGGGTCAGGGGTGGTCATGCACCCGTGAAGGCCACGCATGCGGGGAATCCGCTTCCTGACGGGCAGGCAGGCGGGCGCACGGTTCGTGACCGGGGGGCGGAAGTTGGCTAGAACCCAGGCCGTGCAATGCGCCTGGTTCGGGGCACTGGCGGTCGTGTCGGCCATGCTCCTGGGATGCAACAATCTGGAGTCCTGCGGCTCCACGTCGGTGGACATCACCCGGACCGACGGGAGTCTCTACCGTTGCGTCACGTCCGAGGACTGTCCCCGGACCTCGCGTGTCTCGGTGTGCGTCACGGACGTGTCCTCGGAGCGTGAGTGCGTGCGCTGCGACGAGACGCGCTGCGTGCGCCTCATCCCGGAGTCGTGCGAATGAAGCGGCTGGGCCGACGCTGGGTGTTCGCGTTCGCGGTGGGGACGCTGGCCGTCACGGGCTGCCGCGACAAGCCGGTGGACCACATGCAGCGCGCGCGTGACGCCATCTTCGAGAAGCGTCCGGACGAAGCGCTGGTGGAGTACCGCAAGGCATACGACATGCTCCTGCGTGACGGGACGCCGGAGGCGCTGGTGATGCGCGCCCGGGCGCTCAAAGGCGCGGCGGACGTGTACTGGCTGGAGCAGCGCAAGGTGAAGGAGGCGGTGTCCGTCTACCGCCAGCTCATCCAGCAGTGTCCGGAGTCCCCGGAGGCGCTGGAGGCGCGCATCATCCTGGCGGAGCTGCTGCGGGTGCACTACCGCGACCTGCGAGGCTCCATCGACCAGCTCACCGCGGCGCTGCACCGCAACCCGCCCCAGGGCGCGGAGCTGCAGTACCAGGTGGCCAAGCTCTACTTCGAGCTGGCGGACTACCCGCAGTGCGAGCTGGAGGCGCGCAAGCTGCCGGAGCGCTTCGCCACCAGCGCGTACGTGGACGACTCCATCTACCTCCAGGCGCAGGCGCTGGCGATGATGGACGGCAAGCGGCAGGAAGCGCTGCGCGCCTTCGCGGACCTGCGCTCGCGCTTCCCGGATTCGGAGCTGGCGCCGCACGCCCTCTTCGAGATGGGCAAGCTGCGCGCGGACGCCGGGGACAACGAGAAGGCCATCGAGACCTGGGTGGAGACGCTCAAGACGCACCCGGACCCCACGCTGGTGCAGGACGCCATCCTGCGGGCGCGCCGCCGGCTGGCGAACCTCACGGTGGAGGGCATCGGCAAGAAGGAAGTGGCGTTTGATCGCGCCAGGCAGGCCCGCACCTCCGTGGAGGCCATGGGCGGCACCGCCGAGGAAGCCGCCCGCGACCGCGGGGACTGACGCCCGGCGCATTCGCGTGCGCGGTCCTGCCTCGCATGCGATGTAACGAAGCGGCCCCGCCCCGTCGGGCCGGGCGTCTCTTCGTGGGAGGAATCACATGAACGTGCTGGTGACTGGGGCCACCGCGGGCGTGGGGCTGGCCGTCGCGCGCCGCTTCGTGAAGGAGGGCGCGCGCGTCATCGCCACCGGGCGCCGGGGCGAGCGGCTGGACGCGCTGAGGGCCGAGCTGGGGGAGCGGCTGCTGCCGGTGACGCTGGACGTGACGGACCGCGCGGCCGTGGAGCGGACCTTCGCGTCGCTGCCCGCGGACTTCGCGCAGGTGGACGTGCTGGTCAACAACGCGGGGCTCGCGCTGGGCCTGGACCCCGCGCAGACGGCGCGGCTGGAGGACTGGGACGTGATGGTGGACACCAACGTCAAGGGGCTCCTGTACTGCACGCGCGCGGCGCTGACGGGCATGGTCGCCAGGGACCGGGGCCACGTCATCAACATCGGCTCCATCGCGGGCGAGTTCCCCTACCCGGGCGGCAACGTGTACGGCGCGACGAAGGCGTTCGTGCACCAGTTCAGCCTCAACCTGCGCGCGGACCTGCACGGCACGGCGGTGCGCGTGACGGACATCGAGCCGGGCCTGCTGGGCGGCACGGAGTTCTCCAACGTGCGCTTCAAGGGCGATGACGCCCGCGCCGCGTCGCTGTACGCGAACACGCAGCCGCTGACGCCGGAGGACATCGCGGACACGGTGCACTGGGTGGCTTCTCGGCCCGCGCACGTGAACATCAACGTCATCTCCATGATGCCGGTGGCGCAGGCGTTCGGCCCGCTGCCGGTGAAGCGCCAGGCCTGAGGCCCGGCGCCGCTCAGCCCGGCACGGGCAGCACGGCTTCCAGCAGCGGCGCGGGCACCGTCGGGTCGTCCGCGTCCGCCACCAGCAGCAGGTGGACGCGCCCACCCTCCACGCGCGCGTCCACGCCCTCCAGCTTCAGGCCCGCGTCCACCGCGTCCAGGTACACCGGCGTCCCATCCGGCGCGAGCACGCCCACCGCGGAGCCCTTCACCGGGCCATCCGCCACGCGGTCGCGTGAGTCCTCCGCCGTGGCGGTGAACACCACGCGCCCATCCGGCAGCGCCGACGCGTCCGTGAAGGACAGCCGGACGCCGTTCGCCTCGCCCAGCTCCCACCGGCGCACGCTGCGCACCGCCACCGGCCCCAGCGCGCCCACGTCCACGCTGGCCAGCACGCGGTCCAGGTCCAGGTCCACCAGCGCGTCCACGCCGCCCTCGCCGTTGCCCCGGTTGAGCAGCCGCAGGAACCGGCCCGTCACCGCCGCGCCCTCCACGTTGAGCGCCACCAGCTCCCGCTCCAACTGCACGTACAACCCCGTGCAGTCCACCGTGCGGGGCGGCCCCGCGAGCGTCCCGTCCGCGTTCAGCGGCAGCACCGACGCCCGGCGCCGCGCCGGCGTCGAACCCGAGGGCAGCGCCAGCAGCGCGCCGTGCGCGAACGTGGCGGAGGGGCCCAGCCGGCACAGCGCCTCCAGGTCGGGCTTGGCCGCCTTGCGCGCCGCGTGCGCGTCCGGCAGCTCCCCCGGAAAGAGGCGCACGCCGTGGCCCGGCGCGTCCCCGGTGGCGGGGAACACGGCCAGGTGGAGCGCGTCGTCCGCGACCACGTAGAGCCAGTCCCCCACGCGCACCAGCCCGCTGGCGGCGGAGACATGGCCGCCCCGCGGCTCCAACAAGGTCAGCGTGCGCCGCTGCGTGGTGACGATCATGGAATGGCCTCCGGGGCGCAGCGTCGCTGATTACAGCAGGCTGCCGCGCAGGAAGAGGCTGGCCGCCGTGAAATAGATGACGAGTCCGGTCACGTCCACCAGCGTGGCCACGAAGGGCGCGGAGGCGCTCGCGGGGTCGAAGCCCACGCGCCTCAAGATGAACGGGAGCATGGAGCCGGACAGCGTGCCGAACAGCACCACGCCCACCAGCGACACGCCCACGGTGAGGCCGATGACCACCGCATGGTCCCCATAGCTGTGGAACAGCCCCTGCCACACCATCACGCGCGTGAAGCCCACGAGCCCCAGCACCGTGCCCAGCGCCAGCCCCGTGCCCAGCTCCCGCCGGGCCACGCGCCACCAGTCCTTCAGCCGCATCTCCGACAGCGCCAGCGCGCGGATGATGAGCGTGGTGGCCTGGCTGCCGGAGTTGCCGCCGGAGCTGATGATGAGCGGGATGAAGAGGCTCAGCACCACGGCGCGCGCGATTTCATGCTCGAAGTAGCCCATCGCCGTGGCGGTGAGCATCTCTCCCAGGAAGAGCACCATCAGCCAGCCGGCGCGCTTCTTGAGCATCGCCAGGAAGCCCACGTCGAAGTACGGCGCGTCCAGGGCCTCCATGCCGCCGACCTTCTGGATGTCCTCCGTGGCCTCCTCCTGCACCACGTCCACGATGTCGTCCACCGTGACGATGCCCTTCATGCGCTGCGCCTCGTCCACCACGGGCATCGCCATGAAGCTGTGTTCGGAGAAGGTGCGGCTGACGGCCTCCTGGTCGGTGTTCTCCGCCACGGTGATGACGTCGCGCTGCATGACGTCCGCCACGCGCTTGTCCGGCGCGGCCTGGAAGAGCTGGCGCAGGGACAGCACGCCCTGCAGGCGCTGCTCGGCGTCCAGCACGTAGGCGTAATAGACGGTCTCCACCCGCTCGCGCGCCTGCTTGCGCAGGTAGCCGATGGCCTCGTCGATGCTCATGTCCGGACGCACGCGGGCGAAGCGCGGATTCATCAGGCCGCCGGCGTCGTCCTCCGCGTAGGCCAGCAGGACGTTCACCTCGCGGCGGCTGGCGTCGTCCAGCTGCGACAGGATGGTGTTCACCTGGTCCGGCTCCACCGCCTGGACCAGGTCGGCCAGGTCGTCCGGGGGCAGCAGGCGGACCCAGGTGCGGCGCTCGGCCGGAGGCAGGGAGAGGATGAGCTCCGCCTGTTCGCGCGCGGACAGCCCAAGGAAGAAGTCGTCCGCCACGGCCGGGGGCAGCAGGCGGAAGCCCTCCAGGCGCTCATCCCCGGACAGCACCGCCCAGGCCTCGTGAAGCTCATCGGGGGACAACGCGTTCTGGCTCTGGGGACTCTCCACCATGGCGTGCCTCGGAAGGGGAGGGTGCGCGCGCGCCGATGCGCGGCGCGCCGGCCTCTCTACACCCCCATGGGGGGCACGGCGAGCGGAAGCCGCGAAACATCCCCCTGAAATTTCGCCCGCCTGCCCGGTGCGTCCTCCCTCGGGGGCACGGCCTCGGGCCCGGGGTGCCTGGGTGCCTTCGCCGCCTGCCTTCCCGCTGCTTCCAAGCCGGTCCGGGGCGTCCGGCCGGGCGTCAGGGGCCGCGTGCCCGGTGCTCCGGCTCCTTGGGGCACCACGCTCCAGGTCGGTGCGCGGAGGCTCAGGTCTTCTGCTGGATGAGCTCGACCTTGTAGCCGTCCGGGTCTTCCACGAAGGCGATGACGGTGGTGCCGTGCTTCATGGGGCCGGGCTCGCGGACGACCTTGCCGCCGGCCGCGCGGATGGCGTTGGCGGTGGCGTGGATGTCGCTGACGCCCAGGGCGATGTGGCCGTAGGCGGTGCCCAATTCGTACTTCGCCGTGTCCCAGTTGTGGGTGAGCTCCAGCGCGGGGTGGGTGTCCTCCGGGCCGAAGCCGACGAAGGCGAGCGTGAAGCGGCCTTCAGGGTAGTCGTGGCGGCGCAGCAGCGTCATGCCGACGACGCGGGTGTAGAAGTCGAGCGACTTCTCCAGGTCGCCGACGCGGAGCATGGTGTGGAGGATTCGCATGCGGGCGGTCATAACCGCCGGGGCCGCCGGGGTGAAGCCACGACTGCCGGACGGGTGGGCGTCCCTCCTGCCCGGGGCGGCCCTTCGCCGTGCGGGCAGGCATCCGCATGGCGGTGGAAAGCCGACACCGGAGCCCCACGCGAGGCGGGGAGCGGCGCCCGGCGCGTGCTATGGAACCCGGCATGAAACACGCTCAAAGCCAGGCCCTCTTCGCCCGCGCGCAGGCGCGCATCCCGGGTGGGGTGAACTCTCCGGTGCGCGCCTTCCGTGGCGTGGGGGGTGACCCCGTCTTCTTCCGCGAGGGCGCCGGTGCGTGGCTCACCGACGTGGACGGCAACCGCTACGTGGACCTCGTGGGCAGCTGGGGCCCGCTCATCCTCGGGCACGCGTACCCGCCCATCATCGAGGCCATCCTGGAGGCCGCCCGGCGCGGCACCACCTTCGGCGCGCCCGTCGCGGCGGAGGTGGAGTTCGCGGAGCTGCTCTGCGCCACGGTGCCGTCGGTGGAGAAGGTGCGCCTGGTGTCCAGCGGCACGGAGGCCACGGTGGCCGCCATCCGCGTGGCGCGCGGCTTCACCGGCCGCGAGCACATCCTCAAGTTCGAGGGCTGCTTCCACGGCGCGGGCGACCCGTTCCTCGTGAAGGCGGGCAGCGGCGTGGAGACGCTGGGCCTGCCGGACTCGCCGGGCGTGCCGGCGGCGCTGGCGGCGCTGACGCTCACCGCGCCCTTCAACGACCTGGCCGCGGTGGAGCGCATCTTCGAGGAGAAGGGCAAGGACATCGCCTGCGTCATCATCGAGCCGGTGGTGGGCAACATGGGCGTGCTGGTGCCCCGGCCGGGCTACCTGGAGGGGTTGCAGGCGCTCTGCCAGAAGCACGGCGTGCTCTTCGTGCTGGACGAGGTGATGACGGGCTTCCGGCTGGCGCGCGGCGGGGCGCAGGAGCTGTACAAGCTCAAGCCGGACCTGACCACGATGGCGAAGGTGGTGGGCGGCGGCATGCCGCTGGGCGCGTACGGCGGCCGGCGCGACGTCATGGCGAAGGTGGCGCCCGAAGGGCCCGTGTACCAGTCCGGCACGCTGTCCGGGAACCCGGTGGCGGTGGCGGCGGGCATGGCGTGCCTGAAGGCGCTGGCGGCGCCGGGCACGTACGCGCGGCTGGAGCAGCTGGGGTTGTTGCTGGAGGAGGGCTTCCGCGCGGAGGCGAAGGCGGCGGGCGTGCCGGTGACGGTGAACCGCGTGGGCAGCATGCTCACGGTGTTCTTCACGGCGGAGCCGGTGTTCGACTACACGTCCGCGAAGAAGGCGGACACGGCGAAGTTCGGGCGCTTCTTCCACGCGATGCTGCAAGAAGGTGTGTACCTGCCGCCCAGCCAGTTCGAGGCGGCGTTCGTGTCGCTGGCCATCGGCGAGCCGGAGGTGGCGCACGTCCTCGCCGCGGCCCGCAAGGCGTTCCGCGCGCTTGGCGACGCCCGTTGAGCCAGAGCCCCTGAAGGGGCCGCTGCGCTTCGGTCCCTACACGCTCGTGCGCCGCATTGGCGCGGGCGGCATGGGAGAGGTCTTCCTCGCGCGCGAGGAGGGCGTGCGGCGCGCGGTGGTGGTGAAGAAGGTGCTGCCGGGGCTCTTGGAGAACCGGCAGTTCGTGGGGCGCTTCCGCGACGAGGCGCGCGTGGTGGTGCGGCTGGCGCACCCGAACATCGCGCGCGTGTACGCGATGGGCGAGGTGGACGGGCAGCTCTTCCTCGCCATGGAGTACGTACAGGGCAAGACGCTGAGCCGGCTGGCGTACCGGCTGCGGCAGCGCCAGCGGATGATGCCTTTGGGCGCGCTGCTCCAGATGGGGCAGCGGCTGTGCGAGGGCCTGGCGTACGCGCACGACGCGACGGACGAGGACGGACACCCGCTGCACCTGGTGCACCGCGACCTGTCGCCCGCGAACGTGTGCGTGAGCTACGCGGGCGAGGTGAAGATCATCGACTTCGGCGCGGCGCAGTCCACGCTGAAGGAGCAGCAGACGGCGCCGCGCGTGGTGATTGGGAACCTCACGTACATGGCGCCGGAACAGGCCCGCAAGCGCACGGTGGACCGGCGCGCGGACGTGTACGCGGCGGGCGTGGTGCTGTGGGAGCTGTTCGCGTGGAAGCCGCTGTCCCAGCGCGGGGACCCCCTGGAGCGCTGGCGGCGCGCGGCGTATCCGCAGTGGGAGCCGGCGGGGCGTCACCGGCCGGACCTGCCGCGCGCGGTGGACGCGTTCCTGGTGCGCGCGCTGGCGCCCGAACCGAACGACCGGTTCCCGACCGCGGCGGCGATGGCGGAGGCGCTGGCGGCGCTGAAGGAGAAGCTGACGCCGGGCGTGACGGACCAGGACCTGGTGCGGCTGATGTCGGCGGCCTTCCCGCGAGAGAAGGTCCACGAGCAGCAGCTGGTGGAGGAGCTGCTGCGCGAGCCGTCGGAGCGCGCGAGCACGCGGCAGGAGTTCCCGTCGGTGCTCGCCCCGCCCACCGCGCTGGTGGAGCGCGAAGCGGACGCGCTCCGGGCGCAGGAGGACATCGCGACGGAGGCGCTGGACGCGGTGAAGTTGCGCCAGGCGGCGGCCGAGGCGGAGGCGCGCAAGGACGTTGCCCCCCGGGAGCTGAAGCCCTGGGAGGAGCCCGGTGCGCGCAAGGCGCCTCCGGTGCGGCTGCACAACCAGGAAGTCACCAGGGACGCGTGGGTGCCGGGCACGGGCGCGGAGGAGTCCACCAACCCCGCCGCGCGACCACCGCCCGTGACGTGGGTGCCGGGCACGGGCGCGGAGGAGTCCACCGACCCCACCCGGCCCTCGCCCGTGGCGTCCATGCCGCGCATGGAGGAGTCCACTGACCCCACCCGGCCCTCGCCCGTGACGTCGACGCCGCGCACGGAGGAGCCCACAGACCCCGCTCGACCCTCGCCCGTGACGTGGACGCCGGGCTCCGGTGGGGAGGACGCGACCTCGCTGGGCGTGGATCCCAGGCGGCTCGCGGGCCTGGCGGACGAAGGGGCCCTCACGCCCGGCTCGGGCGAGAACGTGGACCCGGGGCGGACACCGGCTCTGGCCGCCGAAGCGACCCCCACGCCCGGCGCGGACTCGGGCCTGTCCCTCGCTCCGGGCGCTGAAGCCGCTCGCCTGGGAGGCGGGCCCGCCTGGACGCCGGGGTCGGGCGCGGACGAACCCACCCCCCGGGAGGTCGCCATGCCCCGGCCCTCCGGCCCGGGCGCCGAGGACACCACCGACCCGGGCGAAGGCCCCCGGGCGGACGGAGGGGGCCTGCCGGGCACCCAGCCCGCGGAGGGGCAACTTCTCCAGGCGGATTGGAATCCGGGCCCGGAAGCGGAAGACTCCGGTTCACAACCTCGCGCTGTTCATCGAGAAGGGGCCCCCCCCGCCCCGGAGGACTCACCCATGCAGAACCGGCCCTCGCGTCCGGGTTGGACCCCCGGCGTCGGCAGTGAGGACTCCACGACGAACGAGCGGCCCATGCGCAAGAGCGAGGACACCGAGCCCTCCTCGCGCGCTCCCGCCAAGGGCACCGCGAGCTCCGGTTGGACGCCGGGCTCTGGCGAGGAGGAGGCCACCGAAGGCGCCGGCCCGTCCCCGCTGGCCCTGGGCCCCGACGAAGACGCGGACGCGGACGACGAACACACGGCCGTCGACAAGCCGAAGCGCCCCCGCGCGAACGCGTCCCCGGAGCGGCGCGCCCCCACGGGCCGCACGTCCGTGGGCGCCGCCCCGCCGGTTCGCGCCGCCCCGCCGGTGGTGGAGGACTTCCCGGACGCCACCCGCCCCCTGTCCCAGGAGGAGCTCCCCGTGCCCTGGACGCCCGGCGGCGCGGGCGAAGCCACCGAGGCCCTGGAGGCCGCGAAAATCTTCGGTGCCCTGTCACGCACGACGGGCAACCTGCCCGCGTACCTGTCGGAGCAGTCCGCCCCCTACGTCGCTCCCAAGGAGGCCCCCCGCCGCGCGGCCCCCGTCGTGGACGAGCGGCCCAACGACACCCGCCCGATCCCGGTGCGCACCAAGACGCGCGAAACGCTCGTGGGCTACGACATGGACATCTCCGCCGCGCTCAAGGTCGCGGAGGAGCTGAAGGCGCGTGAGCGCGAGCTGGCGGAGGCGAAGCGCAAGGGCGGGAAGAAGCCCGCCAAGGTCGTCCACTTCCAGCTCCCCCGCCTGCCGTGGCCGCTGCCCTCGCGCTACCGCTTCTGGGCCATGCTCGCGGTGGTGGTCGTCGTGGCGCTCGTCCTGGGCTTCGGCGTCATGTGGCTCTTCGTGGGCTCCTCCGGCGGCGAGTGAGCCGCCGCCTCAGTCCGCGGAGGGCAGCCGGTACTGCACGCCCAGCGACACGGTGGCCGTGCTGAGCCAGTTGCTCGTGTAGCCGTCGCCGAACTCCTCCTCGTTGTCGTCCGACGTGCCGCGCGCGCCGCCGCCCAGGTAGCGCAGGTTGAGGAACACCTCCACCTGGTCGGTGAGCCGCACGCCGCCGCGCAGGCTCGCGTCCAGCAGCGCCCCCACCGTGTCGGAGTCGTCATCGCCGTTGATGAGGGCCACCGGCGCGTAGCTGCCGTCCGCCTCCACCCCCACCCACCAGTTCTCGCTGAGCGCCCACCGGCCGCGCACCTTGAGCAGCGGCACCGGCCCCACGTCCCGGTTGGCCCGCCGCAGCGTCCCGTCCGCCGACGTGAAGACGAACGTGGCGTTGCGCAGTTGCAGGGACGCGCCCACCGACAGCTCCCGCGCGGGGCCGCCCAGCAGGTCATACAGGTAGCTGGCCCGGTAGAACGGGAACGCGTAGCGCACGTCCAGCGGCGTGCCCTCCGGGAACGTGAGCCCGTCCAGCCGGATGTCCCGCCGCAGCACCACCTGCGTCTGGATGTCCAACGGCTGCACCAGGAAGATGAGCGTGTGCCGCCCGCGCAGGGCCAGCTCCGCGCTCAGGCGCACGAAGGTGTAGAGGTTGTCCTGCCCTCCGTCCTCCGGGAACCGGAAGGAGGTCCCGTCGCGGCCCTGGATGAGGCTGTGTGACAGCACGTCCAGGAAGCCCAGCTCCGCCACCGCGCGCAGCTCCACGCGAGGCTCCTCCTTCCGGGCCTTGAATGGAACGTCGACGGGCAGTGCCTCCGCGCGCGCCACGCCCATGAAGCCGAACAAGCACGCCACGACCCCTGCCACGACATGACCCCGGTGCATCATCCGCCTCCCTGGAAGGTGCGGCCCCTGCGTACCGGTGGTGGGCAGGGAGCGCCCGGCGAAAACGCGCCCGGGGTGGCGACTGTTCACTGCACGCGCAAGGGTGTGTCAGCCGCCCGTCAGCGGCAGCACCGGGAGCACGGGCGGCTCCAGCGGGAGGAAGAGCCGGAAGACGGTGCCCCCCGTCTCCGGCACGTCCAGCCCCAGCTGTCCCAGGTGAGAATCCACGATGCGCTTCACCACGGCGAGCCCCAGGCCGGTGCCCTGCGCCTTGGTGGTGAAGAAGGGCTCGAAGACGCGCGCGCGCAGCTCCAGCGGGATGCCCGGCCCGGTGTCGCTGATCTCCACCTGCACGCCGGGCCGGTCCAGCCACGCCCGCCGGGCCACCACCCGCAGCGTGCCGCCCTGGGGCATGGCCTGCACCGCGTTGAGGGCCAGGTTGAGGAAGGCCTGGCGGATGAGCCGCTCGTCCACCGTCACCGACGGCACGCCCTCCTCCATCATCCACTCCACGTTCACCGGCGGCGGCGTCTGGCCGCCCGCGTCCGACAGCGCGCCGCCCACCGCCTCCTCCAGCAGCTGCGTCACGGACACGGGATACAGGTGCGGCGACGGGGGGCGCGCGAAGGTGAGCAGGTCCGCGACGATGCGGTTGAGCCGGTCCGCCTCCTCCCCCACGATGTCCACCAGCGGCGCCGCCGGGCTCTCCGCGCCGATGATGCGGCGGATGGTGGCCACCGAATTGAAGATGGCGCCCAGGGGGTTGCGCACCTCGTGGGCCACGACGGCGGACAGCTCGCCCAGCGCGGCCAGCCGCTCGCGGTGCACCAACTGCTCCTGCGCGCGCGCCAGCTCCGCGTAGCTCTTCTTCAGGTCCTCCACCAGCCGCGCCCCCTCCAGCGCCAGCGACAGCTGGTTGGCGATGGCGTCCGCCCGCTCCAGCTCCGAGGGCGTGAAGCGGCGAGGCCGGCGCGTCTCCACCATCACCGCCACGCCCACCATCTGCGCGTGCACGGCGAGCGGCAGCACCATGTACGCCACGCCGTCCGTGGCCCGGCGCAGCTCGTCGTCCATCCGCACGTCCACGCGCGCGTCCTCCACCCGCAGCGGCTGGCGCGTGCGGAACACCTCGCCGGCCAGCGAGTGCGGGGACAAATCCAGCGGCAGGTCCCGGCCCACCAGCTCCGGGTGCCCGCCCGTCGCCGCGCGGATGGCCAGCCGCTCCCCCTTCGCGTCCGGCAGGAGCACGTAGGCGTCCGGCACGTCCACGATGCGCGCCAGGCTGGTGACGCCCGTGGCCAGCAGCCGGTCCAACTCCAGCGTGGCCGCCAGCGCCTTGCCCACCTCGTGCATCAGCGCCAGGTCCTCCGCCCGCCCGCGCACCTCGTCCAGCAGCCGGTGGGATTCAATGGCCGCCGCGAAGTGTGTGCCCATGCCCTGGAGCGTCTCCAGCTCCAGCGGGGTGAGCCGCCGCCGCGCGTGGAACAGCACGCTCAGCGTGCCCACGCCGCGCGAGCGCACCCGCAGCGGCACCGACACCAGCGTCTGGAAGGCCAGGGCGCGCAGCGCGTCGCGCGTGGGCGCGGGGCAGGCCTCCGCGTCCAGCACCTGCACCCCGTCGCTCATGCCGGTGGGGCGGGGCAGCGACCCCAGGCGCGCGCGGCGCACCCGGGCCACCGCGTCCTCGGACAGGCCGCGCGCGTACACCAGCTCCAGCGGCTCGCCCGGCTCGTGGCGCGAGTCCGCCGGCAGCAGCAGGCACACCGCGTCGCAGGACAGCAGCCCGGCGATCTCCTCCGTGCCGGAGCCGAAGAAGGCGCGCGGGTGCGGCGCGGACGCCGCCTGGGACGCCAGCCGCCCCAGCGCGGAGAGCGCCGTGGCGCGCACGCTCAGCCGCTGGATGGTGCGCGCCGCGTCCAGCGCGGACGACACCTGCTGTCCGAACAGCCGCACCGCGGCCACGTCCTCCTCGCTCAGCCACTCCGCCGCCAGCAGCAGCATGGCCAGGGGCGCGTTCTCCACGTCGATGCGCACCCCCACCGCGCGGTGCGGCTCCGCGCGCTGGAACACCGTCAGCACCGTGTCCATGCGCGCCTCCGGCACGAACCGCGACGCCTCCACGCCCAGGTCCTCCACCCACGCGCTCCCGTCGCGCCAGGTGCGCACCAGCGCCGGGGCCCAGCCGCCCATCGTCTCCACCGGCACCCGGCCGCCCAGCGCGGGCGCGTGCGGCACCAGCCGGGGCGCGAGCCCCGCCACCGACAGCTCCACCCCCACGCCCCGGGGCGTCAACCACGCGAACCCCAGCTCCAGCGCCTCCAGCCCGCGGAACACCTCCTCGCGCACCGCCTCCTCGGAATGCAGCGCGCGCACCTGCCCGCCCAGCTCCGCCAACTTTCTCAGCACCGTGCGTCGGCGCACCCGGGACGTCACATCCCGCGCCTGCACCACCCAATCCCTGGCATGCGAATGCACCGTCAATTCCACGCGCATCCCGCCGCCCGCGGTCCTGAGCCAGGCCTCGTAGGTGCCCGCCACCGGCGCCGAGCCCAGCCGCCGCGCCAGCCGATCCACCGGGGTGTCCGCCTGGGGCTCCTCCAGCAGCGCCGTCACCGGCTGCCCCACCAGCTCTTCACGGGGCGCGCCCACGAGCCGCGCCAGCGCGGCGTTCGCGTGCACGAGCACGCCGTCCCGGAGCACGAACACGCCCAGGGGCATGTCGTCGAGGAGGCGGTACTCCGCCTCTGGCTCCTCCGGGACCGTCCCCACCCGACGGTTCGTACGCTCAGTGCTTCTCACCCGGGCCACGTTGGCACCCCTGGACCCCCGGGTGAAGCCACCCCCCCGTCGCACCGCCCACCAGCGCACACCCGGCGCACGACGCGCCACGGCAATCCCCGCGTTTCTTCCCATACGCCAGACGTCATATTCGCGCCCCGCGGCCGGCAAACCCAGAGTCTGTGTGACATTGACAGTGCGTGCGAAGGTATCTAGATACATTCATCAACACGCGGCTCGGGTCTGGCTCCAGGGTCTTCCTGGGAGCACCCGGCGGTTCGCGGTCCTGAAGGGGGATGTCTTGAGCCTGCCCCGCACGACTTCCGGTGTCATCGTCCAGCAGCAGGACGGAGCCTTCTTCCTCATGGACACCGAGGGCGGAGAGGTCTTCCGCGTGAACGAGACGGCCGCCCGCATCTTCGAGCTGTGCCGGGGCGGCACGTCGCTGGAGGACGCCGTGCAGACCCTCGCCCGGGGGCTGGAGGCGCAGGGCCAGGAGGCCGCCATCCTCGCGGACGTCCAGCGCACCGTGGCGCAGTTCCAGGAGCTGGGGCTGTGCGAGCCCTCGCCCGCCGTCCGCTGAGTTCCTGAAGCCTCCCCCCGCATCCCGGGGCGCCGCGGGTCCTCCTGCTTCCGCGCGGCGCGCAAAGGCATCACACCGTTCGAGGAGCCCCCTCCTGGGGAGGGTCGGCAGCGCCATGCCCTGGCTCCGGGTTTCGCGTGCGTCCTGACGTCGGGACGTCCGCGAAAGCCAGTCGTGAGACCTGTGTTTCACGGCTGGGTGGAGCGAGATGAAGACGACAGGGAATGTCAGACCCCCTGTTCATGCTTCACCGCGCTTCACGGCAGTGGTTGTCCCGCAGCAAATCCAACCAAGGAGAAACACCATGTACACCCAGGCCCAGATCGTCCGCGTCGCCGCGTCGTCCGACAAGTGCACCTGCTCCAACGGCATGGTGGTGCTGTCGAACAACGTGGCGGAGTAGTTCCGCTCCGTCCGTTGCATCCCGCAGTACCCAACCTGAACCAGGAGAATCCCAACATGTACACCCAGGCCCAGATCGTCCGCGTCGCCGCGTCGTCCGACAAGTGCACCTGCTCCAACGGCATGAGCGTGGTCATCCGCGCGGAGTAGTCGCGCCGCTCCGCCCGCCATCACCCGTCGTCTGGAGAAACACCATGGACCTCAAGGCCAGGCTCGTCCGCTGTATCGCTTCGTCCGGCAGGTGCATGTGTTGTGGGGGCATTGCCCCTGAGACGGGCGCCGTCCGGCGGGCGGCGTAGTGCCATCACGGCCGGGTGGAGGCCGTGCGCCTCCACCCGGCTGTCTTTTCAATCCCTGACGCCCGCCCATGTCGCCAGATTCGCTCCAGTTGTTGCTCTTCACCCAGGCGGACGTCGGCGGATGCGCGCTCTTTCGCGTCGTGCCCGTGGAGCTCCGCGTGGGTCCCGGCCAGGGATGCGTGTGGTTGGACGCGTCGCGAGGTTCGGTCTTCACGCCTGTCTGGCAGCGGCACGTCCAGCACCTCGCGGCGCTGGGCAGGGCGCGCTACGCGCTGCCGTGGGAGCAGACCGACCTGCACGTCCGCGCGCGCGGCGGGAGCGTGACGCTGGATGGCCGGAGCGCGTCGTTGCCGTTGTTCGTCGCCTGGGTGGCGCTCCTGAGCGGCCGCCCGCTGCCGTCGCCCTTCCTGGGCACGGGGGTGGCGCTGGAGGAGCACGGTGAGCGGCTCGCGCCCGCGCCGCGCGAGTTCCTCCAGGGAAAGCTGGGCGTGGCCCAGTCCTACGTGAAGCAGGTGTTTCCCCAGGCGGGGAGGGTGGCCGTGTACGTGCCGGAGGACAGCGGTTTCGACGCGCATGCCCTGACGGCGCTGGACGTGCGGCCGGTGCCCACGCTCACGCGGGCGGTGTCGGCGGTGCTGGGGTTGGAGCCGCGCGCGGACGCGGCGGCCGTCACGAAGCCGGAGGCGCCATGATCCGCCAGGGCGTGCAGGCCCTCCGGGAGATGTATGGGTTGACGAAGGGGCTGGGCAACCTGCGGGTGATGCTCGGCTCGGGGCTGGTGGGCATGGTGGCCGCGGGCCTGCTCAACCCGGTGATGCCGTTGTACCTGCGCTCGCGCGGGCTGGATTTCCAGCAGATCGGCCTGCTCTACACGGTGGGCTCGCTGCTGCCCATCTTCGCGCAGCCGGTGCTGGGCGCCCTGTCGGACCGCCATGGCCGCAAGCCCTTCGTGGTGGGGCTGTCGCTGCTCACGTCGCTGATGGTGCCGGCGGTGGCGCTGGTGGACGACCCGACGCCGCTCGCGGCGGTGATGATCTTGAAGATGCTCCTGGCGCGCAGCGCGGCGCCCGTGTCCAACGCGATGGTGGCGGACTTCGCGCCCACGAAGCAGCGCGCCACCATCTTCGCGATGCTGGATGCCACCTCGAACCTGGTGTTCGTGGCGGCGCTGTTCGCCTCCTCGGCGGTCATCCGCGCGCTGTCGGTGAGCGGCACCTTCTTCCTCGCGGGCGCCCTGTTCCTGGTGGGCAGCCTGCTGCTGCTGTCGCTGGACGACTCCCAGCCCGCGCCGCGCGCAGGGGCCGGGGCGGGCGGGGTGCGGACGGGCTGGGCGCTGGCGCTCCAGGGGCTCGTGTCCCCCTTCACCTACGTGAAGGACCACCCGCGCCTTTCGGGCCTGTTCCTCTGGCAGTTCTTCTTCACCTTCGCGCTGGCGCTGTTTCCCACGTACCTGCCGCTGTACGCGGTGGAGCTGGGCGCGCCCGGGGAGCTGGTGGGGCCGCTGGTGGCGGTGTCCTGGCTCGTGTTCGCCTTCGTGCAGCCCTTTGGCGGCCGGCTGTCGGACCGGATGCCCCGGCGCGTGGGCCTCATCACGCCGGGCCTGGCGGGCATGGCGGTGATGGCGGCGGTGCTCGGCGCCTCCGGGTGGCTGCCGCGCGGATACGCGCTGGGCGCGCTGGTGGCGTCGTGGGTGCTGCTCGCGGTGCCGGATGGCCTGCACCGAGGCTCCGCGGCGGCGCTGGTGGTGGAGCAGGTGCCGTCGCCCGCGGAGCGCGGCCGCTTCATGGGGGCGCTGGGCTCCAGCGCGGCGCTGGCGGGCGTGCTCGCGCCCCTCACCTACGGCCTCGTCGCGCAGAAGGCCGGCCTCGGCTTCACGTTCCTCGTCTCCTCGGCGGCCCTCGTGCTGGCCCTCGGCTGTGTGTCGAGGGTCCGCGAGTCCCCGGAACTTCCCCCTGTCGCGGCGCCGGTGGCCGCGCTCAACCCCAACTCGGAGCCCGGATGAGCCCCTTACGAAACGTGTGTCGCTGGGGCGCCGCGCTGTGTGTCGCGCTGGTGCCCGCCCTGGGCTTCGCCGATTCGACCTACAAGGTCACGGCGACGCCAACGAAGGAAGCCATCACCATCGACGGCAAGGGGGACGAGCCGGCGTGGCAGACGGCGCCGGAGATTGGCAACTGGTTCCTCACGCGCGTGGACTACGGCCGCCCCGCGCCGGACGACACCAAGGTCCGCATCCTCTACGACAGCGACAACCTCTACTTCCTCTTCCACTGCCTGGACTCCAAGCCGGAGCGCATCACCGGCTACACCATGCAGAACGAGGGGTTCCTCCACCAGGAGGACAACATCACCGTCATCCTGGACACGTACCTGGACCACCGCAACGCGTACTTCTTCTGGACCAACCCGCTGGGCGTGCGCACCGACGGGCGCATCGTGGATGACGGCGAGGCGTTCTCCACCAACTGGCGCGGCGAGTGGGAGACGAAGTCCACGGTGGTGTCGGACGGGTGGATCGCGGAGGTGCGCATCCCGTTCGCGAACTTCCAGTTCGAGAAGAAGGACGAGCTGACGTTCGGCATGCTCCTGGACCGCGAGCAGTCGCGCAACCAGGAGTGGAGCAACTGGACGCCGGACGGCGTGAACAGCGCGAAGGTGAGCCGCTACCCGCACCTGAGCGGGCTCAAGGACATCAACCCGCGCTCCATCTTCAGCGTCACCCCGTACGTGGCCACCACGGTGGCGCTCAAGTCCACCGACGGCCGCGGCGTGTTCCGGCCCAACGTGGGCGCGGACGCGCGCTTCGACCCCACCCCCTGGCTGTCCATGAAGCTGACGGCCAACCCGGACTTCAGCGACGCCGAAGCGGACCAGAGCTTCCTGCTGCTGGACACCGACCAGCCGCTGCTGCCGGAGCGCCGCCAGTTCTTCCTGGAGAGCGAGCACCTCTTCATCGCGCCCATCAACATCTTCACCTCGCGCCGCATCGCGCTCAGGCCGCATGACCGGGTGTGGGGCGGGTTGCAGCTCACCGGCAAGATTGGCGACACGAACTTCGCGATGATGGACATCCAGCACCGCGACTTCACCGGCAAGGACGCGAACGGCCGGGAGGTCTACGAGAACGTCAACTCCGGCGTGCTGCGCCTCCAGCACGACATCGGCAAGCGGTCGATGATTTCGCTGGTGGCGCTCAACCGCAGCGGCCGGGGCGGCATCTTCGGGGACTCCGACTTCCAGACGGTGGGCGTGGACGGCAACTTCCACCTCTTCGAGGAGTTCTTCATCCAGGCGCAGGCGCTCAAGAGCTGGAGCCCGCTGGGCAACGACGACTCGGACGCGTACCACGTGGGCCTGCACCGCTTCGACACGCTGTCGGAGTTCTGGTTGCAGTTCGAGGACATCGGGAAGAACTACGCGAACCCGCTGGGCTGGACGCCCGTCGTCGACAAGCAGGGCTACAACTCGCGCCTGTTCCTGAACCCGTTCCCCAAGTGGCGCTTCCTGCCCCGGCTGGACGTGACGTGGGACACGCTGTGGCGCCGCAATCACGAACACCAGCGCACGCGCTGGCGCCAGCGGCTCAACGTCCAGCCGTACCTGCACCACGACTTCGCGCTCATCTTCGACGGCGTCTATGACGACAACCTGGGGTTCCGAGACCGCTTCGGCACGTTCGGCTTCACGCTGTTCCCGCACGACTGGCAGAACTACACGCTGACGGCCATTGGCGGCCGGTTCCTGGGCGGCCAGATTCGCGGCCTCAACGGCGCGGTCAACATGAAGCTGGGGCGACACTTCGTCGCCAAGCTCAGCGGCTTCTACACACGCAACTTCGACGTGCCGGAGAACAGCGACCTCTTCGGCACCTCCGGTGACGGCTACAGCTTCTCCGGCTACGCGCAGCTGCGCTACCACTTCAGCCCGGACCTCTACGCGCGTCTGACATTGCAGAAGGGCGTGGTGTACGAGCTGGCGGACTACAACTCCGTGAACGGCGTGTTCGTGGACGCGATGGTGGGTTGGCACTACCGCCAATGGAGCGACATCTTCCTCGTCTACACGGACCAACCCTTCGGCGGCTCCCAGGAGCGGCGGATCCTCTCCAAGATCTCCTTCAACTACTGAAAGAAGGCACACCCACCATGAGCACCGCCGACGCCGCCAGCCTCAAGCGCCGCTACGACGAGGTGTCCCCGAAGTACGACCAGGGGGGCCCCAGCCAGATGGCCATCAAGCTGTTCTGGCTCACCTACGAGCACCTCACCTGGAAGCCGGTGGAGGCGCTGCTGCCCCGGGACGGCACGGCCTGGCGCGTGCTGGACGCGGGCGGCGGCGGGGGCAAGTTCGGCACCCGCTTCGCGGAGGCGGGCCACCACGTCACCGTGTTGGACATCTCCCCGGGCATGCTGGAGGGGGCCCGCGCGCAGTTCACCGCGAAGGGCCTGCTGGACCGGGTGGCCTTCATGGAGGGGGACGTGGCGAAGCTGGACCTGCCGGATGCCGCGTTCGACCTGGTCTTCTGTGAAGGCGATCCGGTGTCCTACTGCCTGGATGCGTATCCGCGCGCGGTGAAGGAGCTGGTGCGCGTGGCGAAGCCGGGCGCGCCGGTGGTGCTGGGCGTGGACAACCGCTACGAGGCGTTCTCCGGCTCCTTGAAGCTGGGCCGGCCGGAGGAGGCGTTCCGCACGCTCCAGGATGGCAGGACGACGTGTCCCTACGGCCTGCCGGTGCACGCCTTCACGGTGCGCGAGCTGGAGCAGGCGGTGGCGGACGCGGGCGCGGAGCTGCTGGAGATCTTCGGCAAGCCGGTGATGTTCTTCGACATGCTCAACGCCATGGCCGCCGCTCGCGGCGGCGCCTCCGGGCAGCCGTGGGACGCGTGGGCCGCGCGCGAGGAGATACTGGCGATGCAGGAGAAGCTGGCGCACGAGGGCTTCGCCGTCCTGGGCCAGCACTTCCAGGTGATGGCCCGGCGGCGGGCCTGAGGCGAAGGAGCGCGCACCGTGGGCCTTCCCTTCCTTGGCGTGGGGCTCAGCTACCGCTGGGACCTCAACCCGCATCTGGCGCGTGGCAACCCCGGCGTGGACTGGCTGGAGGTGACACCGGAGCACTTCCTGCCGCTCACGCCGGACGCGGAGCGGCGGCTGGACCTGCTCGCGAAGCGCTATCCCCTGGTGGGCCACAGCCTGGAGCTGTCGGTGGGCTCGGACGGCGTGGACGCGCCCGGCTACCGCGAGGGCTTGCGGCGTATCACCCAGCGGACGGGCAGCGTGTGGCACGGGGACCATCTGTGTTTCACGCGCGTGGGGGACCTGGCCCTGCGCGCGCTCACGCCGGTGCCGCTGACGGACGAGGCGGTGGCCACCTGCGTGCGCAACGTGCGCGCGGCCCAGGCGGACCTGGGCGTGCCCTTCGTGGTGGAGAACATCGCGTATCTCTTCCACACGCCGCTCAACACGCTGGATGAGGCGGACTTCCTGCGCCGCGTGGTGGAGGGCGCTGACTGCGGGTTGTTGTTGGATTTGCACAACCTGTATTGCAACGCGGCCAACCACGGGTTCGACCCGTATGCCTTCCTGGACCGTCTGCCATTGGAGCGGGTGGTGCAGATCCACCTGGCGGGCGGCATGACGGCGGAGGGGCTGCGATTGGACAGCCACTCGGAGACGTCGCCCGAGGAGGTGTGGCGGCTGTTGGAGTACGTGGCGCCGCGCTGTCCGGTGCGGGGCGTGAACTTCGAGATGGACAGCGGCTTTCCACCCTTCGCGCGGCTGGTGGAGGAGCTCGCGCGCGCGCGCGCCATCCTCCAGCGCTGCGGCGCGAGCGCGGCCTGAAGGGACGGGGACACGGCCATGGGTTATCCACAGACGCTGGAGGTGCTGGCGCGGCTGCACGTGGATCCGCGCTTCCGCGAGGCGTGGACGCGGGATGCGCCACGGACGCTGGCGCCGCTGGCGCTGACGCCGGGGGAGCGGGAGGCGCTCGGCCGCGTGGACCGCGCGGTGGTGGACCGCGCCGGACGGATGATGGACTACCACCGCGCCGAGCGCGTGCGCGAACAGCTCCCGTGGGTGGATGAGGCGAAGCGGCCGGACCTGGCGCCGCTGCGCCTGCGCTTCCTCCAGGACGTACCGCCAGAGGTGCTCAACCGCGAGGAGGCCATCGCCTGGTGCCGCTTCCTGGAGCTGGAGTCAGATGCTCCCGGCCCACGCCTGCCGGCTTACGTCCCGCAGGTGGCCCGCTGTGAACGGCTGCGCATCGCGCTGGCGTGGGGGCTGCTGCCCATGCCCCCGGTGGGGCCCCTCGTAGAATCCTTCGACTTCCCGGTGCTGGGGCTCCTCGCCGCGCTGGAGGCGCCGGGCTGGCCCCCGGTGGAGGCCCGCCCCACGCGCGTGGAGTACCTCAAGGTGCCGGGCCTGCCCGCGGTGATGGTGCGCGAGCTGCCCGCCCCTTGAGGTGGCTCACCGCCGCCGGCCGCTGGCTCAGTGGTTGCGGCTCCCGTTGCGGCGGGTGGACGGCTTGTCGGCGGGCGCACCCTTCTCCTCCCGGTGGTGGTGCACCTTCTCGTAGGTGCCCATGAGCTGGGCCTCGCCCACGATGTGGCCGTCCATGGCCTCGCGCAGCTCCGCGCGGGAGGGCCGGCCCAGGTCCGGCAGCACCGTGTCCAGGGCGTACAGCCGGAAGAAGTACCGGTGGCTGCCAATGGGCGGCATGGGGCCACCGTAGTCCTGCCGCTGGAAGTCGTTCATCCCCAGCTTCACCCCGGGCGGCAGCACGTCCAGCGTGGCCCCGTCCGGCAGGCTCTGGGCGTTGGGGGGCAGGTTGTAGAGGACCCAGTGGCAGAAGGTGCGCTGCGGGTGGGCCGGGTCCGGCGCGTCCGGGTCCTCCACGATGAGCGCCAGGCTCTTGGCCCCCGGGGGGAGGTTCTCCCAGTGCAGGGGGGGCGCCTTGTCCTCGCCCTCGCCGGTGTAGGCGATGGGGATGGGCATCCCGTCCTTGAACTGGGGCGAGGTGAGCTCGAGCGGCTTCGGCATGGGTGGCTCCTGGAGGCGGAAGGCGTCCTCCGGCAAGCTGGCGACGCCCACCCCCGGCGCGTAGAGGCGGCGGGTGGGCCGCCCGCCCGTCCGTCACCCCCGTGCGACGACCGTTGCTGATCCACCGGACGCTCCCTTCGCCCGCCTGCCGCCGCGCCCCTTCCTCCAGAGGAGAAACCCCCGCTCCGTCCAGGACCGTGATAGCTGCGCTTGCGGGTGCGGCAATCCCTGCTGCCAGCGCCACCCCCCGGGTCAGCGGAGTGGTTGCACGCGCCGCGCATTCGGTGCTAAGCGGCGCCCGCGCGGGTATGGGCGGGGTCGGGGTTGGTGAAGAGAAACCCAAGACTTTCCCAGGGTTTGGTGAGGCGTCCGCATGGCAGACCAGGAGCCACGGGAGCGGGCGGACGCGCCGGGCAGTGAGCTGGGCGAGACGGCCCGGCAGATGCGCGCGGCGGAGCCGTACATCTCCGCGGTCTGGAAGCTGGTGGGCGGGGCGGTGGTGGGGGTCCTGGGAGGGTACTTCCTGGACAAGTGGCTGGGGACGTCCCCCTGGCTGCTCCTGGGCCTGTCCCTGGTGGGGATTGGCGTGGGGTTCTACGGCTTCCTCCACGCGATGGCGCGGCTGGGGAAGCGCAAGTGACGGGGCGGGACGGGCGGCAGGGGAAGGACCCCTTCTGGGCGCACGCGGGGCTGGCGGCGGCGGCCATGGGCGTGGGCGCGGTGGTGGCGGCGGCGCTGCCGAAGGTGGCGGAGGACCGGGTGGCGGCGCTCCTGGGCGTCGGGATGTCGGCGGTGGTGGGGGTGCTCGCGCTGTTCCTGAAGCGGCGGGCGCTGGCGCAGGCGGACCTCAAGGCCGCGCTGAAGGTGGTCGGAGTGGTGTTCGCGCTGAGAGGCGTGGCGGTGGGGCTGGGGTTGGCGTGGGTGGTGTCCCGGAATTTGAGCGCGATCGCGTTCGTGGGCGGCTTCTTCGGCGTCTACTTCGCGCTGCAGTGGATTGAAGTCAGCTACGTGATGGCCGCGTCGAAAGACCCGGCGGGCGGAGACGAGTGATGCGCAAGGCAATGGTGCTGTTCGCCTGTCTGTTCGCGGGTTCCGTGTGGGCCTCCGGTCCGGCCGGCGTCGCGAACGAGGGCAAGGACGCCGAGGGCGAGGACGTCGCCGGCTACATCCTCCATCACGTGTCCGACTCGAACGAGTACGAGTTCGAGATCCCGCTGAGCCACAACCACATCGTCGTCCACCTGCCGCGCATCTTCATCCCCCTGAACGAGGGCGCCTGCACGCCGGTGGCGGACCCGAGCGGCCACGGCGAGGTGTACCCGGGCCTGGGCGCCGGCTGCGTGGACCTCTCCATCACCAAGCACACGGTGATGATGTGGCTGGCGGCGCTCATCCTCATCGGCTCGCTGATGGTGTGGAGCAACCGCGACAAGACGAAGCTGGTTCCGCGCGGCACGGCGGCGAACCTCTTCGAGATGCTGGTCCTCTTCGTGCGCGACGAGCTGGCCATCAAGAACATCGGCAAGGAGGAGGGCCCCCGGTACGTGCCCTACCTGCTGACCGCGTTCTTCTTCATCCTCTTCATGAACCTGCTGGGCCTGTTCCCCTGGATGGCGTCCGCCACGGGCAACATCGCGGTCACCTGCGGCCTGGCGCTGTGCACCTTCGTCGTCACCCAGATCGCGGGCATCCGCGCGGCGGGCATCGGTGGCTACCTGAAGCACCTGACGGGCGGCGTGGCCCCCTGGCTGTGGCCCATCATGATTCCGGTGGAGTTCCTGGGCCTGTTCACCAAGCCCTTCGCCCTCACCATCCGACTCTTCGCCAACATGCTGGCGGGCCACATCGTCATCTTCTTCCTGCTGGGCCTCATCTTCATGCTCCGTCACCCCGCGGTGGCGCTGGTGAGCGTGCCGTTCGCCTTCGGCATCTACCTGCTGGAGCTGTTCGTGGCCTTCGTGCAGGCGTACGTGTTCACCATGCTGTCCGCGCTCTTCATCGGCATGAGCGTGGCCATGGGCCACCACCACGACGACCACGGCCACGCGGAAGGTGGCGCCAGCCACGACCACGGCAAGGCGCACCACATTTGAGCCGGGGAAGCTTCCCGGCCTGACTGGACGGGGCGCCTGAAGCACCGCGCGCCCCGGTTGAAGACCCGGCGGTTCGAAAGGCCGTCGGAGGTAGTCCTAAAGGGATTTCACGACCCCCCCACAAGCGGGTCCTGCCTCACCCGAAAGTACGTGCTCCCATGACCAACATCGCTCTTGCCTTCCTCGCCGCCGGTATCGGCGCGGGTCTCTCCATCATCGGCGCCGCGCTCGGCATCGGTAAGCTGGCGGCCGCCGCCATGGACGCCACGGGCCGTCAGCCGGCCGCGGGCGGCGACATCCGCACCACCATGATCATCGCCGCGGCGCTCATCGAAGGCGCGACGCTGTTCGCGCTGGTCGTCTGCATCCTGCTCGCCATCAAGGTCTGAGCCGGTTGGCAACACCTGGGAGCCGGCGTCCTCTTCGTTGAAGGAGGGGCGCCGGCCTTCCGGCAAAGCAGTCGCCGTGCCCGTGTCACCCGCAGTCTCCCGCACCACTTTTTCGCCGTCTGAATCCGGGACCCGCCATGTTCCTGCCCTCTGTTCTCGCCGCCAGCAGCTTCGTGGAGGTCCGTCCGGGCCTCATCTTCTGGACCATCGTCACCTTCGTCCTCGTCATGCTGGTGCTGCGCGCGAAGGCGTGGGGCCCCATCCTGTCGCTCGTGGAGGAGCGCGAGAAGCAGATCTCCAACGCCATCGAGAGCGCGAAGCGTGAGCGCGCCGAGGCGGAGAAGCTGCTGGCCGACCAGAAGACGGCCATCGCGGAGGCCCGTCGCGAGGCGGCGGAGATGATGCGCCGCAACACCGCGGACATGGAGAAGTTCCGCGACGAGCTGATGGCCAAGAGCCGCAAGGAGGCGGAGGAGCTGAAGCTGAGCGCCCGCCGCGAAATCGACGACCAGAAGGCCAAGGCCATCGCGGAAGTGCGCGCCATGGCGGTGGACCTGGCCATGGACGTGGCCACCAAGCTCATGAACGAGCGCATGGACGACGCCAAGCACCGCGCGCTGGCCGAGCAGTTCGTTCAGGGCCTGCCGGGTGCGACGAGCGCCACGGCGACCCGTCGTTCGGCGTAAGGCCGGGAAGTCCCAAGCCGCGCCCGTCTGTTCCAGGAATCCATCATGGCTCTCTCCATCGGCATCGTCGGTCTGCCCAACGTGGGCAAGTCCACCCTGTTCAACGCCGTGTCCTCCGCGGCGAGCGCGCAGGCCGCGAACTACCCGTTCTGCACGATTGAGCCGAACGTGGGCGTGGTGCCGGTGCCGGACGACCGCCTGGACCAGCTGACGGCGCTCATCAAGCCGCTGAAGAAGATCCCCACGTCGCTGGAGCTCGTGGACATCGCGGGCCTGGTGCGTGGCGCTTCCAAGGGTGAAGGCCTGGGCAACCAGTTCCTGGCGAACATCCGCCAGGTGGACGCGGTGCTCCACGTGCTGCGCTGCTTCGAGGACGACAACGTCACCCACGTCGAGGGCGGCGTGGATCCGGTGCGGGACCGGGACGTGGTCGACACGGAGCTGTGCCTCAAGGACCTGGAGACGGTGGAGAAGCGCCGTGACCGCTCGCTGAAGAACACCAAGCTGGGCGGCAAGGCGGCCGAAGAGGCCAAGGCCGAGGTGGCGGTGTTGGAGCGGGTGATGGCGGCCCTGGACAACGGCGTCACGGTGCGCGCGCAGAAGCTGAGCGAGGAGGACCACGCGCCCCTCCAGGACCTGTTCCTGCTGACGGACAAGCCCGTGCTGTACGTGGCGAACATCAGCGAAGGGCAGATTGGCAAGGAAGACAGCGACCCGCGCGTGAAGGCGGTGCGCGACATGGCCGCCAAGGAAGGCGCGGGCGTGGTGGTGCTGGCGGCGGCGCTGGAGTCGGAGATCCAGCAGCTCCCCGAGTCCGACCGCGCTGGCTTCCTGGAGAGCAACGGCCTGACGGAGCCCGGCCTGCACAAGGTGGTGCGCGAGGGCTACAAGCTGCTGGGCCTGTGGACGTACTTCACGGTGGGCGAGCAGGAGTGCCGCGCGTGGACCATCCACAAGGGCTTCAAGGCGCCGCAGGCGGCGGGTGTCATCCACTCGGACTTCGAGCGCGGCTTCATCAAGGCGGAGGTCATGCGCTGGGAGGACCTGGTGAAGCTGGGCAGCGAGGCGGCGGTGAAGGAGAAGGGCCTGCTGCGCGTGGAAGGCAAGGAGTACGCCGTGCAGGACGGTGACTGTATGCACTTCCGCTTCAACGTCTGACGCGCGAGTCCTCGGCTTCGCTGTGACGCGCGGGCGCCACCTTCCACTTCGGAAGGGGCGCCCGTTTCGTTTTCAGCGCGGGCCGCTCAGCAGGGTGAAGACCCAGAGCGCCACGGCGAGCAGGGCCAGCACGGTGGAGATGACGGCGGAGCGCTTCGCGCGGCCCGTGGGGTCCGGGTTGTTCTTCGCGTAGCGCCACACACCGCCCACCCGCAGCACGAGGAAGAGGGCGAGGAGCACGGGGCCCACGACCTGCCAGCCCTCGGGGCGTTTGAGGACGACGATCCACGCGGCGATGAAGGCGACGTTGCCGAGCAACAACACGGCGGGATAGGGCAGGGAAGGGCGGCGTTCGCTCACGGGCGGCAGTGTGCGCATCCCGGGCCCGGGCTCCAACCGAAACCTGTGGGGCGTGCACGGCAGGCGACACCGGCGTGCCGGCGCCTACTTCGCGGCGGGCGACTGCGAAGGCTCCACGTAGCGCGCGCGGGGACGGAGCAGGTGGCCCTGTTCGCGCTGCTCCAGGATGTGCGCCACCCAGCCCGCGGTGCGGCCCAGGCCGAACAGCAGGGTGCCCGCGCCCGGCGGCAGGCCCAGGGCGTCCGCCAGCATCACCAGGCCGAAGTCCATCGCCGGAGGGGGATGGCCGGCGTCGCGCATGGTGTCCATCACGGCGCGGGCCACCTTCACGCGGAGGGGCTCGGGCCTCACGCTCAACGCGGCCTCCACCAGCGGCGGCGTGCGCGGGTCCCCTTGGGGGTAGAGGCGATGGCCGAAGCCCGTCACGGCTTCACCCCGGCGCAGGCGGCCGTGCACCACCTGGGCGGCGCGCTCGGGCCGGCCCACCTCCGTGAGCAGGGCCTCCACGCGGTCGCAGGAGCCGCCGTGCTTGTGGCCGGAGACGGCCGCCAGCGCCGCGCTCAGGCTCGCGTACAGGTCCGCTCCCGAGGAGGCCGTCACCCTCGCGGCGAAGGTGGAGGTGTTCAGCTCGTGGTCCGCGCAGAGGATCAACGCGCGGTTGAGCAGCTCTGGCGCGCGCTTCACCTTCGAATCCCAGGCGGTGGCCAGCGACGCGGCCACCGTGTCTTCCTTCAAGGCCCGGGACACACGCCCCGGAGCCTGCGTCACGCAGACCCAGGCGCCCATCTGGCGGATGATGCGGCGGGCCCGCGCCTGCTCCTGCTCCACGGGCGCTGCGAAGCGGCCCTCGTCGCTCGCGGCCAGCAGGGGCACCAGCGCGGCCAGCGCCGACAACGGCGGTGTGTCCCGGGGCAGCAGCGCGGCCAGTGCGGAGGGCGTCAGCGGCGGGGCCCCTCGTGGCTTCGGGCCGGAGCCCCTTCGCGTTCCTTGCGACGGGTCCGAGCGCTCAAAGGCAGACAGCGCTGACGCTCCCCGGGTCAGACCCCCCTCCGAGAAGGGCCACGGCGTGGACACGGACGGCAGGTGCCCTGTCCACAGCAGCTCCGCCACGTCCTCGAAGAGGTGCCCTCCGGTGGCCAGGGCCACGGCGTCGTGCCCCCGGTACTGGAGCCCCCGCTCGTCGATCCTCGACACCGAGGAGTCGATGACCGGCTCGCCCCAGCGCAGCGCTCCTGACGCCACCGCCGCGTGTCCGGCCCTGGCGTCATGGCGTGTCTTCAGGCGCTCCAGGTCCGCGCGCAGGTAGCGGTTCTCCTTCGTGCCCTTCTCCGGCACGCACCGCACGAGCCCCCGGCTCACGTACGTGTAGAGCGTCGCCCGCTTCACACCCAGGAGGGCCGCCGCCTCCTCCGCGCGCAGCAGCTCCTCCTCAGGTGGATGGTCGAATCGAGATTGAGAACGACCCCCGCTGCGACGCACCATGGTTCTCGTGCCTCCCTGATGTGGAGTCTCGACTCGACTGGACATCCTGTCGAGTCGAACCCGTCTGGCGCGAGGCCTTCAGCGGGGAGCGACCATGGCCGTGGACTTTGGACGCACGTCGTCGGACTACGCGAAATACCGGGCGGGATTCCCGGACGCCTTCTTCAACCGGTTGGAACAGGACGGCGTGCTGCGGTCCGGGCTGCGCGCGCTGGACCTGGGCACGGGCACGGGCACCATCGCCCGGGGGCTCGCCCGGCGTGGCATGGACGTCACCGCGCTGGATGTGTCCGCGCCGCAGTTGGACGCCGCCCGGCGGCTCGCGCGCGACGATGGCCTCACGGTGGACTTCCGTGTCGCCAGCGCGGAGGAGACGGGCCTGCCGTCGGGGTCCTTCGACCGCGTGTTCGCTGGCCAGTGCTGGCATTGGTTCAACCGGCCCGTCGCCGCGCGCGAGGTGCTCCGGCTGTTGCGGCCCGGCGGGCGGTTGATCATCGCCTGCTTCGACTGGCTGTCCCTGCCCGGCAACGTGGTGGAGGCCACCGAGGCCCTGATGGAAGGCTTCAGCCCTCGGGACAACCTGGACATCGACCGCTTCGGCCATGGCGTGGGGGTCTATCCGGAGTGGTTCCGCGACGTGGCCCTCGCGGGCTTCCAGTCGGTGACGTCCTTCACCTTCGACTCCCCCACGCCGTACACCCACGAAGCGTGGCGCGGACGCATCCGCGCCAACGCCCGCATTGGCGCCCTGCTCCCGTCCGAGGAGGTGGCCCGCTTCGATGCCGCGCTGGGCGCGCTCCTCGCGGAGCGCTTCCCCGTGGAGCCGCTGTCCGTTCCCCACCGTGTGTTCGCGCTCGTCGCCGAGCGCCCCTGAGCAACCTGGAGGCCCGCCATGTCCCCATCGCATCCCCACGTCGTCCACACCGAAGACGTCCCCTGGACCGAGGTCGCCCACGGCACCCGCGTGGCGCTCAAGCGCAAGCAATTGGGCGCCGCCGCGCACGGGCGCAAGCTCGGGTGCAGCCTCGTGGAGCTGCCTCCGGGCCGCCGCTCGTGGCCCGCGCACTACCACCTGGCCAACGAGGAGGCCGTCTACGTGCTGGCCGGCACGGGCTCGCTGCGCATCGGTTCGGACGTCGTGCCCCTGCGCGCGGGGGACTATGTCGCGCTGCCCCCCGGCGCGGAGTGCGCGCACCAGCTCCTCAACGACGGGGCGGAGCCGCTGCGCTACCTGTGCTTCTCCACCATGGAGGAGCCGGACGTGCTCGTGTACCCGGACTCGAAGAAGGTGGGCGTCATGGCGGGCGCCGCGCCCGGCGGTGACAAGGCCGCGCGCACGCTGCTGGCCTATCTGCCGCTGGCCGCGTCGGTGGATTACTGGGACGGCGAGGAGCCCTGATAGGCTTCGCGCCCCATGGCCTCCCTGCTGGATGCGCTCGACCGCGAGCGGCTGCTCAAGGACCCCGCCGCCGCTGCCGGGCTGCTGCCCCAGGGTGAGCCCCCCCATGTGTCGCTGCTGCGCCTGTGCGAGGCGGGGCTGCTCGTGGGCGGACTCACCGTGGGGTACGGCGTCCGGCCGGACGAGCTGATGGGCCCGCTCACCGCGGCCATGGGGGGCGCGGCCCGGCGGCTGAAGGTCGTGGACGTGCGCGAGCGCCCCGCGCTGGAGCTGCACGTCGCGGCCGGGGACGTCACGGAGCGGTGGGAGGTGGAGGACGTGGCCGCGCTCGTGCACAACCTCAACGACCTGTACCGCGACGCTGCCGACGTGCGCGCGGTCGCCGTGCTGGGCGAATGGGAGGACTCCCTCCAACTGCTGTGCGTGGAGCGCCGCGCCCTGGGCCGGCTCCTGCGGCAGCCCTTCTTCGCGCCCGTCAACGCCCGCGCGCTCGCGGACCTGGTGCCCCGGGGCTGAAGGCGGGATGGGTGGGCCACGCTCGACCCCGGCGGCCCGCTGGGGCACCATGGGGGCATGCGGATCACCCTGGCCCTCATCGTTGGATTGCTCCTGGCGCAGGTCGCGCGCGCGGAGCCGGACTCCTTTGGACTGGGCACTGGCCGGGATGGCGCGCTGACCGTCACCGCCGGCAGTCTTGCCGTCATCGGCTCCTCCGCGCCCCTGCGGCTGGCCGCGACCGAGGGCAAGACGGAGCTGTCGGCACCCGGCCTCGAGGTCGTGGAGGGCGACCTGGTGATGGTCCACCAGACCCTGGGACTGTTGCCCCTGCCCGAGCCCGGCAACACGAAGCCCGTGGTGGTGCCCACGACCGGCCCCGGCCGCTGGGAGCTGGCGCGCGTGCTGTCCATGGACACCACCTCCGGCACGTTCCAGCTGACCCGGCCCCTGCGCTTCTCCTACCCCGCGGCGCGCACCCAGGTGCTGCGCGTGAGCGAGTTCACCGACGTGAGCGTCGAGGCGGACGCGCGGCTGTCCGTGAAGCCCTGGGATGGGAAGTCCGGCGGCATCCTCGCGATGCTGGTGACGGGCAAGGTCGTCAATGAAGGCCGCATCGACGCGGACGGCGCCGGGTTCCTGGGGGGCGCCTACCAGGCCCACGCGGGGCTCAAGGGCTGCACCGGGCTGGACCTGTCCCCCGCCCAGGGCGGCTCCGAGCGCGGCGAGGGCGTGGCAGGGAGGGCGTCCGGGAACAAGAGCGTCACCGGCCGCGGCAACCTGGCCAATGGCGGTGGAGGGGGCAATTGCCTCCAGGCGGGCGGCGGCGGCGGTGGACACGGCGGCATCGGTGGCAATGGTGGTCACTCCTCGGGCGCGGATGGCTCGCGCGTCGAGGGCGGCCTGGGCGGGGCGCCGCTGAGCTACTCCATCTTTGATCGCTTCACGTTCGGCGGGGGTGGCGGCGCGGGTGAGGGCACGGGCACCGACGGCACCAGCGGTGGGCAGGGCGGCGGCGTGGTGTTCATCCGGGCCTTCACGTTCCAGGGCAAGGGGATCATCAGCGCGTCGGGCCTCGCGGCCGACGTCGCGGGCACCGACGGCGCGGGCGGCGGCGGCGCGGGCGGCGCGGTGCTGCTGCGCTCGGGGGACCTGCTGGAGTGCGGGAGGGTGGAGGCTCGCGGCGGCGCCGGCGGCGACACGAAGGTGGGCGACCAGCCCCTGGGGCCGGGCGGTGGTGGCGCGGGTGGCCGCTTGCTGCTCCAGGGCAGGGAGACGTCGCACTGTACGTCCAACGTGAGCGCGGGCACCCCCGGCCAGTCCGGGGCCCCGAGCGCGGGTTCTCATGGCGCGGGGCCCGCCAGTCCCGACGCGGGCACGTCGGTGGGGACCGTGCAGTACATCGAGCAGAGCTTCCAGGCGCCGGCCCAGCCCGTCATCACCCTGCCCGCGGGGGGGGAGGTGTCCACCACCACGCGCCCGCGCATCGAGGGCAAGGCGGGCACGGATGGGCCCATCGTCCACGTCCTCGTGGATGAGCGGGAGATTGGCATGGTGGTGCCAGGGGCCGACGGCGTGTTCGCCGTGGTGCCGGTGGCGCCGCTGGCGGCGGGTGCGCACCAGGTCACCGCGTGGGCGGAGTCGTTCGGCGTGGCCAGCCTCATGTCCGAGCCGGTGCGCTTCACCACGCCGCAGGTGGTGCTCGCGGATGGCGGCGTCGTGGACATCGCCGTGCTGGTGGTGCCCATGAATGGCGCCACCGTGGGGCCCACGCCGCTGTTCGCTGGCACGTCGAGCAATGGCATCTCCGTGGGCGTCGTCATCGACGACGGGCCGGACAACATCGTGCCGGTGGATCTGCTCGGGCGCTTTGGCTACCAGGTGCCGGAGTCCGCGCCGTTGTCGGTGGGCGCGCACAAGGTCAGCGTCCACGCGCACAACGAGGCGGGCGAGGACGGGCCGTTCTCCGACGTGGTGACCTTCGAGGTCGTGGTGGCGGGCACGGACGGCGGAACGGGCACCGACGCGGGCACCGCGGATCCTTCCATGCCCATGATGGTCGTGCCCGCGCAGGACGCGAGCGTGGACCCCACGCCGGAGTTCGCGGGCGTGGCGCTGCCCGGCGCGTCCATCCGCCTGGAGCTGGATGGCGTCGCGCTGGCCACGGTCACCACCGACGCGGAGGGCGTCTTCCGTCACCAGGTGGGCGCCGACGCGGCGCTGGCGACAGGCGCGCACCGCATCGTCGCGCAGGTGGTGACGGCCCAGGGCGAAGCCGGCCTGCGCTCGCCGGAGGTGGGCTTCCAGGTGCGTGGCCCCACCGACCTGGACGTGGGCTGCGGTTGCGGCGCGGCGCCCGCGGGGATGCTCGGTCTCTGGGCCCTGGTGGGACTGGCCGCGCTGGCCCGCCGCCGCGCCCGGCGCTGAGCGCGCGGGCTGGGTCTGGACCGTGAGATTCCTCCGGTTCAGACCTCGGTGAAGTACATGCCGGTGGCGCCCGTCTGCTCCAGCGCGGTCTTGAGGTCTTCGGAGACGATGAGCGCGACCCGCCATCCCCAGGGGCGGAAGAGCTGGGTCGCGCCGACCTTCGATGGGTCGATGCGCATGCCGTACACGGAGCGGTACTGCCCGAGCTTCTCGGGCTTGTTGTGTCTGGGCTCCCAGAAGAGGACCTCCTCGGAGGCCTTTTCGTCGATGCAGCGGAGGGTCTTCGTGGCGACCACGAGGACGTATTGGTCGGGCTGACCAGGAATGTCGACCGGGAGGAGTTGCACGTCGGCGGCGGCTCGCTCCGCGAGGACCGTCGCGAGCTTGACGTGGACGATGGGGGTCAGCCCGATGCCCGCCAGTGAGAAGTCCCGAGACCGCCCAGGTTCGCCGATGGGAATCCGAAGCCGCTCTGGCATTTGAATGGGTTTCCCGGCTCTGAACATCCAGGGATCGACCTCGACCTCCACGGAGTTCATGTCGACGGGATCCTCCAGGAACCAGTTTCCTTCCTGGACATCCTCCGAGAGGTCGAAGAATCGAGCAGCCATGAGTGGTTCCTAGCCTCCCTTTCGGGACGTCAGGAGTCTATTGAGAACGGAGCCCGGCATGTTGGCTTCCCGAGCAAGCTCCTGGAGTGCATGGGTCAGGACCTCGCGACATTGCACGAGTGTCCGACAGTCTTCCGTCGCCTCACTCAACCGTCTCATCACGGCTTCATGGTACTTGCGCGGGTGTGGACCTCGGTGGCCATGGACCTCGACGATGTTTTCGGGGTCCTTCAAGTCCATTCCGGCCTTCTTGAAGAGTCTGCGGAAGAGCGGCGTCCAGGGCCCTCCGTTCTTCGAGGACTTCTCGTTGCGGATGGTGGCCAGGTGATGCTTCTGGGGCGGTCCGGACCGGGAGGACATCGCGACTGCGTTGGGTGCGAGCGCGATGGTGAACCCGTCGGCGGTCATCGCCACGGAGCGGATGCTCCCCATGGCCACGTACCGAAAACCCGCCTGGGTCTCCACCGCGAGCGCGGCCGGCGCTGAGCCCGGCAGTCCCTGGGTCCTCGCGGCGAGCCCCGCCGTGTTCCCCAGCGCGGCGGCGGCCACCATGACGAAGACGCGCGCTGAGTTCTCTCCCAGCACCTTTCCATACGCCTCACCCGCGTCGCGTACCTGCACGAACGTGGTGGCTTGATCCACCTGCCGCACCAGGGCCACCCACCCGTCGAGGATGCGCCACACCGTGTCCACGCCCAGGTACGCGATGGCCGTCGCGGTCATCAGGGCGGCGAGTCCCTTGGACAACGGCTCCGGCAGCGCCCAGAGCAACAGGTACATCGTCACGGTGGAGGTCATCATGGCCATCACCGCCTGCGGATGGGCCATGTCCTTCAATGCGTCGGAGGTCTCGCGCCACACCGAATCCATCGCGACCGCCATCGCCAGCGCATAGCGACCGTCGCTCCCCAGCAACGGTCCCTCTTCCAGCAATCGCAGACAGTCTCCCGCCTGTCTCCGGCGGCTGGCGCACCAGTGCTTGTAGCCACGGGTCAGGTCGTCGGAGGCATCCAAGAGGTGCAGCTCACGCGCTTCCTCTTCGCCCAGGGGGATGATCCGCCGGGTCCGCTCCTGGAACCCGAACAGGCCGCTGCGCTCCGGCAGGCCGAACAGCTCCCGGGCGTCCCTCATGGGCCGAGTGGAAGGTCGCACCTCCCGGGCCAGTGCCCGCACCGCCAGCTTGAACTCCTCGTCCTCCAGCCGGGTCGCGGCGAGCGAAGCGTCCACGTCCTCGTGGGGCGTGACGACCTTTCGCTCGCCGTCGTCCGTCTCCAGCTTCACGACCCGCGTCGTCGCGCAGCCCGACACGAGCAACCCCAACAACAGCGCCCACTCCCATCGCCTCATGCGCGCCTCGTGGTTGCGTCCAGCTCCTGTCCGCACGCTATCCGTGAAGCCGTGCCCGCGTTCTCAGGTGCCGTCCGCACCCACCGGGTGAGGTGTGCCTGCCAGTGGGCGGCCGTTCCCCTGGAGGGGTTGCCGGGCGCGGCGTGGGGGCGCCTGTTATCTTCCCGCGCTCGAAGGCGCCCCAGGTGGATGTCCAGGGCGGAAGGTGGCGCGCGTGTCGACGGACGTGTCCTCGGAAGCTACTTCAGCGCGAACCCGGCGGCGCCCGTCCCGCGCCCCGGGCTGGCGGTGGGTGCTGTCCCTGCTGCTGGGCCTGGCCCTCCCCGTCGCCCTGCACGTCTACATCGGCCTGCGCCTCTTCACGTCCCCCGGCTGGCCCGCCCCCTGGACTGGCGTGGGGTGGGGCCTGCTGGCCCTCTGCTTCCTCCTGCTGCTGGCCGGGTTCCGCGTCTCCCGCCACGAGCAGCCCACCGGCCTCTCCCGCGCCCTCCAGTGGGGCGGCTACGTGTGGCTGGGGGCCTTCGGCATCTTCCTGACGGCCGTCCTGGCCTCCGACGTCATCGCGGGCGCGCTGTCCCTCTCCGGCGCCGTCACGGACATGCACGCCCTGGCCCGGGGCCGCGCGGCGGCCGTGCTGGGCACCGTGGTGCCCGCGGTCGCGTTCGCCTTCGTCACCGCGCGCGGCCGCGCGAAGGTGGAGCGCACCACCGTGCCCCTCCAGGGCCTGGGCCCGGGACTGGACGGCCTGCGCGTGGTGCAGCTCTCCGACGTCCACGTGGGCCCCACCCTGGACGGGGTGTGGCTCCAGCGCGTGGTGGACCAGGTGAACGCCCTGGAGCCGGACCTCATCGCCGTCACGGGCGACCTGGTGGACGGCACCGTGGAGCAGCTGCGCGACCAGGTGGCGCCGCTCGCCGGCCTCAAGGCGAAGCTGGGCGTCTACTACGTCACCGGAAACCACGAATTCTACCACGGCGCCCGTGACTGGATTGCGGAGGTGGCCCGGCTGGGCCTCACCGTCCTCAACAACGAGCACCGCGTGGTGGAGCGCGACGGCGCCCGGCTCGTCGTGGCCGGCGTCACCGACCATGACGCGGGCCACATCGACGCCCCGCTCGCCAGCCGCCCCGACCTCGCGCTCGCGGGCGCCCCGCCCGACGTGCCCCGCCTGCTGCTGGCCCACCAGCCGCGCACCGCCCTGTCCCTGGAGGGGCTGCGCGTGGACCTCCAGCTGTCCGGGCACACCCACGGCGGGCAGATCTTCCCCTTCATGTTCTTCGTGAAGCTCCAGCAGCCCGTCGTGAAGGGCCTGGCCACCGTGGCCGGCACCCGGGTCTATACGCACCGCGGCACCGGCTACTGGGGACCCCCGCTGCGCCTGGGCCCCGCCCCGGAGATCGCCGCCCTCACGCTGGTCTCCGCATCCCGGTCTGCCGGAGATTGAAGCCAAGCTTGATATTTCCGATATTGCTGTTTACTGTGAGGACGTGTCCATCGCACCGTCTTCCCTCCTTGTCCCGGAATTCGCTTTCTCCCGCCCCACGGCGCCCGCGGCCCCGGGTGCACGGCGCGGGAAGCTGACGGCGGTCCCGGCGGCCCGGCCGGCGTCGGCGGAGCCGGTGCTGTTGGTGGTCTCCGAGTCGCCCGAGGTACGGTTGGCGGTAGCAAGGGAAGTGGGGGAGGGGTGCCGCGTGGTGGCGGCGCTGGGGGCAACGTCGGCGGACCGGCGGTTGGACATGGGTGTGGACGTGGATGGGCTGGTGCTGGACCTCGACGCGGATCGCCGCGTCGTGAGCGATTTCCTCTGCCGTCTGGTGGACCGGGGCTTCAGCGGTCCGCGCATCCTCCTGTCCTCCGGTTTCCGCCCTGAAGCCAGCGCCACCTTCCGGGCCTCCAGCCATTCCCACTTCGCACTCGGCCGGCCCTGGCGCTCCGGTGAGTTGCGTTCGCTCCTGGAGCTGGTCCTTGGGGTCTCCCACCTCGCTGAATCGACAGGCTGTCCGTGACACCCGCTTCGCGCCGCTGACCGAGCGGGTCGCGGACGCGGGCCATGGGCTCTTCACCGGCATCGCCGGGGCGTCCGCGGGCGCCGCGCGCAGCGCGTACGTGGCGCTGATGCTGCTGGCCGGCGGCATGGCCCGCTGCGCGACGGGCCGCTCGCGGGAGGGCCTGCCCCAGCTCAAGCGGGGCCTGTTCCGCGCGGCGCAGGTGCCCATGGACCTGGTGCTGATGGTGGGCGGCCGCGTGCTCAGCGCCGTGCAGGTGATGTCCGGCCTGGAGCCGGTGGGCCGCCGGCTGACGGACGCGGAGGTGACGCGGCTCAAGCCCATCTTCGGCGACAGCCTGGACTTCCGCTGCGTGCGCGTGAAGGAAGGCGCCCTGGGCCTGCTGGGCCTGCCGGGCCGCGCGTTCGCCCACGGCGACATCCTCTTCATCCCCCCTGGCTACGGCGCGGTGGGCTTCCGGCTGCTGGTGCACGAGCTGACGCACGTGTGGCAGCACCAGCACGGCGGCACGGGCTACCTGAGCGGCGCGCTGGCGGCGCAGTACCTGGGGGACGGCTACGACTGGCGCAAGGCCGTGGGCCACCGCCGGTGGGCGGAGCTGAACGCGGAGCAGCAGGCCCAGTTCATCGAGGACGCCGCCGACGCGCAGCTCATCCCCCACGTGGGCCGTCCCACCCCCCAGCAGCGGCTGCGCGGGTGGAGCGACGCCGCCCTGTGCCTGCTGGACGAGGCGCTGGACTGCCTCTACGCCGGACGGGGCGCGCCGTGAGCCGGAGGCCCCGCCCATGACGCCGCCTGCCTCCCGGCCCGGGGGCACGCCCGAGGGTCGCTGCCTGCAAGCCGTGACGTGGCTCCGCCTGGAGTCCCCGGGGACGGAGCACTGCGAGCTGTGGGAGTCCGACGCGGGCCCCCTGCTCACGGGCACCGTGGTGCTGGTGAGCGAAGGGCTGCCGCTGCTCGTGCGCTACACCGTGGCGTGTGATCCGGACTGGCACACGCGCGAGGCGCGGCTGGTGCTGCACCAGGGCGGCACGCGGCGCACGCTGGTGCTCCAGGTGGATGACCACCAGCGCTGGTGGCGCGACGGCCGCGAGCTGCCGGAGCTGCGCGGGTGCGTGGACGTGGACCTGAGCGTCACCCCGTCCACCAACACCCTGCCCATCCGCCGGCTGGGGCTGGAGGTGGGCCAGGCCCGGGACGTGACGGCCGCGTGGGTGCGCCTGCCGGACCTGACCCTGGAGCGGCTGGAGCAGCGCTACACCCGGCTGTCGTCGTCGCTCTACCGCTACGAGAGCTCCGGGGGCGCCTTCGTCGGGGAGGTGGACACCGACGCCCACGGGCTCGTCACGCACTACCCCACCGGCTGGGAACGCGTGGCCACCTCCGAGGGTTGAGCGTCCGGGCGCCATGGCGCCAACGCGGCCCCAACGTCCCGGGGGCGCAACCCGGGGCACCCCCGCGCGGACAATCCCGTCAGCCCCGCCGCGACGCCCCGTCCGCATGTCGGTGGATGTGCGTTGATGGGGCAGGAGACGCGGTTCTCCCTGCGGGCGGGGGATTGCGGGGACTACCTGTCATATAGGAATGGGCCCGGGTGACGTGCTGGGTTATATAACCGCGCATGAACCGTTCCGGATGCAGAGGGGCCGCGAGCCTGGGGCCACCCCGCCGGACGTCACGTGCAAGGTTGATGTGGTGAAAACCCACCCCCGAGGTCCTCTCGCTTCTGGCCGCGCCCGCAAGAAGCGCTCCCTGGCGCCCGCCTCCGCCGCCGCGCTGTCGCGGCGGCAGTTGGAGCGCAAGCTGGCGGTCAGTGTGGGCGCGGCGGCCCGGGCCGCGCGGCTGCGGGCCGGACTGACGCAGGCGGATGTGGCGGACCGTGTCGGCATCGCGTCGGAGGTCTACGGCCGGCTGGAGCGGGGCAAGATGATGCCCAGCGTCCCCACGCTGTTCCGGCTGTGCCTGGCGCTGCAGTTGTCCGCGGACGCGTCGCTGGGGCTGGCGGTGGCGGCGGCGGCGGGCGCGGGGCTGTGGGAAGAGGACTCCACGGACAAGGACGACCTGCCGGAGATGCGCCGCCTGCTGCGCTCCCTGCGCCGGCTGCCGCGCCCCCAGCTCAAGCTGATGAGCCTGGTGGCCAGCGCCATCCTGCCGACGCGCCGTTAGCGCGCGGCCGGGGCCTGCCCGGGCGCCGTCACCCGCCAGACCCAGCCGGAGGGGGTGGGGTCGCGGTGCGTGGTGTTCACGTCCACCGCGTACACGTCCAGGGTGTGCTCGCCCACGCCCAGGTCCTTCAGGCGCCAGGGGGACTCACAAGGGATGTAGAGGCTGCCGTCGAGCGAGCACCAGAACACGGGCTTCAGCGTCGTGGCGGTGAAGACGAAGCGGGCCTCGCGCGACGTCGTGGCGCCAGGGGGCCCCTCGTCGATGAACGTGTCCGGCCCGGGGTTCCCTGCCCGCGCGAGCGACGGCGGGAACAGCAGCGGCATCAGCACCAGTCCCAGCAGCAGGGACGCGAACACGCCATGGGGCAGGTAGCGCAGGGACGGCGGGGGAATCATGGCCGGGACTCCGAGGCTCGGGCGCGCGACCCCCCGTCCCCGCCACGCCCGCGTGCCGGGCTCGTGACGCGCGGCGGCGGCCTCGGTGGTCGGGGGCGGGTCATGGGACGGGTCCAGGGATCGGGAAAGGGACGACTTCCTGGAGGGTGGGGATTGCTCCGAAATGGGGCGTCCCGTCCGGCGGGCGGGGGCGGGCATCCACGGCGAGACGGGAGCCCCGGGGCGACTGTCCGCCAACGGAAGGATGCGCGGAATGCCGCGAACCGGCGAGCCAATGGATTCGCGGCGATCACGGACGGGCGCTTGTCATGGCGTGCATCCCCTGGCCTCATGGGCGCTGGCCGGGAACCGACTCCACGTACGACGAGCTCCACCGCACATGACCGTAGGAAAGAGGAGCGAGACCTGGCGCATCGGGTGGGTGGCGCTGGTGCTGGCCTTCCTGCTGCCGTCCCTGCCCGCGCGCGCGGTGCCACCCGCTGGCGGCGCGCAGGAGGAGCGCCCCGGCAGTGAGCGCCTGGGCGACACGCTGGACGCGGGCCTGCCCGTCACGGAGGAGAACCTCACCCCGGGCTCCGGCCCCCGGGGCATGGACGCGCCGTGGACCGAGGGGCAGGGCGCATCCCCGGACGGCGCGGACGGCGGCGCGGGCACGGTGGCGAAGGAGGCGGAGCTCCAGCGCACCGACGCGGGCTGGGCGGTGGAGGCGGGGGCCGCCCCGGACGGCGGGCCCGCGCTGGCCGCCTTCGTGCCCCCCGCGCTCGTGGGGGACTCCCCCGCGCCGTACCCGCCCAGGCTCGTGGGCGAGGCCGTGGCGGGCACGGTGAAGCTGGAGCTGCTGGTGGACGAGGCGGGCGAGGTGGACACCGCCACGCTGGTGGAGGGCGTGCACCCGCTGCTGGACGAGGCGGCGCTGCACGCGGCGCCCCTGCTGCGCTTCTCCCCGGCGCTGATGGAGGGCAAGCCCGTCGCGGTGCGCCTGTTCTTCGAATACCGCTTCGAGGCCCCCGTGTCGGTGGCCGCCGGCGAGGACGGCGGGACGCCGGGCTCCGTTGGCTACAAGCCCCAGGGCCCCATCACCCTCAAGGGGCTGGTGCGCGCCAAGGGCAACCGCGCGCCGCTCATCGGCGCCACGCTGGTGTCGGACGCCGCGCCGGACTCGCCGGTGCAGACGGACGAGCACGGCCGCTTCGAGGCGCGCTTTCCCACCGGCGGGCAGGCGGTGCGCGTCTTCGCCCCGGGCCACAAGCCCGGCCTGTACCGCGAGGCCCTGAAGGGCACCGAGTCGCTGGAGGTCGTCTACGGCCTAGAGCCGCTGGTCCTGAACCCGTACGAGACGGTGGTGCGCGGCGACCGCGAGCGCACCGAGGTCAGCCGCATCACCCTGCGCGACGCGGAGCTGCGCGAGGTGCCCGGCACCATGGGCGACCCCTTCCGCGTCGTCATGCTGTTGCCGGGCGTGGGCAGCATGCTGTCCGGCGTGGCCTACCCGGTGGTGCGCGGCAGCCAGCCGGCGTCCACGGGCTACTTCCTGGATGGCATCCGCATCCCCATCCTCTTCCACCTGTTCCTGGGCCCCGCGGTCATCCACCCGGACTTCCTGGACGCCATCGACTTCTATCCGGGCACGCCGCCGCCGCAGTACGGCCGGCTGATGGGCGGCGCCATCGACGGGCGCCTCACCCGGCCGCGCGACGACCGCGTGCACGGCAGCGCCTACGCGGACTTCATCAATGCGGGCTTCTTCATTGAGACGCCCTTCAAGTCCACCGGCACCAACGTCAGCCTCGCGGGGCGCTATTCCTATACGCCGTGGATCATCGCGCTGGCGGCCAACGCCCTCCAGGACCCGGCGCCGCCGGGCCGCAGCAACCCCAAGGTGGTGCTCGACTTCTGGGACTACCAGGGGCGCGTGGAGCAGGACGTGGGCCAGGGCAAGCTGCGGCTGTTTGCCTTTGGCTCGTCGGACACCTTCGGTTCGCAGTCGCAGGACGCGGAGGGCGACACCGCGCTGCAGTCCATCCTCTTCCACCGCGTGGACCTGCGGGGCCGCCACCCGCTGGGCAAGGGCGAGTTCGAGGTGGGCGGGACGTGGGGCCTGGACCGCTTCGCCGTCGTGTCGCGCGGTCCGGACAGCGGCAATGAAATCCACATCGACCAGAGCACGCTGTCCGCCCGCGTGGGCTACAGCGTTCCCTTGACGGAGCGTCTGCTGTTGCGCACGGGCGCGGACGTGGACCACAAGCGCGCCATCGTGGACATCCTCAGCCTGGAGGACGGCGAGGAGGTGCCGGAGGACAGCATCCACGCGCCCGTGGCGCTGGCCACCTTCGCCGGCACCTACGCGGAGGCGGTGTGGACGCCGGATGAGAAGTGGACGGTGGTGCCCGGGCTGCGCCTGGACAGCTACCACCTGTCCGGCGGCTTCGACCACAAGGTCATCGAGCCGCGCCTCACGGTGCGCCACAAGCTCACCGACACCGTCACGCTCAAGGGCGGCGCGGGCATCTTCCACCAGCCGCCCACCACCCTCATCAGCCTGCCGGTGGTGGACGTGGGCAGCCTGGTGTTGGGCCTCCAGGAGGGCGTGCAGATGTCCGTGGGCGCGGAGTGGAAGCCCTTCGGCAAGTGGGAGGTGGGGCTGGACCTCTATTTGAACCCCATGCTGCGCACCATCGAGCTCACGCCCTTCTCAGACGAAGGCATTGGCGACGTGGGCATCGGCGGGCCGGCCGAACCGGACGAGCCGACGGGGCCGGGCGGCGGCATCACCCAGAACGGCTTTCGCCGGGTGCGCGCCCGGCAGATCACCGTGGACGACCCGCCCGTCAGCCGCGACGACTGGGACCTGCCGGACTTCGAAAGCCACGGCCTGGCGTATGGCCTGGAGGTGCTCATCCGCTACCCGCTGGGGAACAACTGGTTCGGGTGGCTCTCCTACAGCCTCCAGCGCAGCACGCGCAGCAGCACCTTCTTCCGCTACGACGCCCGGGGGGAGGTCGTCTCCGAGGACAAGGCCAACCTGCCCTTCGCCTTCGACCAGACACACATCCTGAACCTGGTGGTCAGCCACAAGTTCTCCAACAACATCACCCTGGGAGGCGTGCTCCACTTCAACACCGGACGCCCCGAGTACGACAACCTGGGGAGCCAGACGATGCGCGAGGGCACCGACCGCGACGGCCGCCCCGCATGGGTCCGCGTGTCCAGGGACCAGGTGGACCGGCTGCCGCCCTTCTTCCGCTTCGACGTGCGCCTGTCCAAGGCCTGGGCCTACGAGACCTTCACCCTGGAGGCCTACCTGGACATGCTCAACGTCACCCTCAACCAGGAGACCCTGGGCTTCGACTACGAGGGCGGCGGCGCCAGCCGGCAGCCCTTGACCAAGAGTTCCGTGGGGTTGCCCATCGCCCTGCCCATCATCGGGGTCAAGGGCCGCTACTGACGCAACCTCCCTGGCGGGTAGGGTGAATGCTCAGGGGTGAGCAGTTTTTCGCCCACCCTGCACCCCGGGGCTGATCCAAAAGTGGCCTTTTGTGTCAGTATTCCGTGAGACGCGGGTTTTTCCTGCCTGCTTGGCACTGTCGCCGAGGGTGGGGGAGGGGCCCGAAGCGTCGGGGGGAGCACGATGATGGGTTTGTCCTGGGGGCCGGGAATGGCCTCGGCGTGGGAGCTGCCCGCCGACAATGAGACGCCCTGCGTCCTCCTGGAGCCCTTGCATGGGGAAACGGGCGAGGTGCTCGACTTCCGTTGGACGTCGATGAACGTCCCGGCCGAGGGCTGGGTGCGCTCGTTGGAGCTGGGCCGGCACCTGTCCCTGTGGACGCTGGAGGGCGTGGCGCTGGTGGACGTGGCGGCGTGCGCGCGGGTGCTGCTGCGCGGCGTGCCGCACGTGGGCCAGGTGCCGGGGGACGCGGCGGGGCGCCAGTACGTGGTGGTGCGCCATGGCGAGGGGCTGGCGCTGTGGCTGTTGCCCCGGGACGAGGGGCGGGCGTCGGACGCGCAGCAGGCGGCCCGGGAGCGCAACGCCCGGCGCGAGGTGGAGGAGGCGCTGGCGCGCACGGAGCAGACGGTGAGCGCGCTGCGCGAGGCGGAGGAGCGCTACCGGCTGGCGACGCGGGCCACGCACGACGTGCTGTGGGATTGGCACTTCGCCACCGACCGCGTGCGGTGGGACCCGGGGACGGGGGATGCGTTCGGCCACGCCACCGCGGTGCTGGACCACCAGTTGGGCTGGTGGGGCGCGCGCGTGCACGACGACGACCGCGAGCGGGTGGTGGACAAGCTGGTGGACTTCGTCGCGTCCACCGGCGACGTGTGGAAGGACGAGTACCGCTTCCAGCGCGCGGACGGCAGTTGGGCGCACGTGCTGGACCGCGGCGTGCTGGCGCGCGACGACGAGGGGCGCCCGGTGCGGATGATTGGTTCGATGATGGACGTCACCGAGCGCACGCGCGAGCTGGCGTCGATGGTGGAGGAGGCGCGCTTCCGCGAGCGCTTCATCGGCATCCTGGGGCATGACCTGCGCAACCCCCTCAACGCCATCGTGCTGTCGGCGCGGGCGCAGAAGCGGCGCGGTCCGCTGGAGTGCACGCCGGAGCAGCACCGGCAGCACGCGCAGCGCATCGAGTCCTCCGCGACGCGCATGGGCAACATGATTGCCGACCTGCTGGACCTGACGCGGGCGCGGCTGGCCGGCGGCATCCCCCTGCGCAAGGGCCCCACGGACCTGGGGGTGGTGTGTCAGCAGGTGGTGGACGAACTGTCGGCGGCGTATCCGGAGCGGGCCATCGCCGTGGACGTGGACGGCAAGGCCGAAGGCGAATGGGATTCAGAGCGGCTGGCGCAGGTGTTGAGCAACCTGGTGGGCAACGCGCTGGAGCACGGGACGCCGGAGGCGCCGGTGTTCCTGCGCTGCTGGGCGAAGGGCGAGCACCAGGTGCTGGAGGTGCAGAACCCCGGCACGCCCATTCCGGAGGACCTGCGTGAGCGGCTCTTCGACCCCTTCCGACAAGGTGACGGGGAGCGGGAACAGAGCAGGCGCAATGCGGGGTTGGGATTGGGGCTGTTCATCGTGAAGGAGATCGTCCAGGCGCACGGGGGCACCGTGGAGGTGGCCTCGTCACTGAAGGACGGCACCACGTTCACGGTGAAGCTGCCCCGGCCGCCGCGTCCCAAGGCGAAGGTGAAGACGTCGCGAGGTCGCACGCGAACCGCCTGAGCTTTTGGAAGGGGTGAGCGTTCACCGCCATGCGGTGAATGGGTGAGCGTCCTTTGTCACACGCACTGCGTGTTGGGCGAAGGACCGAAGGGGATGGGTCGGGAGTGCAGGGGCCCTGCTCGCTTCGCTGAGGCGCGTTTACCGGTTGATCAGGCCGTGCGGCTCATGCGGCCACCCACGCGGAGGCAGTCCCCATGCACGTCAGTCCCCCTCGCATCCCCTCATTCTCGTCTTCTCGCTGGATGTTCATGTTGCTGGCCACCGCGCTGACGGGGTGTGGCGCGCCGGTGACGGACGGGCTGGCGGACGCCCCAGGGCAGTCCGCGCAGGAGCTCATCTCCACCAATGGCCTGTCGACGAATGGCTTGTCGACGAATGGCTTGTCCACGAATGGCCTGTCCACGAATGGCCTGTCCACGAATGGCCTGTCCACGAATGGCCTGTCCACGAACGGGTTCCGCACCTGGTTCACGGCGGATCCCGCGTCGGCGGACATGGTGATGCGCTACGTGGTGCAGTGCTCGATGGCGGCGGGGAAGCAGTTGACGTACCAGTCGCCCACGACGGGGGCGAACTACACGTGGAAGGGGAGTCTGGGATTGGCGCCGGGGTGGGCGGGGGGCGCGCCGGCGACGGTGGCGGAGCAGCAGGTGGTGAGCGCGTGCCTGGCGGCGCACGCGAACAAGTACGGCGTGCACGTGGACATCTCCGTGCTGGGGCGGGACTCGGTGGGCGGGACGGTGCCGTACACGCCGGACGAGCTGAGCACCTACGCCGAGCCCGAGGCGTGCTTCTTCGGCAACCTCTTCACGGGCGAGGGCACGTTCGCGGCCAATGACGGCGCGTACCTGGACTACGACGAGAGCACGGTGCGCACCTGCGGCCTGTCGTCCTGGAGCGAGACGACGGCGTGCACGCCGATGAAGCACGTGGGCGCGTGCCGGTACTACTGCACGCTGGACTCCACGCGGACCTACTACACGCGCTGCACGTACAACGGCGTGACGTACCGTCCCATCACCACGCGCATGCTGCCCCAGGACATCTACCGCTGCGGCGACAACGTCTGTCAGCTCACGGAGAAGTGCGGCACCAGCAACACGCCGGACAGCTGCGCGGCGGACTGCGGGCCCTGCAAGTAATCGCAGGGGACGTGTGTGTCTATTCGGGGAGGGGCCGCGCGGCGCGGGCCGGAGCGCGCGTGACGAGGTCCCTCTGCCCACGACCGATCATCCCGACGGTGGCCAGGCCATCCAGGCCATGGCGGACGGGGTGATCCGGGCGGATCTTGGGGCTCGCACTGGTGAAGCGCTTGTGGATGGAGCCCACCATGATGACGCCGTTGCCATGGACGAGCTCCGAGTATCGTTAACGTTCATCAACCCTGTGTCAGGGATGCCAGCGCCAGGTCTCCGGGGTCCAGGTCGCGACGGGGGCCTTCTCCAGGACAGGGTCGAGGAAGTCCTTGGCGGCCTGGGTCACCTGTTTGAGCGTGGGCCATGCGAGCCTGTTGTCGCGGGCAATTTCCGCGTAGGGCGCTTCCCATGAGGTGGCAGGGGCAGGGAGTTCACTCGGCAGCGCATGGGTGTCGCGGAAGGTGAAGGTCTGTTCGAGCGCACGTCGCAGTCGCGTGGCATCCAGCGTCCTCGTGCTCGCCAGCAGTGCCAGGTCGGGCAGGTCCTTCACCCGGGAGTTCGGACGCAGTCGCGGCAGCGTGTACGCGTGCAGCTTTTCCGCGACATGGGTTTCGACGGGGTAGAGGCGCAGGCGGGGCGGCGCGATGCCCGCGAAGCCGAGCACGTCCGGTGCCATGACTTCATCCGGTTCCCCCAGCATGGGCTCTCCGAAGGCGACGTCCACGTCGAAAGGGCGCCCGTAGATTTTCTGCGCGAGTCGGCACTCCGCCCGGAAGCGCAGTCCTTCGTATTGCATGCCCTCGTTCAGGAGCTTCGGGTGCTCGGCATGTGAACGGACTTCAAACGAGAGGAAGTCATTGAGTTCAACGGCCGCGGCTTCCTGCAGCCGCAGCAGCAGGTTGCCGGGGTCGCCTTGAACGCGGAGGTCGATGTCCTTCGTGGCGCGGGCCTGCGCGATGCGCAGCTCCAGGACCAGGCCGCCCTTGAGGGTGGCCGCCGAGCCCAGCTTCACGCCAATCCGGGCGAGGAAGCGGTGGAAGATGAGCAGCTCGCGCTGGCGTTCGAGCGGCACGCTCCGCTTCGCCGCCGCCGCGTGGAGACGGTCTTCCAGGGCACGCTTGAAGGCCTGGGGCGAGGCGTAGGTGCGGCTCGTCATGTGCCGAGGCCGAGTCCCCCGAAGGGTTGCAGGGCCTCCTCCACCAGCGGGAGCTTCTCCATGACGATGCCGCGTTGCATGGCTTGCCGGGTGGCCTGACGCAGGAGATCCGGAGGCAGCGCATCGCGCGCGCAGTCGTTGAGGGTCCGCATCGGTGAGGTCACTCGCACGGAGCCTGCCCAACGGCATTCGGCTTCCGACAGGTCCGCGTAATGGAGAACCACCACGTCCGGTGCCCGCAGGCGTCGGTGGCGCCACGACTCGGGAAGTGTCAGGTGGATCCGGGACGGGAGGACATCCGAGAGGTCGTAGAGCGCGAGCGCGGTCTGGTGCGAGAAGGTGCCTGCCTGCTCGGCCCAGAGCCAGATCGCTACGAGATCTTCATGCTCGCCTGGTGGAAAATGCACCAGCCGGTAGATGCCACGGCGGATCCGAAGGACCCGTCTGATGCGCACGTAGTGCTGAAGGAGCTGTGGCGAGTAGCCAGCCTCCGCGCCCTGGCGGGTCGTGAAGAGCCCTTCCTGACTGGCCGCGAACTCGTAAAGCCGGTCCCAGTCTGGCCCTGCGTGCGACTCAAGGTCCATGCACGAAGATTAAAGATCGTTTTATCTTTGTGCAATCAAGTTTCGATCCATCGGAAGGAAAGTCCAATCGGGTTTTAGTTTTGTGCGAGCGGGGCGCGTTGGAGGGGATGGCGCGGATCGCCGGGTGCGTGGCGTCGAGGCCCGGCTTCTCGACGCTGACCGTGATGGTGAGACGTGGCACTGGAGCGGCTTGGGCTTCAGCGCGACGGCGGATACTTCTGCAGCTTGCGCTGGAGTGAGCGCCGGTGGATGCCCAGCTTGCGCGCGGCTTCGGAGATGTTGCCCGCGCTGTCCGCGAGCACCCGGTGGATGTGCTCCCACTCCGCCCGCGCCAGGGATGGCGCCTGGAGCGTCTCCGGCGCGGCCACGGACGGCTCCTCCGCCGCCCTGGCGAACGCGGCCAGGATGTCGTCCGCGTCCGCGGGCTTCGGCAGGTAGTTCACCGCCCCCAGCCGGATGGCGTCCACCGTCGTGGAGATGCTGCCGTACCCCGTCAGCACGATGATGCGCGTGGACGCATCCACCGCCAGCAGGTCCCTCACCAGCTCCAGCCCGCTGTGCCCCGGCATCCGCAGGTCCACCACCGCGTACTCGGGCGACTCGCGCCCCGCCGCCGCCATGGCCTCCTCGTGGTGGCCCGCCGTCGTCACGTCCCAGCCGCGCTCGCGGAAGGCCCTCGCCAGCCGCTCGCGCAACGTCGCGTCGTCGTCCACCAGCAGCAGGCTGGGGCGCTGATCCACCACGGTCGTGCTCACGCCGCCACCTCCTGGGCGCTCGCGGCCGGCAGGCTCAACCCCACCGTTGTGCCTTCCCCCGCCTTCGAGCGCAGCTCCAGCGACCCGCCCAGCTGCTCCGCCAGGGTGCGCGCCAGGAACAACCCCAGCCCCATGCCCTCGCCCGGTGCCTTCGTCGTGAAGAACGGCTCACCGGCCCGCGCCAGCACCGCGTCCGGCATGCCCATGCCCGTATCGCGCACCTCCAGGCGCGCGCCCGTGCCCTCCGCCCTCGCGCTCAGGGCCACCGGCCCGTTGCCCGGCGTGGCCTGCAGCGCGTTCTTCACCAGCCCCCGGAGCACCCGCGCCAGCGCCCTTGGCGGCCCGTGCACCCGGTGCGCCTTCAGCGCCTCCGGCAGCTCCACCCGCACGCGCTCGCGGCCGGACAGCTCCGCCAGCGTCTCCTCCACCAGCCGCTCCAGCGGGACGGCGTGGAAGGGCTCGCCCGTCGTCTGGCCCGCGTCCGCGGACATCTGCACCAGCACGTCGCGGCACCGGTCCACCTGCTGGCGGATGAGCCGCAGGTCCTCGCGCGCCGACTCGGAGGTGCTCGACGTGGCCAGCGCCCGCTCCAGCTCCTTCGCCACCACCGCGATGGTGGACAGCGGCGTGGACAGCTCGTGCGCCGCGCCCGCCGCCAGCGTCGCCAGCGAGGCCACCTTCTCCTGCCGCGCATGGCGCGCCCGCGTCTGCGCCAGCTCCTGCTCACGCTCCGCCAGGGCCCGCGTCACGCGCTGGATGAAGTACACGATGAAGCCCGCCGCCACCGCGAACGCCACCCACATGCCGCTCAGGTGCAGCCGCATCAGCTCCGCGTGGTCCGGCCGCGCAATCCCCGGCAGCGTCACGTCCTGCAACACGAACAGCGAACCGAACGCCAGCAGCGTGAACGCCAGCATGGCCCACGTCCGGCGCGCGGGCAGCAGCACCGTGCCCAGCGCTACGTTCACCAGGTACAGCGCCGTGAAGGGGTTGTGCGTCCCGCCGCTCAGCGCGAGCAGCCCCGTGAGCACCACCGTGTCCCAGAGCATCAGCCCGAAGATGGCGGCCTCCGCCACCGGGCGCGCCCGCGACAGGCCCGCGCGCACCGCCGCGTTCGTCAGCGCCTCCACCGCGAGCAGCGCCACCAGCGCCGTCACCGGCAGCGCCAGCTTCAGGCCCCACGCCGCCACCGCCACCAGCCCCGCCTGCCCGACGAGCACGCCCCAGCGCAGCCTGAGCAGCCACACCAGGTTGATGTGCGCCCGGGGCGAAGGTTCAGCGGACGGTGGCGAAGCGGACGGCGGGGGCGTCATGGCGTGACGGAGGACATCGCCACGGAGCGGGCCACCGTGTCCAGCACCGCCGCCGCGGCCCCCTGTGACTCCAGGTCCACGTTCGCCAGCCACGTATCCCAGGCGAGCGCGAAGGTGCGCTCGGCGGAGGGCTCCTCCTCCGACAGGGTCAGCCCGTCCAGCACCACCTCCACCGACGCGATGTTGGACGTGACCAGGCGGAAGGGCTGGGGCTCGCCTCCGCCCGCCGGCACCCGCGTTCCCTCCAGCCACAGCGTGCGCCCCACCATGTCCACGCCGCTGTCCGCGCCCGGCAGCCCCTCCGCGTCCGCGTCCGCCGGCTCGAAGGTGAGCCGCGCCCGGCAGTAGCGCCCCGGCGCGGGCCGCAGGGTGCCCAGCGTCAGCACGTCTCCGTCCGGCCGCTCCAGCCCGCTGACGTGCGGCGTGCCCAGCAGCCGCGGCGACCCCACCGAGTGCGCGTGCGCGGTGCCAACGGGAGACAGCGCCCGCAGCAGGCGCCAGCCCAGGGCGTCCTCGCAAGGCTTCAGCTCCACGCTGCCCAGCGTCACGTAGCCGCGCGTCAGCGTGAGCGTCTGTCCATCCGCCCGGGTGAGGCTGCGGCCACCGCCGGAGGCCTCCACGCCGTGGGTGGTGGCCCGGTGTTCGAGCCCCAGCGTGACGTGCACGCCCTCCAGCCGCTCACCACACGCGCCCAGGCCGCCCAGGGCCCCGAGCAGGACAATGCCAGACATGAAGCGAGAGGACGGGGTCATCACAGGTCGTACGCGAGCGAGAGCTGCGCGATGGGCGTGGACGACACCCGGCGCAGCTGGTTGACGACCGGGATGCGCACCCCGGCCTGCACCACCACGTCCATGCCCGGGCTGAAGAGCACGTCCGGTGACACGTAGGCGATGAAGCCCCCGCCGTACTCCTCCGACACGCCGGCGGTGTCCGCCGCGCGCTCCGCCCGGCTGTCCAATCCCAGGCGCACCGCCCAGCGCGTGGAGGGCTGGTACTGCGCGCCCACCGACGTGCGTACGGACGCGCCCAGCCGGAAGTCCTCGCGCCCGCGCGTGGGCAGGAAGCCCAGGACGCTGGCCATGAAGGACCACGAGCCGCGGAAGCCCTGCCACGCCAGCCCTCCCATGGGGTCCACGGAGCCGCTGCCCGGCTGCGCATCCAACCCCAGCGCCGTGCCGTCCCGCGCGGCCAGCCGGGGGCCCGTGGGCAGCTTCACCCCGCCCACCACGCTCAGGAGGTTGTCCGGCGAGAAGTCCCTGTCCTTCCACACGAACGCCTTCGCGCTCACGTCCACGTCGCCCAGCCCCCAGCCGCGCTCGCGCGCGAGGCTCACGTCCCGCACCTCGCGGGCCTGGAGCGGCAGGTTCACCGCCAGCACCAGCCAGGGCCGGGGCGCGTACGCCACCGCCACGTCCATGCGCAGCTCGCGCAGCCGCTGCGCGTCCAGGTTCTGCTGGCCCTCCGTGTGCCCCCACGCGCGCAGCATGGTGGACAGCCGCAGGCGCCCCTCGAAAGGCTGCTCGCCCCCCATGGAGGTGAGCGTGGGGTCTCCGCACGCGCAGCTTGCGCACGCCCACGCCCGGGAGGCGGGGGTGAGGAGCGCGGCGCACACGACGGCAAGCAGCAGGTTCGGGGTTCTCAAGGCGTGGGCACCCTAACGTCCCTGCGTCCCGGGCAAATGCGGCGAGTTGTCGCAGCCCGCCGGTGCGTCGGACGGGAGACGCACCGACTGTCCGCCAGTCAAGCTGGGCGGCCAGGAGGGCGGGGGCTGGCTGTGCTCCCGCGCATCCGTGCACAAGTAGAGAATGACACCGGCCCGTCCGCGTTGAGGGGGGAGAGGCTGGACGCACGGAGGTCATCCATGGGGTTGCTCGCGCCGCTGGGACGGCTGCTGTTCTCGGTCATCTTCATCACCAGCGGCCTCAATCACTTCTTCCAGCTCCAGGCCCTGACGGCCTACGCGCAGGCGTCCGGCGTGCCGGACCCGAGGCTCGCGGTGCTGGTGTCCGGCGGGGTGCTGGTGGTGGGCGGCCTGTGCGTGCTGCTGGGCGTGTTCGCCCGGCTGGGCGCGGCCATGCTCACCGTCTTCCTGCTGGCCGCCGCCTTCATGGTCCACCCCTTCTGGCGGATGGAGGACCCGGTGCAGGCGCAGAACAACCTCATCCACTTCATGAAGAACCTCTCCATGGCGGGGGGCGCGCTGCTCATCATCTATTACGGGCCCGGCCCCTTCAGCCTGTCGCGCAAGAAGCGCGAGGCGTCGCTTGGGGGCGTGAAGCTGGGCACGCCGCTGCGCTGAGGTCCCCGGACGGCGGACGTGCGAAGGCCCCCCGCTCCCGACCTGGGGCGCGAGGGGCCTGGGCGCTTCAGGGGGCCCGGGCGCGGCTCAGGGCGCGCCGACGTGGGCCGCCGCGGGGTTGCGCAGGGTGAAGAAGGCGACCTCCGGCGTGCTGCCCCGGCGCAGGTACGGGCCGCCGAAGCCGAAGCCCAGCCCCTGGTTCACGTACAGGTGGTTGCCGTTCACGCGGTAGTGGCCCCGGATGTACGGCTGGCCCGCGCGGCGGAAGAGCGCCTCCGTGAGGCCGCGCACGATGAACTGCCCGCCGTGCGTGTGCCCGGAGAACTGCACCAGCCCCGCGTGCGACGGCAGCTTCTCCACGGTGGGCGGCGTGTGGGCCAGCACCAGCCGCGTGCCCGACGTGGGCGCCCCCCGGAAGGTGGCCTCCACGTCGTCCTTGCGCGTCAGGCCGTCGTCGATGCCCAGCACCGTCACCGGCGCGCCCTTCACGTGCACCACCCGGTGCTCGTTCTGGAGCACCGTGTAGCCCAGGTCCTCGAAGCCCGCGCGCAGGTAGCGCACGTCCACCCAGTGGTCGTGGTTGCCCATCACCACGAAGACGCGGCCCTCCAGCCCCTTGAGCAGCTCGCGCACGCGCGGCAGCGGCTTGGGGCTGTGCGTGACGTAGTCGCCCGTGAGGAACACCAGGTCCGGCGCCGCCGCGTTCACCGCGGCCACCGCGCGGCGGATCCGCACGTCCGACGTCGCCTGGCCCACGTGCACGTCCGACAGCTGGGCAATCCGCAGGCCGTCATGCTCCGGGCAGATGCCGTTCAACTGGAGCAGGTGCTCGGTGAGCACGAAGTGGTCGCGCCAGCGCAGCCGGCGGTCGGGGCGGAAGGGATCCGGGCCTCGCGCCAGGAGCTCGTTGCGGCCGTGCGGCTCCAGCTCCAGCACTTCGGCCTGGGCGAGGGAGGCGGAGGCACCAGCGGCGTGACGGCGGGCGAGTCTCAGGCGCATGCGTTCGGATTCCTCCAGCGAGACGAGGGGGCGATTGTAGAGAGCGGACCGGATCGCCGTAAGGGCAGGGGCTCCGGCCCGCCTGTTCCCCTTGCGGCCAGCGCGGGGTGGAATCAGAACCGGGCCGCCTGACGGAACATTTCCAGCCTCCTCCTGGCCTCCAGGCGGGTAGGCCCCGCTGTCTCTCCGTGCCACATGCGCCGCCCCCTGGCTTACAGGTAGGACCCGCGCCCGCGAAGGCCGCCCGGATGCGCGGCGACCCCGCGGCGCCAGGACGGCGCGCCGAGGGGTCTTCAGGGCGCTTCAATCTCCGTGTGCCCGCGGGGCGGGCCGCGCTTGCCTAGTGGCCGCGCAGCACCGTGAGCCCGTCGTTGGTGAGCACCAGCAGCATGCCGGGCGTCACCGACGGGTCGTAGACGAGCTGGAGGACGCGGTTGGCGCGCACGCTGGCCACCTTCTCCAGCGTCTTGGCGGGCGTCAGCCGGTACAGGCCGCCGGAGTTGGTGGCGATGAAGAGCGAGCCGTCGTTGGTGGCCGCCAGCGAGTTGATGGCGTTGAGCGCCTCCACCTCCGCGCCGATGCGCGTGCCCTTCTGCGTGGGGCTGGTGGCGGACGTGAGCTCCATCTTCCACAGGCCCAGCGACTTGCTGCCCAGGTAGTAGGCGCCGTCCGTCGTCTGCTGGAAGCCGCGCCAGTAGTCGAACTCCGCCTGCGAGTTGAGCTCCGGCAGGTACGAGGACTTCACCTTGGACGGGTTGATGGTCGTGTCGGTGTTGTCCCAGTCACCCAGGCGGGGCGACGGGCTCACCATGCCGAAGGTCCAGTCGTTGGCCATCAGCACGTCGCCGTCCTGCGCGATGCCCAGGCCGTAGGTGTAGCCCGCGTACTGGGAGCCGCGCGCGTCGAACCACACCGGGTGCCGGTGCGCGTTGTACTGGAGGCCGCGGATGCGCGTGACGCCGTGGTTGCTGCCCACGTAGACGTCGCCCTTGTTCGGGCCGCGCATCACCGACACGCAGCTGAGCATGCTGCGGTCCTCGTCGAAGCGGTGGTCGTTGCTGTTGCGGATGCCCAGGCTGACGCCCTCGACGACGCGCGGGCCCGTCTGCACCGCGTCGCCGCCCCCGGAGTGGCGCACCGACTGGTTGATGTGCTCCTCGAAGGTGACCTGGCCGCTGGCGTCCAGCTTCACCGCGTCCACGTCACCGGCCTTGTAGAGCTGGAGGCGGCGCGGGCTGAACGGGTAGCACGTGTTTTCGTCACCCACCTGGTAGTCGCACGGCTGTCTGGTGACGATGAAGTTGGTGTGCAGGCCGGGGAACTCCGGATCCGGCTGGAGGTCCTCCGCGCTGTAGCCCACGTAGGCCCGCCCCGCGGCGCCGCCGCAGATGACGGTGGAGTTGCCGCCCGCGGCCGCCTGCCCCACGGCCCCCGACACCCAGACGAGCTGCTGCGTGTCCGCGCGCACCACGCCGATGCGGCTGCCATCCAGCACCCAGAGGTTCTTGCCCTGGTCCAGGCCCACCGACTGCACCCGCCCGATGCCGTAGCGCTCCGAGTAGTTCGTCACGGGGTCCGTGGGCCACCGGTCCGTCACGGGGCCCGGGTCCACCCCGCCGTCGGTGCCCGCGTCGGTGCCGGCATCCGTGCCCGCATCCGTGCCGCCGCCGGTGCCCGCATCCGTGCCCGGATCCGTCCCCCCGTCGGGTTCGGGATCCGTGCCTGCGTCGGCCTCCGTCCCCGCGTCGGTCCCCGCATCAATCCCTGGTCGGGGGTCGATGTTGTCCGAGTCATCCACCGGGGTCGTGGGCCCGTCCGCCCCACCGCAACCCCACGCCGACAGCACCATCGCCCCAACACACACGCCCAGCAGTCGTCGATTCACCGTGATCTCCCCGCGTGTCCCCTAAGCAAGCGGCGTACCTGCCCTGGAGCACGGGTGTTCCGCTCACGGCCCACCCTGAAGAGGGCAATTCCCTTCCCAGACGGGCACCCCGGGTGCCCTGTCTGGGCAGTAGGGACGGGATGAAAAAAATGCCGGGCCCGCGTCCCTGGTGGGAGGCGGGCCCGGCCGTGAAGCACGGTGGGTGCCAGCGCGCGTTACTTCTTCGGCGCGCCCTTGGGCGACGTGGCCTTCAGCTCCAGGGCCACGGAGTCGTCGCCATCCAACTGGAACTTCGCGCGCACGCTGGCGCCCTCCGGCAGCTCGTTCGCCTTCACGGTCTTGCCGTCCAGCGTGATGACGGTCTGGTCGCGCACGTCCAACTGCACCGCCGGCAGGTTGCCGGTGCGCGCGATGGTCACGTCGTCATCGTCCTGGTTGCTGACGGTGCCGGACAGGCTGTACGCGTCCTTCATCTTCCAGGTGCCCGCGGCGACGGCCTTGGACTTGTCGTCCGCGCCCACCACCTTCTTGGCGGTGTCACCGATGGCGGGGCCCACCTCCTGGGCCTCCACGCCCGTGGTCGGACCCTTGAGCTGCTGGTCACTCGGCGCGCTGGGCGCCGGGTTGGACGGCGTCCCGGTGGGGCTCTGCGCGAAAGCGGCCGTTCCCACGCACATCACTGCCGCGACGATGAGCTTCTTCATGGTCCCGCTCCCTTTGTCTGCGTGTGGTTCGCGTCCGTGTGGACCGCGTCTGCCCAAAAGGGTGGGGCGGCCCTGTTCCCACGCCAACTGGCTCCCTGCGTCAGCGCCGCCTGCCTTCCTGGAGGGCAGGCAGGCGGCCTGGAACCCTCAGGCGGGCAGGCACAGGCGCTTCACGGTGGTCAGCAGGGCGGGCAGGTCCAGCGGCTTTCGCAGGTAGCCCGCCACGTCCATCCCATCCGCCGTGCTGCGCAGGTCCAGCTCCGCGCTGGCCACCAGCACCGGGATGTCCGAACAGGCCCGCTCGTTGCGCAGCGCCTCGCGGAAGGCGACGCCGTCCATGCGGGGCATCATCAAATCCAGCAGGATGAGCTGCGGCCGGGGCTCCGAGGAACGCAGTCGCTCCAGGGCCTCCAGGCCATCCGCCGCCAGCTGCACGGCGTACCCCTCCAGCTCCAGCACGTCCTGGAGTGCATCCCGGATGTCCATGTCGTCGTCGACGACCAGCAGCGTGTGATGCGCTTCCATCCCGTTCCCCCTGCGAGCCCAGGGAGCGCCCCGGGCCGTCCCCCGAGCCGGGACAGCGGGCCTCCTACCCTCGCCCGAAACAATCTGTACCCGGGTACGGGGGAGGGGAAGCGGCAATGTAGGTTTATGCCTACCAGTGAGCACACGAAGGGCGGACGCCCCCATGGCCGGCCGCAGGGGAGGGGGCTACTCGCAGCGGTCGCAGAGGCCGCGCAGCTGCACTTCCACGGCGCGCTGGGACACGGCGCGGGGGACGCCCCGGGCGGTGGTCAGGCGCACGGACTCCTCCGGGAGGCAGGCGACGGTGCCGCAGTCGGTGCAGGTGAAGTGGGGGTGGTTGTTGGTGTGCTCGGTGCCGCCGGCGCGCTTGAGCTCGAAGCGCCAGACGTGGTCGCCCAGGTCGGCCCTCACGACGAGGCCCGCTTCGGTCAGGTCGGTGAGGTTGCGGTAGATGGTGACGCGGTCGTAGCCCTCGCCGCCCAGCTCCTCCACCAGGTCCGCGTGGCTCATCGGCGCGGTGGCGGTCTCCAGCTTGCGCAGCACGGCCACGCGGGGCGCGGTGCTGCGCAGCCCCGCGGCGCGAATCCGGTCCTGGAACCCGGTCAGCTTCTCCTGCGCCGAGATTTTCTTGGCACCCATGTCTGGTCGAATAACACAGCCGACGTGCCACGTCCCGGCCACCGCAAGCGAAGTGTACCTGTAGCCCGGTTGTAGCTGTGTCGCGTCATGGCGGGCGGCGGGCGCTGCTTGCGCGTGCGCCTCCTCGCGCTGGCGCAGGGCAGCCGTGGGGGCTTCCAGCTTCCAACACTTCCGCACGGTTGCCTTGACTCGGTGCGCCTCATCCCCACACTGCGGCTTTCCTTCATCCTGGTCGCGGGCCCTGGGCCCCACCGTCCAGAACGACCCGTCGTCCGCGCCCGTCCGTCCCGCCCCCTCCCCTCTGATGAAGCCCACCCTGCTGCTGGTCGAAGCCCCCGGGCCCCACCGGGAGTTGCTGTATCTGGCCTTCCAGAGCCAGGGGTGGCGGGTGCTGCTGGCGGTGGGCCTGGAGGCGCTGACGCTTGCCCTGCGCGAAGCGCCGCCCGTCCACCTGGTGCTGATGCCGGCCGGGGTGCTCACCGCCCTGGGAGGGCAGGCGGGGGTGCTGCGCGAGGCGCTGGCGGAGGCGGGCGCGGCCCTCTGGGTGGAGGCCCCGGTCGCGGAGCGGGAGGCGCTGGGACGGCTGGGCGTGCCGGTGGCGGGCTTCGTCAGCCCCACCCATTCGCTGGGCGCGAGGCTGGAGGCGGTGCGCCAGGGCCTGCCAGCGGCCGGGGTGGACATCGAACCTTCCCGCCCCTTGAAGGTGCTGGTGGCGGAGGATGATCCGGTCTTCCGCAAGCTGCTGCAGCTGTCCCTGGCCCCGTTCCACTTCGAGGTGATGGCGGCGGAGGACGGGGCGGGCGCGCTGGAGCTGGCGCGGCGGCGCTCCCCGGACATCGTCGTGGCGGACGTGCTGATGCCGCGCCTGGACGGCTTCCGGCTGTGCCTGGCGCTGCGCCAGGATGCCCGGCTCGCGCGCGTGCCCGTCATCCTCACGCACGCCACCGCGCCGGACGAGCTGGACCTGCGCATGGCGGCCAACGTGGGGGCCAACGGCTTCGTACGGCGCAGCCAGGGCAACGACGAGGTCGTGGCGCTGCTGCTGCGCGAAGCCCACGCCGGAGGGCCGCTGCCCGCGCCCGTGCCCGGCGAGCTGTCCACGGAGCCGCACCTGTACGGGATGGTGCGGCAGCTGGAGCGGCGCGTGGGGCTGCTGGAGCAGGCCGAGCGCGACGCGCGCGACAGCGAGGAGCGCTACCGGCTGGTGGTGTCCGGCTCCTACGACGGCGTGTGGGACTGGGACGTGCGCGGCCAGTCGCTGTACTGGAGCCCGCGCCTGCTGGAGATGCTGGGGCTCAAGCCGGAGGACTTCGCGGGCACGCTCGACGCGTTCCTCGCGCGGGTGCACCCGGAGGACCGGGGCGAGGTGGCCAGCGCGCTCACCCAGCACCTGGAGCAGGGCACGCTCTATGACGTGTCCTTCCGCCTGCGGCACGCGGACGGGGCCTACCGTTCGTGCGTGAGCCGGGGCCGGGCGCTCCGCGACGCGCACGGACGGCCCCAGCGCATGGCGGGCATCATCGGCGACGTGACGGAGCAACTGCGGCTGTACCGCGAGACGCGCGAAGCGGTGCGCGTGCGCGACGAGTTCCTGGCCGTGGCCGCGCACGAGCTGCGCACGCCCCTGGCCGCGCTGCGCCTGCGGGTGCAGGGCACGGCGGCGGCGCTCAAGCACTCACGCCAGGTGGAGCCGGAGCGGCTGGAGCGCGCGCTGGTGGCGGCGGACCGACAGGTGCAACGGCTGGCGGACCTGGTGGAGGGGCTGCTGGACGTGTCGCAGCTGCAGAGCCACGCGCCCCGGTTGAACCTGGTCGACGTGGACCTGACGCAGGTGGTGCGCGACGTGATGGGGCGCACCGAGGAGGCGGCGACGCGCGCCGGGTGCCGGCTGGTGCTGCGCGAGGCCATGCCCATGGTGGGCCGCTGGGACGCCCTGCGGCTGGGCCAGGTGGTGACGCACCTGCTCGTCAACGCGGTGAAGTTCGGCCCGGGCAAGCCGGTGGAGCTGGAGGTCCAGGGCGACGCGGACACGGCGCTGCTGCGGGTGCGCGACCATGGCATCGGCATCGCGCCGGACCGGGTGGAGGGGCTGTTCCGCCGCTTCGAGCGCGCGGTGCCCACGCGCAACTACGGCGGCCTGGGCCTGGGGCTGTACCGGCTGCACCGCATCGTGGAGGCCCACGGGGGGCAGGTGGCCGTGACGAGCACGCAGGGCCAGGGCGCCACCTTCAGCGTGCACCTGCCCCGCGCGGGGCCGCCCGCGCTCCGGGCCTGAGGCCAGGCACCCGGGCCTCTGTCCGCTCGCCGACAGCCCGGAGGGTGGCCCCTCCTGTTCCCGGCGGGAGGAAGCAGTTTGTCCTCCATGGGGAAAAGGCCGACCGTCCTGGTGCTGAACGGAAGTGAGGACCTCATCGAGGCCCTGGAGGCGCTGCTGGATGACGCGGGCTTCCAGACGAAGGGGGCCCGGGTGCAGGACGTCGTCCGGGGGCCGCTGGACTTCGCCACGCTGGTGCGGGAGGCCCATCCCTCGGTCATCGTCTACGACATCAGCGTGCCGTTCGACCTGAGCTGGCACGCGTTCCAGAAGCTCGCCGCGTCACCGTCGGTCGCCGGCATCCCCTTCGTGCTCACCACCACCAACCGCGAGGGCGCGCGGGAGTACACCGGGCCGGACGTCATCGAGTTGCTGTTGAAACCCTATGACATCCAGCAGTTCATCCAGGCCGTGGTCCTGGCGGTGAAGCGGGGGGCAGGCGCGGCAGCAGCACCGTGAAGGTGGTGCCCGCCTCCTCCGAGGAGCGCGCCGTCACCGTGCCGCCGTGGGCGCGCACCATCTGTCGCACGATGAAGAGCCCCAGGCCGATGCTCCGGTCCGCCCGGCGCTCCTGTTGAGCGGCGCCGCGCTCCAGGGGTTCGAAGAGGCGGGGCAGCAGGTGGGCGGGGATGGGGAGGCCGGCGTTGTGCACCTCCAGCACGACTCCATCCGGCTGCGCGTGGCTGCGGATCCGGACGGGCTGGTCAGGGTCGCCGTAGGTCAGCGCGTTGCCCAGCAGGTTGCCCACCACCTGGGACAGCCGGTCCGCGTCCCAGGTTCCCCGGCCGTCGCCGCTGACGGACAGCGCGAGGGCGCGGCCCGGGGCAGCGACCTGGGCCTCCTCGACGGCGGCCTCCACCACGGCGTGGAAGTCCATGTCGCGGGGGTTCAGCACCAGGCTGCCCTGGCGCACCTGGGTGAAGTCCAGCAGGTCGCGCACCATCCGCACGGCCCGTTCGGTTGACACGATGATGCGGTGCACCTGCTTCTGCTGCACGTCGGTGAGGCCCTGGCGCCGCAGCAGCAGGTTGGCGGACAGGTGGACGGCGGCCAGCGGGTTTCTCAGGTCGTGGCTCACGATGCCGATGAGCTGTCGTTCGAAGTCGCCGCGCTTGCGCGCCTCCGCTTCCTGGTGCCTGCGCAGGGTGACGTCCTGCAGCGCCCCCACCACCTGCACGGCGTGCCCCCGGCTGTCCCGGACGATGAAGGCCCGCTCCTCCACGTCCAGCCACGCGCCCTCCGCGCCGAGGAAGCGGTGGGCGCTCTGCCACGTCTCTTCATTCCCCTCGATGGCCTCCCGGAAGCTCCGGCGCACCGTCGCCAGGTCGTCCGGGTGGATGCGCTCGCGCCACCACGCCTCGCGTGAGATGCGGCCCGCGCTGGGGGTCCCCAGCACGACCTGGGTGCTGCCGCTCCAGTCCAGGCTGTCCGTCTCTGGATCCCATTCCCAGATGGCGTCCCGGGTGGCGCGCGCGGCCAGCCGGAAGCGCTGGTCGCTCCGCCAGGCGCGGGCCTCCGCGGAGCGGACCTCCTCCAGCGTGCTCCGGGCGATGGACAGGTCCTGCCGGGCGTGCTCCAGCTTCGCCGCGACCTCCTGCGCGTTCTGCCGCTGGCGCGCGCCCCAGCGCGCCAGCCCGTGGACGCGGGCGACGAGCTCCGAGGGCCGGAAGGGCTTGAAGGCGTAGTCATTGGCGCCCGCGTCCAGCCCCTCCGCGACGTCCTCGGGGCGCTGGTGGGACGTCAGCAGCAGCACGGGCATCTGGGCCGTGACGGGCGTGGCGCGCAGGAAGCGGCACACCTCCAGCCCCGTGAGCCCCGGCGTCTCGCGGTCGAGCACCATCACGTCGGGCGCCGCGTGGAAGCCCAGGGCCTCCACCAGGGTGGCGCCGTCGCTGAACCACCGGACGTCACACGACGCCGCGAGCGCGGCCTGCGTCACCTGGGCTTCCAGGGGGGAGTCTTCAAGCAGCCACACCACGGGGGGGCTGGGGGCGAACCGCGCTGAAGGTGGAGGGAAGGGGCTCAAGGGAGAGGAAGCTGCCTAATGGCCGGGGCCCGGCGTGTCCAGGGGGATGCGAGGCCTGGAGGCTGTTCCCAGGGCAACCGAGCATGAGGGACGGCAGGGACGGATGTCCGCTCGCGAGCGGGAATTCCACGCGGGCCGGTGACGGGATGGAGCGCGCCGGGGCACGACGTTAGCGTCCGGAGGATGATCCCCGCCGCGCATCCCGACTTCCTGTTAGGCGAGGGCGAGCTGCGCGCCCGGATCCGCGCGTTCGACTGGGCGGGGACGCCCCTGGGCCCACCGGGGACGTGGCCTGACGCCTTGCGGACGACGCTGGGCCTGGTGCTCTCGTCGCCGGTGCCCATGCTGCTGCTGTGGGGCGCCCAGGGCGTGCTGCTCTACAACGACGCGTTCGCGGTCGTCGCGGGGGGGCTGCACCCGGGGATGCTGGGGCGGCCCGCGGTGGAGGGCTGGCCGGAGATGGCGGACTTCCACCGCCACGCGCTGACGACGGTGTTCTCCGGGGGCGCGGTGTCGTACCGGGACGCGCCGCGGGTCCTCACGCGCCACGGCGTGCCCGAGCGCGTCTGGATGGACCTGGACTACAGCCCCGCGCGGGACGGGACGGGCCGCATCCTGGGGGGGCTCGCGGTGGTGCGCGAGACGACGGCGCGCGTGGAGGGGGAGCGCCAGCTGCGCGACGGCGAGGCGCGGCTGGAGTTCACGCTCAGGGCGGGGAAGCTGGGCGCGTGGGAGCTGGACCTGGCGACGATGACGCTCGGCGCGTCCGCGACGTGCCGGGCGAACTTCGGCCGCGGCCCGGAGGGGCCCTTCAGCTTCGACGACCTGGAGGCCACCATCCATCCGGAGGACCTGGGACGGATGCGGGCGGCCTTCGCGCGCACGCTCGCGGAGCAGGTGGACTACGACATCGACTACCGCGTGGTGTGGCCGGACGGGTCGGTGCACTGGGTGTCGGTGCAGGGGCAGCCCATCGCCGGTCCGGAGGGCCGCCTGGTGCGGGTGATGGGCACGACGCGCGAAATCACCCGACGCAAGCAGGCGGAGGCGCGGCTGCGGGCGCTCAACGAGACGCTGGAGGCGCGCGTCGCCGAGCGCACCGCCGAGCGGGACCTGATGTGGCGGCTCAGCCATGACCTGATGGTCGTGGTGGACGCGCAGGTGGACGGACGCATCATCGCGGCCAACCCCGCGTGGGAGCGGATGCTGGGGTGGACGGAGGCGGAGCTGGTGGGGACGCCGGTGCAGCACTTCATCCACCCGGACGACCTGAAGGAGTCCACGCGGTACGTGGAGGAGCTGGGGGACGCGGGGATGCCCCGCCACCAGGACAACCGCTACCGGCACAAGGACGGGCGGTGGCGGTGGATTTCGTGGTCGGTGGTGGAGTCCGGCAAGGCGGTGTTGATGGCGGTGGGCCGGGACGTCACGGAGGAGCGCGAGGCCCGCGAGGCGCTGACGGCCGCGGAGTCCGCGCTGCGGCAGTCGCAGAAGATGGAAGCGGTGGGGCAGCTCACGGGCGGCATCGCGCACGACTTCAACAACCTGCTCCAGGGCATCGTGGGGTCGCTGGGGTTGTTGCAGAAGCGCCTGCGCCAGGGACGCACGTCGGAGCTGGAGCGGTTCGTCATCAGCGCGATGGGGGCTTCGCAGCGGGCCGCCGCGCTGACGCACCGGCTGCTGGCGTTCTCGCGCATGCAGCCCCTGGACCCCAAGCCGGTGAAGGTGAACCCGCTGGTGGCCTCCATGGAGGACCTGCTGCGCCGCACGCTGGGGGAGCAGATGCGGCTGGAGCTGGTGCTGGCCGGTGGGCTGTGGCTCACGAAGTGCGACCCGAACCAACTGGAGACGGCGCTGCTCAACCTGGCCATCAACGCCCGGGATGCGATGCCGCACGGGGGGAAGCTCACGGTGGAGACGGGCAACGCGCACCTGGACGCGGCGTACGCGGCGCGGCGGAGGGACCTGTCGCCGGGGCAGTACGTGTGCGTGAGCGTGAGCGACACGGGGACGGGGATGTCGCCGGAGGTGCTGGAGCGGGCGTTTGATCCGTTCTTCACCACGAAGCCGCTGGGGCAGGGCACGGGCCTGGGCCTGTCGATGATCTACGGCTTCGCGCGCCAGTCGGAGGGCGCCGTGCGGTTGTACAGCGAGCCCGGGCAGGGGACGACGGTGCGGCTGTACCTGCCGCGCTACGTGGGGGAGGGCACGCCGGAGGACTCGCAGGCGCCCCGGGGGCTCACGGACGCGCACGTGTCGGAGGCCGGGGAGACGGTGCTGGTGGTGGAGGACGAGGAGGTCATCCGGGCGCTCATCGTGGAGGTGCTGCGGGAGCTGGGCTACCGCACGCTGGAGGCGAGCGACGGGACGGAGGGCCTGCGGCTGCTGCGGAGCGCGCCGAGGCTGGACCTGCTGGTGACGGACATGGGGTTGCCGGGGTTGAACGGACGGCAACTGGCGGACGCGGGGCGGGCCGCGCGTCCGGGGCTGAAGGTGTTGTTCATGACGGGCTACGCGGAGAACGCGGCGATGGCGTCCGGGTTCCTGGAGCCGGGCATGGCGATGATGACCAAGCCCTTCGCGATGGAGTCGCTGGCCACGCGCATCCGGGACATGCTCGAGCGCGGGTGAGGCGCGGGCGTCTCAGTGCCGGTTGTCGAACTGGATGCCCTCGCGCACGGAGGTGATGGCCTGCTCCGTGAGGCGGATGGCCTGCGCGCGGTGTCCGCCCTTGTCCCCGCTGGCGGCGCGCAGGTCCGACAGCGCGCTCTCCAGGTGGGCCAGCGCGTCGCGCATGCGCGGCTGGCGTTCGGCATGGGCCTGGTTGGCGGCGCCGCCGAGCAGGAAGGCGACGGTGGCGACGGCGACGACGATGGAGCGACGCATGGGGGCATCCCGGGGTGGTGGCGGAGGCCGTGGCCTCCGCGAGGTTTCTGGGATGAACCCGGGGGCGGCGGAAAGGTTGCGGGGCAATCCACGCCCCGGTGCATTTCGTCCCCGTGGCCCTGGCCTGCTCCAATGCCCCCTTGAGGTCTTCTGAAACGATGAGCGCCGGGGCGCGTGGCGACGTCCTTTCCCCTGCCTCAAGGTGAAGTCCTCTGTGCCGCGCCCGAGGCCTTGCTGGGCGACGGTGCCGGACGATGAGGGCGGGATTGCCGTGCCCATGCTCGACACGTCCCACCCGGACGAGGTGACGACAGTGCCAGGCCCCGGCGCGTGCGCCGGGCTGGGAGTCGGCCGCCAACAGTCTGAAATCCTGATTCTCGCCTTCTGACATGCCCTCGGGGGCATGCGTCGCCCGGTTCGGATGACTTGCCGGACCGGGCGGTTACGACCGGGCTCTGCACGCCGCACCAGAGTGCAACCAGGAGGCGCGAGCGATGGGTAACCGCTGGTGGGCGGTGCTTTGGCTATGGCTCCTTCCCATGCGGGGGGAGGCCACGGCGTCGTCAGAATCCGAGGCCGCTGCGCCCAAGGCGCCAACCCGCTCCTGGTCTTCACTGGCTCGGCTGGAGGTGGCGACGCTCGCGCTTCTGCCACGCTCGGGCCGCGGTAGGGCTGAAGGCTTCGTTCAGTTGGAGCCCACGCTCATCCTGGATGGCGGTCCGGAATTCGGGCTCAACCTGGGCGCCCCCGTCCGACTGCGAGCGTGGGGCGGCGCGGGCCGCGTGCGACGCGAGGACTGGGACCGTCTCTCCGACTGGGGCCAGCTCGTGCGCGGCCTCAAGTTGGGCTCGGACGCGGCGCCCGTGGGCGTGTGGCTGGGCGCCTTGGAGGACTACAGCCTGCTGTCGGCGCATCTGGTGCGCCGCTACTCCAACCGAACGAATCCGGACTACCACCCGGCGGGCGGCTTGCTCACGGGCACCGTCGGGCCGCTCTACACGGAGGCCTTCGCTTCGGATGTGCTGGGCGCGCGGCTGATGGGAGCGGAGGTCGCGCTGGATGTGGGGCGCGTTCTCCTCGGAGCCAGTCACATGCCGGGGCGATACACGCTCGCTGTCTCCGCCGTGCATGACTGGGGACGATTCGGAGGGAATGCGCTGTCCGTGACGCTGGCGCACCTGGACGCAACGGCGGTGGTGCTCAGGCGCCCGGGCCTGGAAGCGCACCTCTTGGCAGGCTGGGGAGGACGGCCGGGCGTCGGAGGCGCCTGGGGCGCGGTGCTGGGCGTGGGCGCGGATTCGGTGACGCCGACGCGGGACGTATCGCTGCGGCTGGAGGCGCGCAGGCAGCACGGTGGCTTCCGGCAGGGCTTCTTCGGTTCGGACTACGAACTGGCGCGCTTCCAGGCAGTGGGCCTGGAGGGTGTGCCACTGACCTCCATTCGCTTCCCGGACGGGTACTCGCTCCAGGGCGAGGCCCGCGTGGGCTGGGATGCCGTGGGCTATCGCGGACTGCAACGGCACTTGATGCTGTCGCTGAGCGTGGAGGCCTTCTCCTGGGGCCGCCTGGACGTGGACGGGCGCGTGGCGGTGCAGCTCCTGGAGCGCAACCTGGAAGTGGCGGTGAAGGGGCTGGGCGTGGGCCTGGGCCAACCCGGGGCGCGCTACCTGGGCGTGGCGGAAGCGCGCTGGCGAATCGCGGCGGGGAAGCTCTACGCGGTGGCCACGGGCGGCACGCTGCTGTTCCCCGAAGGAGACGGGACGCTGCGTCCAGGTGCCTTCGCTTCGGTGGGCTTGGGAGTGGACGATGCGCGCTGACGTCCTGCTCGGGTGCGTGGCCCTCCTCTTCACCGGCTGCGCCTCGTTGCCTGCCGGGCCCGGAAGGACGCTGAGCTACACGTCCCGCACGGCCACGGATTCCCCTGGGGCGCGCGCGTCGAACGACGAGGCGCCGCGTGCATCCGCCCCGGTGCCGGGTGTCACGCCTCGTGAGGAAGCGCCGCCCCTGTACCGCCGCAAGGCCGTGCGCGAAGTCGTGACGGGGGCGAGCCCCGTCAACGCGGTGGAGATGGCGGACGTCGCGAACCCTGACGACGTGCAACCGGACGGCTGGGAGCTGTTGCTGACGAACGCGGGGCTGGAGGCGCGGGATGAGCGCCCCCTGGGTGGAGTGCTGACGCCCACGCATGCCGCGCGGCTGCTGGCCGTGCTCTCGGGGAAGCCCGTCACGCTGGGCAACTTCCCGCCTCGCATGGCAGCGGGCTTCATCCTGCGCGAGGTGCTGGAGGGGGGCGAAGTCACACGGGAGGAGTTGTTGCGTCGGGTGGAGCGCTTCTCCCGGGAGCAGATCGCGGTGCTGCGACCGGATGGCTATCTGGCGTGGGCACTCACCGGACGGACCCAGCAGAAGGCGGCAACGGTTGAATGGAAGGACGGCGCCTTCCGCGCGCATGGCTTCGAGCTGGGCCGCTTCTACAGCGGCAAGGGCGGCGTCTTCCGGACCGTGGACGCGCAGCTCCAAGCGGCGGACTGGCGCCCAATGGCGGAAGTGTACGACGACGCGGACGTCATCAGCCGCACCCTGGATGGAGCCGAGGACGCCTTCGTGGAGCTGTACCACGCGCTGGGACAGTTGCTCACCCATCCCGTGGACAGCGTCGCGGGACTGAGCCGCCTGCCAGCGGGAGTGGTGGCCCTCATCACGTCATCGCCCGTGTACTGGGAGCGCTTCCAGTACATGACGCGTGGCGAGCAGATCCGCGAGGTGTCGCGGCTGACGACGGGCCTGCTCATCACCGGGGGCGCAGCGTCAGCCACGACACGGACGCTGAAGGCGATGGCGGTGGGCGCGGAAGTCTCGGTGCCTGTGCTCTCGCTGTCGGCGGAAGGCGCGTTGGCGTTCGAGCGCATCGCGGTGCCAGCAGGGCGCGCGGCGGCGGCACTGAGCGGCGGGCCTGGGGCGGCCATCATTCTTCAGCGGGCGAACACTGCCTCGAAGGGAGGGGCCCCTTCCCAGGGGCCTGGGCAGTGGGGGCCCGTGAAGGAGTCGATGTCCACGCGTGCCCGACGCTATCAGGAGCAGATCACCGGGCATTCGGCGGATGAAGCGTATTGGGTCGGTGGCACGAGCACGAAGGCTGGTGGCGTGAAGTTCGACGGTTTCGAAGAGGGAGTGCTGCTGGAGGCCAAGGGACCCGGCTACGCTGAATTCTTCGAGGACAACTTCGACCCCAAGAGTTGGTTTGAGGCGTCAGGCAAGCTCCAAGACCTCGCGGATCAAGCCGAGCGGCAGCGCCGTATCGTCCAGGGCCTGGGCATCCGCATCGAATGGCACGTCGCCGAGATGCATGCAGCCAATGGGATGCGGAAGCTGCTTGAGAATAGGGGCTTCACTGAAATCACCGTCATCCACACCCCGGCCCGCTCCTTGGTACGCTGACAAGTGCGCGTTATGACCACTCAGCCCACACCTGCGCTCCATCCTGACTCCTACCACGCTGGCGCCTACTGGGGACCTCGCAAGGAGTCCCCCGAGGAGTGCGCCCATCGAGCGGAGGCCTTTCTCAACTTGCTGGCCGCTTGTGACCCCCTGCTGGCGCATTGGAACAAGATTCCCAAACCGCGCGGCAAGGGGCGCAAGACCCCGCTCATGCCGCCTTCCCTCCCTGCGTTGACGGAAGCATTCCGGCGCGGCGTGAACCGGGAGCCCGGCGGGCCGCCTATCGAAGATCTGGGCTTTCGCGTTGGGGCATACAACGATGGAGCCGGCCAGGACTTCGCGTCCGTCAATATGAAATGCGGAAGCTACGCCGAATTCAGCATTGCCAATTCGTGCGTCCTGTCGCTACCGGCCAAGGGGGAGAACGCGGAGCGAATCCTCACGGCAACCGTGCTGGCCGAGGTGGTGCGCAGCATGGCGCTGGCCTGGGAACCTGATTGGGCGGTGGCCATGTCCCACACGCATCGGGAACTGGACGGCAAGGCCGGCGTGTGGCCTGGCTGGGTGACGTACCTCGCGCGTCAGCGGGGCACGGTGCCGCCGCTCCCAGCTCCAGTCCGCATCAAGCAGGTCGAGGACAAAGGCACGCTGATCGTCCTCACCCCCGAGCGCTTCTCGGTAGCCAACCCGGACCATGTGGCGCTGACGCGGCGCGTGCGAGATCTGCTGGACCGAGCTGGGCTCATGCCGCTCACTACGGTCTGAGATTCCAGGCTGCTACCCAATGGAAACCTTCGTGGAGGCGGCTGGTTTGTGGATGCAGGTACCCCAGGGCTCACCCTGAGCTATCCCCTCACTTGAAGGTTCTCCTCGGAGAACCCATGGGCAGCCGAGGGAGCAAGCTCCGAGGGGAAATCGAAAATGAGGGGATGCTTCAGGTCTGCGTAGCCACGCAGCACGAGGTCTTCCGGCTTCGGCGCCGGTGCATGATCTGAAGGCTGACAGACCGTGTTTGGAGGCTCCGGGCGCTGCACGTCAATCAGTGCGTCAACGTCGCTCGGGTCTGTCACGAGCACGAAGGCGGCCCGGGTGGATGCTCGGCCGTCAGCGAAGAAGACCCCGATCGCCTGCCGCTCGCCGTCAGTGAGATTGGCCACGGGCTGAACAATGATCGACCGCTCGCCCGCATCCAGGACATGGATCAGGGATTCGGCGAAGGTGAGGGTCTTCCGCTGGATCGGCGCAGAGAACAGGAATACCGTCCGGGCGTCCGCCGCGACATGGACGATGGGCCGCGGTTCGGCGGGCGTGCTGGCGATGGTCACGGAGCGCTTACGGCCAACGCGTGCCCCTGTGGCCGTCTCAGCCCCCGCAGCAGCTCCCGAGACGGGCACGAGCGTAAGCGCGAGGGCCAATCTGTACGGTTGGAGCAATGGTGCATGACCTCCCGAATGGGAGGCGACCATCGTGGACGCCCGCGCAGTGGGTCTCTCTCCTACGGCTTGAGCCGCGTCCCAAGCCTCCTGGTCGAGGTCAAGGCGGTGCGCGTCCACCGATCTCCGGGAACCGCTCATAGGCCCGCTGGAGCGCGTCCAGGTGGGCAGGGTTGTCCAGAGCGAGCGGCGCATCGGTGAGCTGCACGACCCACCCGCCCGTTGCCGTGCGCCGTGCCCGTGAAAGCAGCGCGGCGTCACGGAGTGGGTCCGGGAACCCGATGGCCTGCGCGGCAGCGGCAGACCCGTAGTTCAGCCACCCGAGAAAGTGCGGAATCTCAGGTGTGGACCTGTTCCACGGGAGCTTGAGCGACGGCAGTCCGAGGGGCGGAACGTGCAACTCATCGCCGGGGTGGCGGAACTGTTGCGCCACGATCCCACCATAACCGCTCGGCGTCGCATGCCCCCATACCGCGCGAGCGCCCTCCGCTAAACCTGCAAGCACATCGACAGCCTCCGCGATGCTGACCGCGTCGAGTGGCAGGTCCGCATGGATTTCAAGATGCGGCGGGCTCCCTGCGGCAAGACCGTTTGGGTTTTCCAGTCCAGCAACCGTCACAAGATGGTTATCATCATCGTTGCAGAGGAACGGAAACCCTCCATTTGCCATGTTGGCCGCGACCCACTCGTCGCGTTGAGGCAATGCGATGAGGTCTTCCTTTTCGGACATCGTCCACCCCAAGCGCAAGCCAGGCAGCGCACGTTTCATTGCATGGACAACCGCGGTCGGGCGGTCGTCATTGTTCTGGAGCGCGGGCGCGTGGGCGATAATGATGAGGGTTCTATGAGCGGCCGTCATTTCAACACCAATCCATGATGACAAATTTCAGGGTGGGGTCTTCGTCGAACAGCACGGCTTTGTGCGCGGCGCTTCGCACTCCAATGACGAAGTTGTACCCGCAGTCCCTTGCGAGCCTGGCTTCGCGCCTCAGCTCAGGCAGCTTCATCCTGACAAAGAACCTTTGAGGCCGTGGCGGCTGTTTTTCAAAGTCATCCGTCTTGACATCCCACAGCGTGCGAGTGATGAGTACCAGCCCGTCGAAGTTCTTCCCATTGACGAGCACATCCCAGCCAGGGAAGCTGTTGTTGGGAATCTTGTCAGCGCATTCATTGTGTGGCTCGTTGCCGCCCAGATGTCGCACCGGGACGGGCCTGCACTCGGGGTGGCGCTCGCGCTCCGGTGATTCGGATGGTGCTGGGGGAAACCAGTCCTGCCCCGCCGGCTCGGGCTTCGACTCGGGCTTGTGTTGTGCTTCAGATTCCCGGGTTGCCACCTTCGTTCCTCGTGAGGTCCCTGCTTCTTCGGGGTAGGAGTGGCGGAGTTCATATGCATCCAGCGCTTCTTTGATGGCGACGCTGGAGGTTGCCGCCTGGGGGCTCTCTTGCACTTGGCGTGGAGCCCAGATTCGAGATGGGCACGACAGTAACGGAGTCCATGGGGACGCCCCGCCAGCCGCTGCTTACCAGAACCTGTCCGACAGTCGGACAGGTTCGAGCCATGTGCCAACCGCCGAGGCGCATCCTCCAGGCAGGTCCCGCGAACCGTCGAGCGCACGGGGGAGGGCCGCTCGCCGTGGGGCAGCGGGACCGGAATGCGCGGCAGCGCTCCTCATTCACCAGGGACCTCCTCGCGGCGAATCCACATGAAGTGCGGGAGGGCCCCTGGGTGGGCACTTCCCGTGCCCCCAACTGTTGGGGGCCAGACTTGCCGCAATCACATGAGTTGGACGACGGCATGGGCGCTCGGAGGTCCCGATATGATCATGGGTGCATCCATTGAGAGAGGTGCGAAGTGCCAGAGGCCGCTCAACATCGGATGAGAGCAGACGGCGGGGCTGCTTGAGCGTGGTTCCTTGCCTGCTCCTGTGGGGGATGCTCGGGCTCTTCGACAACGATTGTCATGGATGCCATTTATCGCTGCTTCCATCGAAGGAGCGCAAATGACAAGGAAGTGTCAGTCGAAGGCGCCACCCGTCCAATTTGGCGACTACCTGCTTTGAGGGGAAGCGAATGGTGACGTCATTGACTGGGGATCAATTGTTGGAGGTGGCCAGGCGGTATTGGCGAACGGATGATGATTACTATCTCCGACAGGAATTGAGTCCAGAGGCTGGAAGGTTGGCGGCACTCTGGGCGCAGGAGCTGCCGAAGATCGGGCGGTGGCACGCCTTCCTGGAGACACTGGAGCGCCAGTTGCCCGGCTTCGTGGTGGGTGATGGAACGGCCCCGACGACCGTGCCGTGTTTCCGCTGTATTGCCTACCCGCCCGAAGATGGGACGGCACCCCTGGCACGGTGGATTGCTGTTGGGTGCGTCAGCATCCTGGCGCCTGTCTATGTCGTCTATGCCGTGCGGAAGAAGCGGGAGCGCGGGGGGATGCGCAGCGCGGAGGTGCGATTCGAGCATTGCCCCGAGTCCCTCCTGACGCCTGCTCAAGTGATTGGCAGCGCCATCGAAGCGGAGTTCGGGGCCCGGCTGTTGCCCTTGGAGAGCGCGCACCGGCCAGTGCCGTTGTTCGTGGAGTGGAAGGCGCCTCCGGAGACGACGCTGTTCCACGCGCTTTTCACCGCGTCTCCAGAAATCATCCCCTGAAGCGCTTCGTGGCACGGCCCTCCATGGCACCCCGCCACGTCACTCCCTTCTGGTAGGGTGTGACGCTGGAGGTTGCCTGCGTGTTCGCATCCCGTGCGGTTGTCTTGCCAATGCTGGTGATGGCGCTGGTCGCGGCGGCTCCGGCGCGGGCGGGGGCTCCGGACCGGCGCGTCCATCAGGAGCGCCGGCTCGTGGTCCGGGCCGACGAGGCCACGACGCTCCACCTGCTGCGCGTCGCTCCCGGCGTGGTCACCACCGTCGTGTTCAACGATGACATCCTGCCGTCCTCCGTGGACACGAAGGCGCTGGCGCCCCTGTTCGCCCAGGTGAAGGTGTACCCGGGCGTGATGGTGCTGCGCCCGTCCGTGGCCATGCCCGACTCCGCCCGGCCGCTCGTCACGGCGCGCTTCGCGGGCGAGGACGCGCCCCGGCAGGTGACGTTCCTGCTCGTCACGGATCCGAAGGAGGTGGACACCCTGGTGGAAGTCTCCCGCCACGCCCTGTCCCCTGAAGCCCTGGGCGAGGAGCTGGCCCTGCTCCGGGGCCAGTGCGCCGCCACGGAGGCGGGCTTCGCGCTCCTGCGGGCACAGTGCGCCCAGACCGGCCTGGGGGGCGCGGTGCTCATCGGTGCGTTGGGGCCAGCGGAGGTGTTGATTGAGCGGCCGGTCAAGGCCCTCAACGGCCCGGGGCTGGAGGTCATGGGGAGCACCGTGCTCTACCGCCACGTCGCGACCCGGGTCATGGCGTTCACCCTGGGCAATGCCCCGGACGCAGCACCCTGGATGCCGGGCGTGGCGCGGCTGACCCTGCTGGAGGCGGACGGGAAGCCAGGCCGCGTCGTCCTGGAGGCACCCGTGCGGATGCTCGAAGCCCGCCTGTCGCCAGGGACGCGCGGACAGGCCGTGGTGGAGTGGCACATGCCGAAGGGCTCGGCGCCGGACGCGCGTTACCTGATGGAAGCCTGGAACCAGGAAGCCGACCGTGCGGTGCGGTGGGAAGGATTGTCCCTGTGAGCCGTGAGTCGCTGGAAGTCGGACGCTCCGGGATGGGGGCAGGGCACGTCCTGTTGTCCGCGGAGTGGTTGCCGCCGGGCACCCGGGTGGAGCGCTGGGAGGTGGTGGGACGCCTGGGGGCGGGAGGTTATGGCACCACTTATTCGGTGCGCAGGGCGGGCCGCGTGCGCGGGCGGCTGTATGCGTTGAAGTTGTCGCGGCGTCCCGGGGAGCGGTGGTTCGCGCGGGAGGCGGCGCTGCTGGCCCGCGTGCACCACCGGGCCGTGGTGCGATTGATCACGCACGGCATCTGGCGGCTGGGGCCGGTGGAGCACCCCTATCTGGTGATGGAGTACGTGGAGGGTGAGTCGCTCTACGAATGGGCCCTGGCTCGCAACCCGACTGCTCGTCAGGTGGCGCTGTTGCTGGCGCAGGTGCTGGAGGCGCTGGCGGCCGCGCACGCGCAGGGCGCCATGCACCGGGACTTCAAGGGCGACAACGTCCTGGTCACCCCCGACGGCAAGGTGAAGCTGTTGGACTGGGGCGCGGGTTGGTACGAGGGGGCGCCCACCCTCACCCAGACCGCCAGGCTTCCGCCGGGCAGTCCGCGCTACTACAGCCCCCAGATCCTCCGGTGGCGGGCGTCGGCGGAGCGCCGGCCCGGGGCCCTGGAGCCCTACACCTACTCAGTGGCGGATGAGCTGTATGCGGTCGGAGTCACCTTCTACCGCCTGCTGGTGGACCAGTACCCCGCGCTGCCGTGGATCGTGCCCATCGAGCCCCTGGTATCCCAGGGCCTGGGGTCCTTGAAGGAGCTCAACCCGCGTGTGCCGGCGCTGCTGGAGGACTTCATCCTGCGGCTGCTGGCCTTCGCGCCCGAACAGCGCCCCGAGGGCACGGCCTCCCTGGCCCGGGAGGTGCGCCGGGCGCTGGCGATCGCTGACGCGGCGTGGGAGGCCCCCTTGTTCGGCTGGCGCGAGAGGACGTCCAGTGGTTCGCGCACGACGCTGGAGGCGGCGGAGGCGAAGGGGCCCGTGATGCCGGGGCAGGAGGTGGCCCTGCGGGAGGCGCGGGCGAGGCATGTGGAAGAGGTCCACCGGCTGCGTGAGGCGCGGGAGCTGCGCCAACGCGACCCGGCGAAGGTGGCGGAGGTCGAAGCCCGGGCGTCCCGTGCCGCGCGTGGGGGCGGTTGGCGTTCGCTTCCGCTGAGGTGGGCCGTGCTCGGTGCCGTGCTGCTGGCGGGGTCGCTCATCGCGGGGCTCGCTTCGTGGCGTCTGGGGTATGTCCCGGGCGTCGTGGCCCCGGTGCCGGGCGTCCAGCAAATGGCGCCCCACCCCGGGCCGTACCAAGCTCGCGCGCCTCTGACGGGGGAGGCTCTTCCACCCGCACTGTTCCAGCAGGAGAAAGAAGACATGACCCTTCGTGCGCCGCGGCAGGTGGCCGTCAATTCCTCTCCGGTGCGCGCGGGGGCGCTCGGGAAGCTCAAGCGGTGCACCCTGGCCGCTGGCGCCGTGGCCCTCACCGCCTGCGCGGGAGCGCAGATCCGCCCCGACCCGAGCCGCTGCCCCGAAGGAGCGTTGGAGGCCATGCGCAAGCTCTCCATGTATGAGACCGGCAGCGCCAGCATCCTCACGGACATCAATCAGCCGGGCAACAACTCGGAAGAGCTCATTGTCCGCGATGGCCCCATTGTCAGCCTCACCGTCGAAAGCTTTGGGGATCTGCCCACCGGAACACGCCTGTACGGGCAGCTCTGGACGGGCGGGGGAAGGGTGACGGGCCGCTACACCCGGGCGGAGCTGCCGGACCGGCGCGTCATCCCGGTGTGCCTCGTCTATGGCAACCTTGATGGCGGGGAGTGGCTCCCGGGCTCCAAGGCCGGCGCGGTCCGGATGCCGCGCACCTGGGCGTACCGTATCGTGCACGCCTTTCCATGAGTCATACTGGTAAAGAGCCTCGGGTCTTGAAATTATACTAATAGAACCCGCTGGGTCCTCCACTTCCAGGTAACGTAGAAGGTAGTTTGCCCTTGTTCTCCCCGGATGCCTGAGTCCGCGTGGATGGCAAGGAGCCCGCACGGCATGAGTCCTTCCAGGACGGTGAATCCTCCCCCTCCCGAAGTGCTGTTCAAGACGGGCTCCAGGTCCTTCGAGCTGGCGCGGGTGTTGCGGCGAAGCAGTCACGGGGAGCAGCAGCTCATCGCCATCCGGCGGCAGCCCGGGCGTGAACCCGTGCCGGTGTTCCTCCAGGCGCTGCCCCTGGATGGGCGGCGGGTGTCGGGCCTGCGAGACCCCCGCGTGCGGATGCAGGAGACGGTCAAGCTCGCGCGGTTGTTCCAGCACCCGCGCATCGCCCGGCTGAACGGCGGGCATGAAGCGGCGGGCGTCCTGTACCTCGAATGGGAGCATGTCCCCGGCTACACGTTGGATGACGTGTCGTTGCTGCCGCTGGTGTATGTGCATGCGTACTCCGAAGCCTTCCTGTTGCACGTAGGGCTCCAGTTGGCGTCCCTGCTTGCGTTCCTGCATGGGCACGCGGATGAGCGGGGTCTGCCATTGGGCTTCGTGCACCGCGACCTGCATCCGCAGGGCCTGCGGTTCACGCCGGACGGGACGTTGGTGCTCACGGACCTGGGAGATGCCTTCTCACGGCTGCCGGGTAGGGTGCCGTCCAGCATCACGCGTCCGCATGGACAGGCGTTCTACGGTGCTCCGGAGGTGTTGTTCGGCGAGGCCGCGGATGCGCGCTCGGACCTGTTCTCGCTGGGGCTCATGCTGCTGGAGCTGGCGACGAGCCTGCACCTCTACAGCCTCCCGCGCGCGCTGATGGGGGACCTGGAGGCGCGGCTGACGGAAGCGGATGGGCAGCGGGTGTTTCAGGGGATGATGGTGGCGGAGCAGGCGGGCCGGTTCACGGAAGACTACGGCAACATCGTCACGCATGCCGCCGCGTACCGGCCCGAGGACATCGAGTCGTTGATGTTCCGGTTGTCACCGGCCCTGCGCGCCATCCTCCACCGCCTGCTCCAGCGCGACCCCGCGGAGCGCTACGCGACGGCGGAGGAGGTGGAGGCGGATCTCCAGGCGCGCGCCACGGAACTGGGCGGGCACTACGGTGGCCCCGAGGCGGCGGCGGAGTTCCAGAAGGCGCTCGCGGGCACGGCCCCGTTGCTGAATGCGTTCCAGAAGGACGTGGGAGCCTTCCCGCGCGGCAGCGTGCTGCACCTGCCGACGCCGGTGGTGTGAACAGCGCCCATGAGACGGTCGTGATGGGGCCATACCTTGAAACACGAGAATCTGTCCTTTGAGACGCAGGAACTGCTGGGGCGGCTCATCGGGGAATCCCAATCCGAGGATGACAAGGAGCGACTGCTCCTCCCGGGCATACCGCCAGAGCATCGAGGAAGAAGAACCCCCGTTCGTGTTCGCTGCCTTCGACACCCGGGCGGAAGCGGACGCGTGGTTGATGGCGCAGCCCCCGGTGCCAGACCGGGCGTCCGTGCTGGTCGCGGGCGAGTACTTCTACGTGATGGACCTACCAGAGCTGAAGACCCGCAGGCTGCTCTCCAGTCCCATCCTCAAGTTCTACTTGCGAGACATGTGGGAAAAGGCAGCCACCCCGTGGCCACGTTCTCCACCCGCGAGGAGGCGGAAGCCTGGCTCCGCGAGCAGCCCGAGCCTCCCCGCCAGGTCGCCATCCTGATTGACGGCAAGCCGTATCTCGCGGCCTACCATCACCGCATCCAGCTCCGGACGCTCTACCCCCTCACCGCGCCCGAAGCCGCTCCTTCGTGAGCACCCTCAGTTCCACGCCAGCCGCACCACTTCCTTGATGCCCGTGCGGTGCAGCAACATCCCCGGGGCCTCGTGTCCGATGACCAGGTGGTCCTCGCCCGGGGGCGGGGCGCCGTACTCGAACGCGGCGATCTCCCGGTCCGTGCCGCAGATGCCCACCTCCCGCACCCGCAAGAGCACCTCCGTCCCCTTCACCACCGGGGGCTGGGGCTGGTCGATGATGCGCACCTCGCGGGTGCCGGGGAACACGGCGACGGCTTTCTGTGGTGGCTCTCCTGTTCATCCATGCGTCGGCGGGGACGTCCGTGAGCGCAGGAGCACCCGCGCCGGAGCCCCGTCCCCGTTCGCGAGTCGCAAAGGCAGACACACCATCTCGTGCGGGCCGGGCTCCACCCGCGTCAGGTCCAGCCCTTCAATGATGCACACCCCCGCCTCCAGCAGGAGCCGGTGCGTCAGCTCCCCCTCCTCCATGCCGGCGATGGACAGGTAGTCGATGCCCACCGTGCGCACCCCCGCCTCCACCAGGAAGCGCGCCCCGTCGCTCGACAGGTACGTGAAGCCCGGCTGGAAGTCGGACGCGTCCCAGCGGCCCCGGGAGTTGGCTGTCTTGAACAGCAATCGCTCACCTCGCCGCGGCGCGTGCTCCCGCAGCGCCTCCGCCGTGATGGCCGGCCCTCCAGGCAGCGCCAGCACCCGCACGTCCCCCAGGAGCCGGTCGAGCGGCAGCGCGTCCACGCCCAAGGCCCCCGGGATGAAGTGCACGGGCGCGTCCACGTGGGTGCCTGAGTGCACGCCCAGCGACAGGTGCGACACGTTGGCCGCATCCCCCTTCGCCAGGTCCAGGTGGGGGCGCACCTGGATGGGCGGGTTGTCCGGCCAGTGCACCATCCCGTCGCGCACCGGCACCGTCACGTCCACCCAGGGACTGGCTGTCGTGTCCTCCAATGTCGAATGCGTGGCCATGCCCAAGCGTAGGCACTCGCCGTCTAGGCGGGACGCGGCCCGGCCCCGCGTGCTCGGCCGGCTGCCCGGGGCCCGGGGGCGGCCCGGACAAGGCCCTATCCCCTGGCCGCCTGCCCCGTCCTGTCGTGGGGCAGCCTCACCGTGAAGGTCGTCCCCGCCTCCTGCGTGGACGTCACGTCGATGGTGCCGCCGTGCGCCTGGACGATGTTCTGCACGATGTAGAGCCCCAGCCCCACGCTGCGCGTCGTGCGGTCCATGCCCGGCGCGCCGCGCTGCATCGGCTGGAAGAGGCGGCGGAGCAGCTCCGGCGGGATGGGGTCTCCCTGGTTGTGCACCTCCAGGATGGCGTCCCGGGGCGTGTCCTGGACGCGCAACGTCACCGGCGTGCCCTCCGGTGAGTACTTCAGCGCGTTGCCCAGCAGGTTGGTGAGCACCTGCGCGATGCGGTCCGGATCCCAGCAGCCGCGCGCCTCCCGCCCCGTCGTGGCCGTCTGGAGGTCACGCTCGGGGAAGTTCACCTGCACCTCCTCCGCCACCTGCCGCGCCAGCGCGGTCAGGTCCAGGTCCTGGCACTGCACCGGGATGCCCCCGCCCAGCCGCGCCTGGGTGAAGTCCAGCAGGTCGCGGATCATCCGCACCGCCCGCTCCGCGGAGGCCTGGATGCGCAGGACGGCCTTGGTGGCGCGCTCGTTCAGCTCGTCGCGCCGCAGCAGCGACGTGGTGCCCAGCACGATGGCGTTGAGGGGGTTGCGCAGGTCGTGGGACACGATGCCCACCAGGTACTGCTCGAAGTCCGCGCGCTGCCGCGCCATCGCCTCCGCGCGCCTGCGCTCCGTCACGTCCAGCGCCGTGCCCACGAAGCGCGCGGGCCGCCCGTCCGGCCTGAAGTGGACCTGCCCGCGCCCGGACAGCCACCGCTCCTTCGCGCCGTCCCCGCGAGGGAGCCTCACGCGGTACTCGCACGCGTACTCCCCGCTGCCCCCCGGCACGTTGGCCTCCGCCATCGCCTGCTCCACCTTCGCCCGGTCCTCCTCGTGGACGAACTGCATGGCCTCCGCGAGCGACACCTCCCCGTGCTCGGGCAGCCCCAGCATCGCGCGGAAGCGCGCGTCCCAGGACGACGCCCCCGTCAGGGGATTGACGTCCCAGCTGCCCATGTCCACCGCGTCCAGCGCCAGCCGCAGCCGCTCCTCGCTGGCGTGCAGCGTGGCCGCCAGCGCCTCCGTCCGCTGCCGGGCCCGCACCCCGTCGGTGACGTCGGTGGCGACGACGAGGATGCCCTCGACGTCGCCTTCCGTCCCCAGCAGCGGCTGGTAGACGAAGTTGAAGTACACGTCCTCCAGCGCGCCTCCAGGCGCCCGCGTCAGGCTCACGGGCACCTCGTTGCCCACGAAGGGCCTGCCCGTCGTGAACACCTGGTCCAGCAGCTCCAGCAGGCCCTGGCCCCGCACCTCCGGCAGCGCCTCCATCACCGGACGGTGCAGCATCTGCGGGAGCGTGCGGCCCCAGAGCTCACAGATGCGCGGGTTGGCCAGCTCCACGACGTGCGTGGGCCCCTGGAGGATGGCGAGCGCGACGGGCGCCTGGTGCAGCAGCGTGTTGAGGCGGCTGAGCTCCCGGTCCGCCTGGACGCGCGCCGTCTGGGCCTCCTGGAGCATCCGCTCGCGCCCGGTCTCCGTCTCCCACCGGTCGGTGATGTCCTGCATGGCGCCCACCATCCGCACGCCCCGGCCCTGCGCGTCGCGCGTGACGACGCCCGTGTCCAGCACGCGCACGTAGCCACCCTGGCGGTCCTGGAACCGGTACGTGTCCTGCCAGCGCGCCTGCGTGCCCTGGATGACCGCGTGGATGCCGTGCTCCACGCGCTCGCGGTCCTCCGGGTGGATGCGCCCCACCCACCAGGACGCCGTGCCCCCCGTCTCCTCCGGCGCGAAGCCGAACAGGTCCTGCACGCCCCCGCTCCAGGCCACCTCCTGCGTGGTCAGGTCCCAATCCCAGACGGAATCAGAGGAGGCCTGGCTCGCCAGCCGGTAGCGCGTCTCCGACGTCTCCAGCCGCCGGTGGGCCGCGTTGAGCCTCCCCAGCAGCAGGGCCCGGTCCAGGATGCCGGAGAGGTACTCCACCAGCGTCTCCAGGAAGCGCTTGGTCTGCGGCGGCACCGGACGGGCCTCCGCGAAGCCCACGCACAGCACGCCCATCAGCTCGCCGTGGGGCCACAGGCGCAGGCCCAGCAGGGTGCTCCAGCCCTCCGCATGCAACCCCTCGCGCTCCGCCTCCGCCAGCCCGTGCGCCTGGGCGAGCACGAGCGGCTCCTCCGAGCGGGCCACCCGCCCCAGGAAGGACGGGCCCCGCGAGTCCACCCGGCGGCGCCCCGGGGGCGCCACGGCCTGCTCCGCGTCCGCGACGGCGACCATCATCACGCCCCCGTCGTCCACCAGGAACAGCTCCGCCCCGGTGGCCTCCAGCGCGCGGACGACGACGTCGACCAGCGGCTTCAGCCGCGCGTGCGCGTCCTCGTGCGCCTCCAGGCTCCGGGGCGCCAGCGCGTCCAACTGGCGCAGGAAGCGCTTCTCCCGCTGGCGGTCCTCCAGCGAATAGCCGGAGAAGAGGAGCACGACGTGGTCCATCGCCTCCTCCAACTGGTGGAAGAGGCATTGGAGGTCCCGGGCAACGGGCCGCTCCGCGTCCCGCAGGTCGTCCCAGAGCCGGGGGATGAGCTGGCCCAGGAGCGTGTACTCATCCGTCGCGTCCTCCTGCGTGGCGCCCACCCGCAGGCGCAGGTTGATGTGCGCCTCCTCCAGGCGCGCTCGGGTCTCCAGGTGCTCTGGCGTGGGGCCATGCCGGCAGATGGCCGCCACCACGCGCAGGTACTCCGGCAGCGTGGTGATGATCTCCGACGGCTTCAGGCCCTGGCTGCTCTCCCGGCCGCGCGTCTCCTCGACGAAGCGCCGCACCAGCACATCCAGGTTCGCTTCAATGAGGTCGGCGATGAGGTTCATGGGCACGCCAGGGGACGGGTAGGGGCTGCCGTCCCCGGGCGCAACGGCCCGACGCCCGTTTTCTCAGGCGGGGAGACGGCGGGCGTGGGGCTGACGCCCTTTCGTGTGTTGCGGGGTTGCACGCAGCGGAGCCGATGCACAGCGCGGCGTCATTGCTGGCGGTGCCCGTGGGACCTGCGTAGGCTGTCCTCCGTGTTGAGAACAACGCCTCGCTCCACCATCCTCATCGTCGACGACGAGCCGGACCTGCGCGAGGTGGTGGCGGAGCTGCTGGAGATGGAGGACTACGCGGTGGTGCAGGCGGCCAACGGCCAGCTGGCCCTGGACGCGCTGGCCCACATCCAGCCTCCGTGCCTCATCCTGCTGGACCTGATGATGCCGGTGATGGACGGACACGAGTTCCTCCACCGCGTGCGCGACGACGCCCGGCTCAAGGACCTGCCGGTGCTGATGCTCACCGCGCACCCGAGCGCGAAGGCGCCCCCGGGCACCGTGGGGCTGTTGCGCAAGCCCGTGGACATCACGGAGCTGCTGGGGCTGGTGGCCCGGCACTGCCAGCCGTCCACCTGACGGCCTGACGGCGCGCGGACGGCCGCTTCACGCCGCCGGCGCGGCGTGCACGGCGATGGCGTCCAGCAGCTCCTCCAGCCGCACCGGCTTGCCCAGCCGTCCGGAGACCCCGTGCGGCAGCGGCAGGGTGGGGTGCGCCGTCAGCACCAGCACCCGCGTCAGGTCCAGGGCCCCCGTGCGCCGCAGGTGTTCGATGAAGGCGTGCCCGTCCATCACCGGCATCACCAGGTCCAGCAGGATGAGGCCCGGGATGTACTCCAGCCGCGCCAGGACGTTCAGCGCGTCCTGACCGTTGACCGCCGTGTGCACCCGGTAGCCCTCCGACTCCAGGATCTCCTTCAGCGCCTCGCGGACGTCCCGGTTGTTTTCGACGAGCAGCAGGGTGGCGGAGTGTTGCGTGGTGGACACGCGCCAACGCTAGGGCAGGGCCCTGGGGAATTCCAATCCCGGGTGTCGCCCGGGGCTCGGGCGGTGGGGGGGCGGGCGGGCATGACCCGGTGGAACCCTGGAGGCCCGGCGCCCCTGGGGGCTTACGCGCCCCGGGGCAGCGTCAGGGTGAAGACCGTCTGCTCCGGTCCCGACTCCACGGTGAGGGTCCCCCGGTGGCTGCGGGCAATCTGGTCGGAGATGAAGAGGCCCAGGCCCAGGCCGGAGGGGACGTGGGCGCCCGTCTGCGCGCGCTGGAAGGGGTGGAAGAGCAGGTCCAGCTCCTCCTTGGGGATGGGGGGGCCCGGGTTGCTCACCCGCGCCACGGCCTGCTCCGGTCCGCCCTGGAGCGACACCACCACCGTGGACTCCGGCGGGCTGTACTGGAGCGCGTTGCCCACGAGGTTGCTCAGGACCTGCGCCAGCCGGTCCGCGTCCCACTGACCGCCCAGCGGCCCCGTGGACTCCACGCGCACGGTGCGGTTCGGGTGCACCAGCTCCAGCTCCTCCACCACCTGGCGCACCACCAGTCCCAGGTCCGTCGCGCCCGGCGTCAGGGGGATGCCGCCGCCCAGCCGGCTGCGGGTGAAGTCCAGCAGTTCGGTGATCATCCGCGTCATCCGGTCCGTGCTGCTGATGATGCGGCCCACGGTGCGCGCCAGCGCGGGGGGCACCTGTTCGCTGGCGATGAGGAAGCTGGCCGCCATGCGGATGGCGTTGAGGGGGTTGCGCAGGTCGTGGCCGACGATGCCCAGGAAGCGCTCGCGGAACTCCGCGGTGGCGCGCAGCTCCCCCTCGGATTGCTTGTGCCGGGTGACGTCCACCACCACCGCCCCCACGCCCAGCACCTCGCCCCCGGGGGTGCGCACCGGGTGGTAGCTCACCATCAGGTGCGCGTCGCTGGCCACGCCCGGCC